>JAHEZJ010000013.1:52989-124414 GCA_023251135.1 Flavobacterium sp. | reverse complement strand
TCGTTTCACGGAAGTTTAGCCAGAGACGCTGCCCGCAAGATTGAACCGATCACCTCTAAAGTACTGATTTGTCATGGAGCTGACGATCCGTATGAATCAAAAGAAGAAATCACTGCTTTTCAACAGGAAATGCGCGATGCAAAAGCCGACTGGCAAATGATTTATTACGCCAATGCCGTACACTCTTTCACAAATCCGGAAGCAGGAAATGACAACTCAAGAGGTGCAGCCTATAATGCAGTTGCTGCAAAAAGATCTTTTGAACACTTACAGCTTTTTCTGAACGAAGTACTAAAAAAATAAATAACAGCACACCAATTTACATTGATTGCAATACAATTAATTCGCGTTAACTCGTGAAATTCGCATAAAAAGAACCAGCGTAAACCCATTTAAATCTGCAACATTTGCAGATTAAAAACAAACCAAAATCAAACCAAAGTAATTTATAATCAATGTCACACAGTCCGATTAGAAAAGACAAAACCTGCTTAAACTGCAGGCATGTTGTTGAACAAAAATTTTGTCCCAATTGTGGACAGGAAAACACCGATTCCCGAAAAACATTTCATCATTTGTTCGTTCACTTTTTTGAAGATCTGACACACTACGAAAATGCTTTTTGGCGAACAATCAAAAACCTTTTGTTTAAACCTTCTGCTTTAACTAAAGAATATCTTTCCGGAAAACGTTTATCTTATTTAGCTCCTGTTCGTTTATACATTTTTATCAGTTTTGTTACTTTTTTAATGATCGCTTTATTTCCGGGTCATTCCGAGGATGCCGCAGCTGATTTTAATCTGGAAGTAAGCAACAAAAAAGAAGCTCCAAAAAACGTTTTCACAGGAGATCTTAACGATTTAAAACCCGGAGACGGTTTTGATAAATTCACCCGAGAAGTCGATTCCGTTCAAAAATATGCCCCCGAGGACAAAAAGCTGGATTCTTTTAGTTACTGGTTAGTTCAAAAAGCAAAATACGTAAAAGAGCACAATACCAAAAAAGAGATCATTAACAAATTCACAG
Source organism: Flavobacterium sp. (assembly GCA_023251135.1). Classification (GTDB taxonomy): domain Bacteria; phylum Bacteroidota; class Bacteroidia; order Flavobacteriales; family Flavobacteriaceae; genus Flavobacterium. Next base: position 123,388 of record JAHEZJ010000013.1, on the reverse strand, counting down.
AGTCATTTGTACACAACATTCCAAAAGTTCTGTTTATTATAATGCCTCTATTTGCTTTCATTCTATGGATCTTTCACGGCAAAAAAAGATGGTATTATTTTGACCATGGCATCTTCACCCTGCATTATTTTTCATTTTTACTACTGGTAACCTTCATCTTATTTGTCATCCGAAGATTGGTTGGATTATTCGGAGAAGACAGTCCAATATCTTTTATCTCAAGCGTAACCGATTTCTTTGGAGGTCTCTGGATGTTCTACTATTTTTTCCCGGCACACCACCGTTTTTACGGAGAAACAAGATGGATTTCCTTTTTTAAAAGCATTGTACTGCTGACCATCAATTTTATGATCATCTCATTCTTATTAGTTTTCTACATTTTCTATACCTTTATCAATTTACACTAAACACAACATGAAAAAAATCATACTATTATTGCTAATAGGCACTGCATTTTCCTGTAAAAACACGCAGTCAGCTGCCTCAAAAGACAATTCAGATCCATCAAAATACATCGATTATATTTCTGAAAAAGATCTGAAAACGATGCTTTATGTTGTCGCTTCAGATGAAATGGAAGGTCGTGAAACCGGATCGAAAGGACAAAAGAAAGCAGGTCTTTACATGATCGAACAATACAAAAAAAGCGGAATTTCGTTTCCTAAAGGAGCAACCGATTATTACCAACACATTCCTGCCGCTTTTTTAAATGCCAGACGCAACGAAAATTTACCGGATTCAGAGAACATCTGGGCTTATATTGAAGGTTCTGAAAAACCTGATGAAGTTTTGGTAATTTCAGCGCATTACGATCACGTTGGAGTAAAAAAAGGTGAAATCTATAATGGTGCCGATGATGATGGTTCCGGAACAGTTGCTGTTATCGAAATGGCAAAAGCATTTGCAAAAGCCAAAAAAGACGGGCACGGACCAAAACGCTCCATCCTGTTTTTGCATGTAACCGGTGAAGAACACGGCTTACATGGTTCGCGTTATTATTCTGAGAACCCATTGTTCCTAATTGCCAATACGATTACCGACATTAACATCGATATGATTGGCCGTCGTGATGTTGAACACGCACAAACAAACAATTATGTTTACGTAATTGGAGCCGACAGACTTTCAACTGACTTACACAATATTGTGGTGGCTCAAAACGAGAAATACACCAAAATTGACTTAGATTTTAAATTTAATGACCCGAAAGATCCAAATCATTTTTATGAGCGTTCTGATCATTATAACTTTGCAAAATATGGAATTCCAGCTGTTTTCTTCTTTAATGGCGTGCACGAAGACTATCATGGAAAAGGTGACGAACCTCAAAAAATCGAATACGATGCTTTGACCAAAAGAACAAAATTAGCCTTCGCCATTGCCTGGGATTTAGCCAATAGAGAAAACAGACCGGTAGTCGATAAACCGATTAAATAAGGTACTAAGACTCTAAGGTTCTGAGATTCTGAGAAACTAAGTTATCCCCTTAATTTTATAAATGAGAGGCTGTCTTTTTAGACAGCCTCTCATTTATTTTTTCTATTCCTTAAAGAGTATTCTTGTGTCTTAGAGTAACTTTTAAATAAGCCATCGCAATGATTTCTTATTTAAGCGGGTACTCCTGATTTTAACTTCTGTACAATTTCTAAACATCTGTTTTCAAAAATAGATTCTTCGACTGGCACAACAACCGATTCAAATAATTTCATCAAATCATCAGAATGAGAAGCACGTTTTGTGCTCTGAATATTATAATGAAAGAACTTTATCCATAAAATTGCCTTTAATTCGGTTTCATTTTTATTCCACATTTTCATTTCAACCAGCAGAAAATTATCGCTATACTGAATCAATTGTGACTCAATCAGTACTGTTTCCATTGTAGAAGCAGGTCGCATATAACTGATTTGATTGGAGGCTACCACCCAGCTAATTCCTGTTTCCCTAAGATATTTAAAGATATCTAAATTGTAATGTTCCGCAATCTGATCTTCCCTGGTATTAATAAAATACTCCAGATACTTTGCGTTGTTTAAATGATTAAAAGGATCACAATCCTGAAATCTGATTTTCTTTTTTGTTTTTAATACTTTTTCCATTCTTTGAATCTATTGCATCAAATACCAATCGGTATCTGACAGGTTAAAAAAAAACTATTTTCTAATTTTATCAATTATTATACTGTCTATAAAGTCCATTGCAGTAATGATGTAACTCTCGTCATTATGTGTAAAGGCCAAAAGCGAGCTGCCTTCAATTAAGGACAATATTATTTTTGCGTATTTCAGAGGATCCGTAGTTGGTAGTATCTCTTCTTTAGCAATACCTTCACTGATAATATTCGTCAGTCCGGTAATAAACTTTTGGGATAAATTCTGAGCGGTCTGAAACAATAATGGATTGATAAATTTTGTATCAACTCCTACCCTTAGCATCGGACATCCGCCTCTATCTTTGACCAAATCATAATAACTTCTCTGATAATTCGTAATAGCATAAAGTTTATCAAGACTTCCACTCTTAGCTGCTACAAGTTTGAATAAAGGTGTTATCGCCAAATCGACATTGAACCGAAACGACTGTAGTGCCAAATCTTCTTTATTGGTAAAATTGCAATAAATAGCTCCTTTCGTAAGGCCGGTTGCGTTGGTTATGTCTGTCAGACTGGTACCAATGTATCCCTGCTTGTTAAAAATTGGGGCCACTTTATCCAATATAAATTCAGAAGTATTCATCATTTTCCGTTTGAAATAGAAATTTTCAAAACAAATATAATCAAAATACCGATCGGTATGTAACGAGATTAAATTATTTTTCTTGGAAATTTTAAGTTGCCCAAAAGTCAAGTGATTGAGTAGCTGTGATATTAAAAAAATTAAGGCCCTGAGTTTCAAAATGCATTTCACACTTTAAAACTCAGGACCTTTTATCTAAATAGTCTATATATCTTAGTATCTCAGAACCTTAGAACCTCAGTACCTCTCCTAGTCATTCATAGAAATCAAAAACTCTTCATTGTTTCTGGTTTTCTTGAAACGGTCGTTTACGAAATCCATAGATTCTACCGGATTCATATCAGACAGGTATTTACGCATGATCCACATTCTTTGTAATGTTTTCTCGTCCAGTAATAAATCATCACGACGTGTACTTGACGAAGTAAGATCGATAGCGGGGAAGATACGTTTGTTGGCAATTTTACGATCCAATTGAAGTTCCATGTTACCGGTACCTTTAAATTCTTCAAAGATCACCTCATCCATTTTAGAACCTGTTTCTGTCAATGCTGTTGCGATAATACTTAACGAACCTCCGTTTTCTACATTTCTTGCCGCTCCAAAGAAACGTTTTGGTTTTTGCAATGCATTAGCATCAACACCTCCACTTAAAACTTTACCTGAAGCAGGCTGAACTGTATTATAAGCTCTTGCCAAACGCGTAATAGAATCGAGTAAAATAACCACATCGTGTCCGCATTCTACCAATCGTTTTGCTTTTTCAAGTACGATATTGGCAATCTTCACGTGTTCCTGTGGTTCTCTGTCAAAAGTAGAAGCGATAACTTCTCCTCTTACACTACGCTGCATATCGGTCACCTCTTCAGGACGCTCATCGATCAAAAGAACAATAAGGTATACTTCGGGATGGTTGGCTGCGATTGCGTTGGCAATGTCTTTTAGTAACATTGTCTTTCCCGTTTTAGGCTGAGCGACAATCATACCACGCTGTCCTTTTCCAATTGGAGAAAACAAATCGATAATACGGGTTGAAACTGAACTGCCTTTTTCGGCTAATTTGAATTTTTCAGAAGGAAAAACCGGGGTAAGATGTTCGAAAGAAACTCTGTCGCGAACAACTTGCGGATCGTGACCATTAATTTTTAGTACACGAACAAGAGGGAAAAATTTCTCCCCTTCTTTTGGAGGACGAACCACTCCTTTTACAGTATCTCCGGTTTTAAGACCAAACAATCTGATTTGTGACGTTGATAAATAAATATCATCGGGAGAGGCTAAATAATTATAATCGGATGAACGTAAAAAACCATAACCGTCCGGCATCATTTCAAGAACACCTTCGCTTTCGATAATTCCGTCAAACTCAAAGTCTGAATCTCTGAAATTACTCTTTTTATTTTTATGGTTTGGATTTTGATTCCCGTTATTTCCATTCCCGTTCTGGTTAGAATTTGGATTCTGATTTGGGTTTTGGTTGGGATTCTGATTTTGATTTTTATTCTGGTTCGGATTAACCTTTTTGGTTTGAACCGGTGTTTCTGCTTTTTCAGCTGTCGGAACTTCTGCTACCGTTTCGTTTTCCGGAATTGCTTCTTTTGTTGCTTCTTTTTCTTTTTGCAAAGCGACCTTTTTCTCGTAAGCTGATTTATTAAATTTTACGATCTTCGGTCCTTTTTTCTCTACTGTTTGATTCTCCGTATTTTCAGTATTCTCGGTATTTTCGTTGTTTTCCTGAACCTCCGGAGCTGCTTCGGCAATTTTAACTTCTGCTGTTTCTTTCGCCGCTGCATTTCCTTTTATCTTAGGATTGGTTTTAGGATTTGCTTTGATCGCCGGGGTTTTATTTGCTGCAACCGGTGCTGCTGCTTTTTCAGGAGTTTCCTCTACTTTATCAAATTCCAGAACTGGTGCATTCTTGCTGATTGGTGTTTTTTTGGCCGGAACAATTCTTGCTCTTTTCGGTTTATCATCAACTATTTCCGCTTCTGCCACAGGATTTGCCGGCGGCGCTACAGTCGCTTCTTGATGTGCTAAAATCTGACTGATTAAAGTCTCTTTTTTAACACCATTAAACTTTATAGTTTTAGCTAACTTAGCTATTTCTTGAAGCTCAGAAAGCTTCATTTCTTTTAATGCAGAAATATCAAACATGAATGTTCTATGAATTTAATTATTTTAACGGAAATACTGTAAAAAGAATAGGTAGATATTTTTTTTCGATTGACCGCAGTATGAAGTGCTTACGGTATTATGATGCAATAATACGAATAAAATTTAATCATACAATAGTATTTTATAAAAAGAAAATATATTTTTGTAAAACAATTTTAGACCATGATACAACGAATTCAAACCGTATATTTAATTCTTACCTTTTTAATCACAGGGGTATTACTTTTTTTTATTCCGCTTTGGACCTTAAATAATGGTAAGCCATTTTACTTTATGCAGGATAAGTTTTACGCTGTTCTTTTAAGCTTAAGTACCATGCTTACTATTCTTAGTATCATTTCATACAAAAAAAGACAAAATCAGTTTGTAATGGGCAGACTGAACATAATATTAAATTTAATTTTATTGGGATTATTTGTATATCGTTCTCTAAATTTATCTGGAGATACTACTACCATTGTATCAGAGAAAGGTATTGGGATGTTTCTACCTATTGTTGCTATCGTATTATTAGTTTTAGCTAATAAGGCCATCAAAAAGGATGAAGATCTTGTAAAATCTGTAGACCGTTTGAGGTAAACCTATAAACTTAAATTTTTTGTGCGAAGAGAACCCGAATTTTAAATTCGGGTTTTTTTGTGCCTTACATTTTCTGCCATTTTAAACAGAACAGCCAAAACAACCTTAAAAAGAAACCTTGTAAGATAATTTTTGCTTAATTTTGTGTTTCAGCTCCTAAACTAATTATGAAACACAAAATAAGAATACACCTTGCAGATGATCATCAGGTGCTTATTGACGGCCTGACCAATCTGCTGCAGACCGTTGAAAATTTTGAAGTGGTAGGCAATTCACTGGACGGTACCACTGTTTATAATGATATCATTCAAAGCAATCCCGATATTTTGATCCTGGACATCAGCATGCCTAAAAAAGACGGCATAGAAGTAGTTAAAGAGCTGCTGCAGAAAGAATTTCAATGCAAAATCATTATTTTGTCCAGCTACGATGATTTAAAAATTATCAAAGAAGTAATGAAACTAGGCGTAAAAGGTTACCTCACCAAAAAATGCGCCGGAGAAAATATAATCGAGGCCATAGAAGCCGTTTATCAGGGACAGGAATATTTTTGCGATTCGGTAAGAGAAAAAATCTTTAATATCTTCTCTCATAACAATCCTAAACTCAACAAAAACATTCAGGTCGAAAACCCTATTCTAAGCGCGCGTGAAGTTGAAATCATCACCTTAATTGCCTTAGAATACAGCGGAAAAGAAATCAGCGAGCAGCTATTCATCAGCACAAATACCGTAGAAACACACCGAAAAAATATCATGAAAAAATTACAGATAAAAAGTACCATTGGCCTTGTAAAATATGCCCTGAGAAACAATCTGATCAATTCCTGATGCCCATACCAACACACCTAAACAATTCAAAACACCATGTCTCTTTTTAGAATTTTTCTATTTTCCAGTCTTTTAATTTCTTTAAATAGCAGCCTTGCAGCTTCTCAGCAGAAAACGGCTTCTGAAAAGACAACTATTGCAGTTGCCGAAAATTCGCAAGAAAACAGCACTTCTCCTTCAGAAAACATACGAAACAAACAAATCATCAGCTTGTCGATTGTACTGGTAATCTTGTTATTCTTCCTGTTCTATTTTTTCTATCAGAACAATAAACTGAAGCAAAAAATAAAACGAAAAGAGATCAAACAAAAAATATTGCTAAACGTAATTAATGCCGCTATCGACAGCCAGGAGGTAGAACGAAAAAAAATCGCATCGTTTTTGCACGACAACATAAACTCTTTGGTCTCTTCTGTCGGACTTCACTTAAAAACTTTTACAACACAAAACAATATAGAATCCGACGAGATTAAGAAAGCAAAAGCTATTTTGCAGGAAGCCCATGATCTTTTAAGGGATGCTTCGCACGATCTGGTTCCTACCCTTCTGGTTCGCTTTGGCTTAATTTATGCCCTGGAAGATTTATGTGAAAGAAACTCCAATTCGCATATTCATTTTGAATTTTCAAGTGCCATTCCGACTAAAAAAAGATACACCGAAAAATTTGAAATGAAGCTTTATTTTATTGTGACAGAGCTATTCAACAACATCATCAAACACAGTGACGCGCAAAAAGCTAAAATTTCCTTATCCGAAAAAAACAACCAATTTCTCATTGTAATTCAGGACAACGGAAAAGGTTTTGAAACCGAAAAACTAAACCATGTTGAAGGTTTTGGTCTCAACCGAATCAGGGCCCGAATCAAGAAATACAAAGGAACTATCTCGATTACCTCAAAAAAAGGCGAAGGAACTTTTATCAAAATTCAGGTCCCTTTACCGCTTTAAGTCAAGTTTATTTCTTCCCGATTTCTACAATCTCCAGGTCCTTAATTTTATCACCGTCAATTACAAATCGCAACATCGTTCGGACCTGATGAAACCCACTTTTTCCAGCTGCACCGGGATTCATATGCAACAGATTATTTTTTTTATCAAACATAACCTTCAGTATATGTGAATGCCCGCAAATGAATAGTTTGGGCGGATTCAGTGCCATTTCTTCTTTTATATTAGGATTATACTTTCCCGGATATCCTCCAATATGCGTAATCCAGACCGAAACATCCTCACATAAAAACCGATTGTGTAAAGGAAATTCCAATCGCGCCTGTGCGTCATCAATATTACCATACACACAACGAAGCGGTTTCAACTTTTTAATGGTATCCGTAACATTCAGATCGCCAATATCTCCCGCATGCCACACTTCATCAGCCTGAGCAACGTATTTTAAAATGGTATCATCAATATGACTGTGCGTATCCGAAAGCAGAAGAATTTTTTTCATTTAGTAGGTAAAGAGGTTCAGAGGGGCAAAGGTACAAAGGTTTTTTTAAAAGGTGCTAAGGCGCTAAGATACTAAGGTTCTAAGTTTTTTTACATTTCACATCTCACAATCAAAAAAAAATCCAACTCGTAAAAAACGAATCGGATTTATTAGATGTTAGGTATTTCAGTAAAAAACACAGTCACCTTTCAGGACTATAACTTATTATCCTTTTTTGGGTGGTTTTGTTTCTTTTAGGTCTTTGGTATCCATCATTTCCATGAGTTTTAACCCAAGTAAACCACTAATAGAACCATCAGAACCGCCATTTCCGGTGATTAGTACATCAGGAATTACTTTGATATTTCCTTTACCAATCTCTTCGGTTACTTTGTATCTGGTAAAATTATCGCCACCCATCGCGCTAACTTGCAGTTGGTACGATTCTGCTGTCGATTTACCAACAGCCATAATTTTCTCTGCTTCGGCCAAACCGGTTTTTGAGATACGCTCTGCCTCCGCGCTTGCATTCAATTTGGTCGCTTCGGCCTGTGCACCTGCTCTTGCTTTCGTTGCTTCTGCCTCAGCATTTGCACGCATTTTAGTTGCTTCGGCTTCAGCGTTCACATTCAGTTTTAAACTGGTGGCGTCACCTTCTGCTTTCTTAACGGTCGCATCGGCAGTACGCTGTGCAATTTCAACACTTTGCGAAGCGCGTACAATCTCTTTCTGCATATCTGCAATTGCCGTTTCTTTTTCCATTCCCTGACGCTGTTCCTGAGCCATTCTTTGGGTTTGGTAGGTTTTTTGTTCTTCTTCAGCCAGCTTCCTGTCCGTTAAGGTTTTCATCAGCGAATCCGGCGGAACAATATCTCCAATCAAGGTATCAACAGCATTAACATTATATTCGTCAAGTACTAATTTTATGTGATTCTTAGCAGATTCCTGACGTTCTTTTCTCGTACTTAAGAAAGAAATTACATCACTGTCCTGAGCCGAGTTTCTGAAATAATTACCAATGGTAGGCTCTAAAACCTGAGAAACCAGATTGTTCATGCTTCCAAAACGCGCAATTACTTTTGGAGCCTCATTTGCCGGTACATGGATAATCTGCGCTACGTCAAGATTAAAAGGGAAACCGTCTTTCGAACGAACTGTAATCGTAGACAGGTTTTTATCTAAATCATGCGATTCACTACGTGCATTTGCCCAGTTTAAAACTAAATTAGTTGTTGGCACGGGTTCCAGTTTGGTCGTGTACTTGTTCAAGGCATATTTCCCCGGTCCAAAAGGCTCCATCCAAACACCTCGTTGTCCTTTTGAAACAATATTTCCGTGTTTAAAAGTATCTCCTGTAACATCCTGACCGTCTTCTCCAATATAAGAAATCACCACACCAACATATCCGATAGGCACATCTGTCATCGGATTTTGTTCGATTAAGATTCCCCATGTATTAATGTAGTACGATCCAGCCAGCATTACCTGAGGCTGCAGACCACGATTTCCTCCTTTGTCCAAAAATTGATCAAAGTCCTGAAAGTTATTGTGCCCTTCCACAAACTTCCCGGCAATTTGTCCCTGCGGAATAGGCTCTCCGTCAAGAGCGGTCACAATACCAATCATATTCTCATAAATCTTGATCTGATCTGCAATTATAATTTCAAACAAAAAGGTATTAATACGATACGATCCTGTTGTAATAAATGCCGTCTGACGTCCTTTTTGTCCGCCATTGTTTAAAAAAGAAGTAGCGTCCTGAAAATTATCACTGTCCACTCTTCTTGCCAGGATTCTTCCGGTTGGAATCTCCTGCCCGTCTTTACTTAAAACCAATCCAATTTTACCTTCCGGAATAACCGTAAATCCGGTCATATCAATTGAATATTGCCAGATCCACATTCCCCAGTACAAACCCGGAGCAAGTGTTTGTGCCTGATAACCGGCTTCTCCTTTTGTAGCGATAATACGCCCATCAGGAAGCGATTTATCAGCTCCGAACAAAACAAATTTCTTGGTTACCAAACCAATTTTATTTTCCGGAACCATAACCATTCCGAAAAATACACGCAAAATAAATTTGTAAAAAACAATGGCAAATAAGATTAAAATTATCCACCAATAAGAAGTAATTTCATTCATAGTTTTAATATTTTAGTATTACAAACATAGGAGAAATACTTCCTGTTAAAATGAAAAATTTTAAAATTTAACTCTTATTAATTTTTACTTAAAAAAGTTAAAATTTGATTCCTTCTCCATCGTTAGAATTGTCAATTTCTGACACGATTTTTTAGTCTGTCAACTGCGGTTGGCATTTTGGGTTTTAACAGTTTCTGGCTAAAGCCAGAGGTACTGAGAAACTAAGATGCTAAGGTTCTAAGATACTGAGACACTAAGTAACTTAAAAAAATCAAACCTCATAAAGAAAGACCTTAGAACCTGAGTATCTCAGCACCTTAGAACCTTCAAAAAAAACCTTAGAACCTTAGTCCCTCAGAACCTCAGCCCCTTTTTTAAAAAAACCTTCGTACCTTTGCCACTCTGAACCTTTGAACCTTTACTTTGAGATATTTTATTCAATTTGCTTACAACGGAACACATTATCATGGGTGGCAGTTTCAGCCCAACGCGTCTTCTGTTCAGGAAACTTTAAACAAAGCACTTTCTATTTTATTAAACACACCTATAAATGTAATGGGTGCGGGACGAACGGATACCGGAGTTCATGCACAGGAAATGTATGGCCATTTTGATGTTGAAACTCCATTGGAGGTTCCAACTTTGATTCATAAACTCAATTCCTATTTACCAAAAGACATTGCTATTTTTAATATACTTCCGGTTCACGATGACGCGCATTGCCGATTTGATGCCACCAGAAGAACCTATGAATACCACATCAACACTGTTAAAAATCCGTTTTTAGAAGAATTGAGTTGGTACTTTAATCAAAAATTAGATGTAGATTTGATGAATGAAGCTGCGAAAATTTTACTGCTCCACACCGACTTCCAGTGTTTTTCGAAAGTAAATACAGATGTCAACACTTTTGATTGCACGGTTTTTGAGGCCTACTGGAAACAGGAAAACAATAAGCTGATATTTACCATTTCGGCCAATCGTTTTCTTCGAAATATGGTTCGCGCAATTGTTGGAACATTAGTAAATATTGGTTTGCATAAAATTTCTCTGGACGATCTTGAAAATATTATCGCCAGTAAAAGCAGGGAAAAAGCCGGTTTTTCGGTACCGGCACACGGATTGTATTTAACCGAAATTGATTACGATTATATATAGCTTTAGGCTATAGGCCATAGGCAATAAGCCTAAAGCCTGATGCTTAATGCTTAATGCCTCAATAAATAAATGAAAGCAAAAGCATTTGATACCGGATTATTCAAACGAATTTTAAAATATACCAAACCTTATAAATGGCGTTACTACGGCGTTATTATTTTTGCTGTTTCGCTCTCTATTTTTGCAGCCCTTCGTCCGTACTTATTAAAAGAAACCGTCGACGGCTATATCAAGACGCATGACAAAGAAGGTTTACTTCTTTACATCATCTTAATGGGAGTTGTTCTATTGATGGAAGTATTCTCTCAGTTTTATTTTGTTTACTGGGCCAACTGGCTTGGACAGGACATTGTAAAAGACATCCGTACCAAACTTTTCAAACACATACTGAGCTTCAGAATGAAGTATTTTGACCTTGTACCCGTAGGACAATTGGTAACAAGATCCGTTTCAGACATTGAGTCCATCGCTCGTATTTTTAGCCAGGGGCTTTTTATGATCATCAGTGATTTGATGAAAATGCTGGTGGTCCTTATTTTTATGTTTTACATGAACTGGAAATTAACATGGATCGTAGTAGTTGCCATGCCAATTCTGGTGTACATTACCCGAATTTTTCAGCGTAAAATGCAGGTCGCTTTTGAAGAAGTCCGCACGCAGATTGCCAACATGAACTCTTTCGTGCAGGAACGTGTTACGGGAATGAAAATCGTACAGCTTTTTAACCGCGAACAAATCGAAGCCGATAACTTCAAAGAAATCAACAACAAACACAGAGTTGCCTGGATCAAAACCATTTTATACAACTCGATATTTTTCCCGATTGCAGATATCATCTCTTCCATTACTTTGGGATTGGTTGTGGTTTATGGTGGCTTTAAAATTCTGAACGGAGATCATTTTACCACTTTTGGAGATTTGTTTTCGTACACCATGTTTATTGGAATGCTGTTCAATCCACTACGTCAGATTGCGGATAAATTCAACGAGATGCAATTAGGGATGATTGCTGCCAATCGTGTGTTTGATATTATCGATACTCAGGATCATATTCAGGATACCGGAACGATCGAAGCCCCAATTTTCGAAGGAAGCATCGAATTTAAAGACGTCCGCTTCAGTTATATTCCGGAAGAAGAAGTGATAAAAGGAATTGATTTATCTGTCGCATCAGGGCAAACTGTTGCCATTGTAGGTTCGACAGGTGCTGGAAAGTCAACTATTATCAATTTATTGAATCGTTTCTACGAGATCAACAGCGGTACCATTTGCATTGACGGACATAATATCGAAAATTATACTTTGGCATCCCTGCGAAAGCAAATTGCCGTGGTTTTACAAGATGTCTTTTTATTTGCCGATACCATTTACAACAACATTACTTTACACAATCCCGAAATTACGCGCGATCAGGTTTTAGAGGCTGCCAAAAAAATTGGAGTCCACGATTTCATCATGAGTTTGCCCGACAATTATGATTTTGATGTAAAAGAACGTGGCGTAATGCTTTCATCTGGTCAGCGTCAGTTAATTGCCTTTTTAAGATCATATGTCAGCAACCCGAGTATTTTAATTCTCGACGAAGCAACATCATCCATAGACACTTATTCTGAAGAATTGATTCAGCGTGCGACCGAAACCATTACCAAAGGCAGAACTTCGATCATCATCGCGCACCGTTTGGCAACCATTGTAAACGCCGACAAAATTGTGGTGATGGATAAAGGCTTGATCGTAGAACAGGGAACGCATCACGAATTACTCCTTAAAACCGACGGTTATTACAAAAATCTGTACGACTCTCAATTTGCTGTGGCCAACTAGAGATTTCGAAATGCTAAAAAAGTTCTTAAAAAAGTTAAATTAGCGTTATAAGAATCATAAATCTACTGGTTCACAGGCCTTAGGATAGCATTCCTTTTTTTTGAATTATTTATCTTTGAGAGACAAAATTCAAATGCAAAAGAAAATGCCACAAAACAGATTTTATCCTAACGAAGAATTCAAAGAAATAGAAATAAACGCCTCATTACAACTTAGATATGCCATTTCAAACAAAGGCCGACTGATTAGTTTTTCAGATGAAATTCAAAACGGACGCATCCTGAAAGGCGGCTTAAGCGATGGTTATCCTACCTTTAGATTTAAGGTCAAAAAAGACGACAAAATTGTCAACAAATATCTTTTCCTGTACAAATTAGTCGCACATTACTTCATCCCAAAAGAGTCCGAAGAACAAACTTATGTACTTCATCTGGATTACAACCGCAGCAACGATGATGTAAAAAATTTATGTTGGGCGACTAAAGCCGAAATGATGGCACACAGCCGCAAAAGTCCACATGTTATTCAGGCTAAAAAGAACCTGATCGAACACAATTTAAAAGCCGACGGACGAAAATTAACGACGACCAAAGTCATGTTAATCAAAAAAATCCTCGCACGTCCGGAACAAAAAACACGTCTGAAAATGATTGCCAAACAATTTGGCGTAAGCGAAATGCAGATACGACGTATCGCCAGCGGTGAAAACTGGGGACATGTTAAGGTGTAATTATTGATTGTTAATTTTTAATTCGATATAATATACGCTGAGCGGAGTCGAAGACCTTTTGAGCACGAAAGGTCTTCGACTCCGCTTTGTTAATGAAAGTTTTATTTTGCAGATTTAAAGCAAAAAACATAATTTTAAATTTATAATTCATAATTAACAATTAACATTTCGCACAATCTCTGTGAAAAGATCAAAATCGGCGAGGCTAAAAATAAATTTTAAAGTATTTTTTAAAATAAATCCTTAAATTCGCAAGCACAAATAACAAAAGAATAAATCGACAAATGAGTTTCGGAATTAAACTGCATTTTCGGTAATAAATACTAAAAACCAAACAAATGAAATACGACGTTATTGTTTTAGGAAGTGGTCCCGGTGGATATGTAACAGCAATCAGAGCTTCACAATTAGGCTTTAAAGTAGCTGTAGTTGAAAAAGAAAACTTAGGTGGTGTATGTTTAAACTGGGGATGTATCCCAACAAAAGCATTATTAAAATCAGCTCAGGTTTTTGATTATCTAAAACATGCATCTGACTACGGATTGAAAGTTTCTGAGTTCGACAAAGATTTCCCGGCAGTGGTTCAACGTAGCCGTGGAGTTGCTGAAGGAATGAGCAAAGGAGTTCAGTTTTTGATGAAAAAGAACAAAATTGACGTTATCGAAGGTTTTGGAAAACTAAAACCAGGAAAAAAACTTGACGTTACAGACAAAGACAATAAAGTTACTGAATATAGCGCTGATCACATTATCATCGCAACCGGAGCTCGCTCTCGTGAGTTGCCAAACTTACCACAAGATGGTGTAAAAGTAATTGGTTACCGTCAGGCAATGACCTTACCAACACAACCAAAATCTATGATTATCGTAGGTTCTGGAGCAATTGGAGTAGAATTTGCCCATTTCTACAACTCAATGGGAACTGAAGTTACTATTGTAGAATTTATGCCAAACGTTGTTCCTGTAGAAGACGAAGATATCTCAAAACAATTTGAGCGTTCTTTGAAAAAAGCCGGAATTAAAATCATGACTAACTCATCTGTTGAGCGTATTGACACGACTGGTGCAGGAGTTAAAGCATTTGTTAAAACTGCAAAAGGTGAAGAAGTTCTTGAAGCTGACATCGTACTTTCGGCAGTTGGAATTAAAACTAACATTGAAAACATCGGTTTAGAAGAAGTTGGAATCGCTGTTGACAGAGATAAAATCTTAGTAAACGCTTACAACGCAACTAATATTCCTGGATACTATGCAATTGGAGACGTTACTCCTGGACAAGCTTTGGCTCACGTAGCTTCTGCAGAAGGAATTAACTGTGTAGAAAAAATTGCAGGTTTACACGTAGACCCAATCGATTACGGAAACGTTCCTGGTTGTACGTATGCAACTCCTGAAATCGCTTCTGTAGGTTTAACTGAAAAACAAGCTAAGGAAAAAGGATACGAATTAAAAATTGGTAAATTCCCATTCTCAGCTTCAGGAAAAGCTAAAGCTGCCGGAACACCAGACGGATTCGTAAAAGTAATCTTCGATGCTAAATACGGAGAATGGTTAGGATGCCACATGATTGGTGCAGGAGTTACCGATATGATTGCTGAAGCAGTTGTAGCTCGTAAACTTGAAACTACAGGTCATGAAATCCTTAAATCGATCCACCCTCACCCAACCATGAGCGAGGCTGTTATGGAAGCTGTAGCTGATGCTTACGGCGAAGTAATTCACTTGTAAAAATAGACCGTTTTACGGTTACATATAATTTTCAATTTAAAGAATCCGATTTGTGAAAACAGATCGGATTTTTTTATACCCATTTTTTTGCCTCACTCTTGAACATTATCCGCAAAGTATGTCATTTCGAGGAACGAGAAATCCCCACAAGAAATTCCACAAAGTAGATCTTCAATCATTATCGATATGCGAATGTGATTTCTCCCTTTGGTCGAAATGACATACGTTACGGATAATGGTCAAGAAGTTTCTTTGTCGATATGCGAATGTGATTTCTCCCTTTGGTCGAAATGACATACGTTACGGATAATGCTCAAAGAGTTTCTTTATCGATATGCAAATGTGATTTCTCCTTACGTCGAAATGACAATAGGACGTTTTAAAATTTTAACAAACGAAAAGTTGTTAAAAACTTGACATAAAAAGAGCGTATCGTCGTCTTATAATTCTTATTTTTATTTCTTATAAATAAGAATTCATGAAACTACCTTTTATAGAAATAATTGAAGCCACAACAAGTGACCCAAATTTACTGATGTGGAAATTTTATGATGAAGACAAAGAAATCAAAAACGGAGCAAAACTAACCGTTAGGGAAAGTCAGCACGTCATGCTTTTAAATGAGGGGCAGCTGGCTGATGTATTTTCTCCCGGACTTTACACCTTATCTACCGAAAACATTCCTGTTTTAAGCAAACTAAAAGGCTGGAAATACGGTTTCGAAAGTCCGTTTAAAGTTGATGTTTATTTTTTCAACACCCATCAGTTTATCAATAATAAATGGGGAACTCCCGCTCCTATCCTGCTCAATGATCCGCAATTTGGTCAAATCAGAGTTCGCGCTTTTGGTAGTTTTGATCTTAAAATCGCCGATGTTGCCAAATTCTTCCGACAATATGCCGGAACCTATCCGCAACTCACGATTTTTGAATTACAAAATCAGCTGAGAGATTTTGTAGCTCCAAAATTTGGAGAAGTTCTCGCAAACGAAAATATTACCGTGACAGACGTTGCCGGAAATATTACACAATTAGGAAAAAAAATCGAACCTTATCTTAAACCCTATTTTGAGCAATTAGGAATCGAGCTAACCCAGTTTGTCATCACGAGTGTAACCTTACCGGAAGAAGTTACAGCGCATTACGATAAAATCACCAATATGAATATGGTAACTGATATGGATAAATTTACCAAATTCAATACCGCGACAGCTATTGGCGATAAAGGAACAGCGCTTCACGATGCGACCCAAAATGCGTTGAGTATGGGAATCCTTCTCAATCAATTACAGCAAAATAAAGAAACTCCGAAAGAAGAAATCAAAGACGATATAACTTCAAAACTTCAAAAACTAAAATCTTTATTTGACGCCGGTTTAATTGACGAAGACGAGTTTAAAAACAAAAAAACCGAATTGTTAAGTCAATTGTAATGGAAGAGAAAAAAATCAATTCATTTTTAGACAAACTCAAGGCCAATGCGAAAAAGCAAGCCAATTATGGCGGTGAGTCTGAGAGCAGCGAGGCGCAGCTGAATGCCAGAGACTGCCCAAACTGTGGTGCCGGAAGAGCCAAACAAGACGGTGTAACACATTGCGCCTATTGCGGATTTGAATTTATAGCCGTCAAACTTACAGACGGAGTTTACATTAAAAAAGAAGATAATTCAATTTAAAAATAAAACATAGTGTTCGGATTATTCAACAAACAAAAAGGCGAAGATGCTGTTCCCGAATGGTATTCAGAGCTTAAGGAATCACAGGAAAGATGGTTTAATTTCTTAGAAAAACTAGAAGCCAAAATGGAAGAGTTTGCCACGGCAGCTATTCCGGAGCTGAAAGAAATTCTACAAACCGATGACGATTTATACAAAAGAACCTTTCATAAAGTCTATTCAGGCGTAAACGGGCAATTGTCCAATATCAGAGAAAAAGCCAGAACTACCTACGACGAAAAAATAATAAACGTTTATTACAACTACAATTCACAGATCTCTGTTTTAAGCAAACACCACAATCTGGTTTCCGATTTTAGAAACCACTGTTCTGATCGTTACCATGCTTTTGAAGATCAATACGAATATTGGAGAAATCAAATCGAAAAAACACAGGAACGTGACCTCGAAATCGAATATCAAAAAATAGTCGACGAATACGAAGCCATTAAAGACAAATTCAGCTGTACACAATGTGGCGGCAATATTCAAATCGAAAAAATATTTTTAATCGAAACCTATATCGCTTGCCCTTATTGCAAAACGCAAAACACCTTTGCGCCTAGTACACAGGGTAGAAATCTGCAAAATATTGCAAGAGGTCTGGCCGAACAAAGAACTGCGCATTTGTATGAAGTCTTTGAAACCGAAAACAACAAAGAACGCGAATTGTACCATCAGCGTCATGAATTAAGTTTGAGTAAAATTCACGAATCAAACAAAAAGGTTTTAAGTGAAATTCAGTCTAAAATGGATGATTTAGAAGAACAAAGACAATTTGTGATTAAAAATGCTCCCAAATTATATCAGGTTTATTTGCGCGCTATGTACGACGAATGGAATACAATTACACCCGATTTAAAAGAGCACAACGAAAAAATGTATCAAAATCAAATACAATCCTAATAATTTATTAACCCTAAAATTTGAAAAATGTTTAAAAAACTTTTTGGAGCTCTAACTGGAGACAACAAGCAGGAAAACCAGAATTATGAAGCACAAACTTCAAATAACAATTATGAAAATGAATACGAAAATGAGGATCAGGAAGTAGAATACGATCCGGAAACTTTACATGGAACACATTATACTGTAGAAGATTTTGATGCCGAAGTTGCCGAAAGAGCCGAAGCATGGATTGCAGACGAACGTGCAAGTGGAGAAAATCTGGAAGACAAAGACATTCAAAACATATATTTCAATTACAGAAGAACGGTTTACACCGAATGGAACAACTGCGATTCAGATCAGATGATTCGTTTTGAACACGCCAACTCTTTAAAATACAGTGGAGTTCAGGTTTCGGGATTTGTAAAAGTTGACGATAACAATCCGTTTCTAGAACCTGTACATGGTGTAGATTTAAGAACATATACCGCAATGTGTCTTAAGATCAGTGCCGGAGTCGATTACCTTGAAGTTTGCAAAGCAATGGGATTTGAACCTGTAATCTGGGAAGAATTAAACACCATCTGGCCACAGCGTATGGGAGAAGATACTTCGTTTACGGTTACCACTTTGTTTGGACAATATTATGCCGAAAATGTAACGGTTCCGCAGTTAGAAAACCTGAATGCTGAAATTTCGGAAGAAGGAGCTGCTAATCTTGAAAAAATCAGAACCGACCGTTATTTCTATGAAGAACTAGCAGGTGCCCGACAAGCGGCATACGAGTACGGAATTGATGGCGCACAATGGATTTTAGAAAACTTCGGAATCAATCTTGCCGATTTCCAATCGGTAGCCATGCAATGGATGACCGAGCAAAATCAAAACTGGAATTCAGCAGATATTACAGAATTTCATGACTATCAACAAGCAAAACAAAAGGAGTATGCCGCAAAATTTGCTGCAGAACAAGGAGGAAACATTGCAGACGATGTAAATTTCTAAATTGACTTTCTTATCAGTATAAAAAACCGATTTGCAAAACAAATCGGTTTTTTGTTCGTTTAAAACATTTCAGAATTCTATAAAAGTTACTTCATAAAAACAATACCAAATGGAAAACACACCTACCTTCTTTGCCGACGGGGAAAACCCCATAATGATCGAAGCCTATAAAAGAGCACAAGAAACCTTCAAATATTTCTGGAGAGAATTATCGTGGGAATACCGCCGAATCGTTCCGGGACTTGATGTTGCCTGTGTAAAACTGGCCTTCACACAAGAAATAGACGGAGAAACCGTAGTCGAACATATGTGGATTAACGATATCAATTTTGACGGCGATACCATTTATGGCATCCTGGTAAATCAGCCTAATGATTTAACCAACGTTAATAATGGCGACGAAATACAAATACCTGCCAATCAAATAAGCGATTGGTTGTTTGCCAGCGATGGAAAAACCTACGGAGCTTTCACCATACAAGCTATGCGTTCAGAAATGGATGAAGACGAAAGAGAAGATCACGACGAAGCCTGGGGATTAGATTTTGGAGATTACAACGACATACTGGTGGTTTCAGATCAAAAAGAAAAGCCCGAAAATCTGGTAGAACATCCAATGAGCAAAAACATGAAGGAAAGCCTTATTGATTTTGTAAAAAATAATCCCGAAGAACTTAGTGCAACAGATGAACTGGGATATACTTTTCTGCACCGTGAAACCATCGCAGGAAACAAAACAAGTGTAGAAATTTTATTGGAATTTGGAGCTGATGTGAAAGCCGAAACTGTCAATGGGAAAACCGCTCTTGATTTTGCAAAACAGCTAAACTGGGAACATTTAATTCCTTTGTTGTAATATTTAACCTTTAAAGTCCGATTTGCATAAGCAAGTCGGACTTTTTTTTTTGAAATTTCTATGAAAATAAATATTAATTTATAGTAACCATTAAGAGACCTTTTTTTAATAATAAAGCACTAATTTTGCGGCACCCAAAACAAATCTGCCATGAAAAAAATATTGCTAGTAGTAACATTTACTCTTTTTTTACCCTATGCCCTTCTTGCGCAAACCAAAACCGAAGCACAGGCCATCTTTGCAAAATCAACTAATTATGTAAACGATTTTGAAAAAATCCTTACTTCAAGCCAGATCAAGAATCTGAACGACTTTTTAAAAGCAGGCGAGAACAAGACTAAAACTAAAATTACTATTGTAACCACTTCTTCAATAGCCCCCTATACCAACCTTACCGATTATTCATCCGATTTTGAGCAATACCTGGTTTCTACCTTAAAAATTGACTCCTCTATTTTAATTGTTTTAAGCAAGCAACTTAGACAAATTCAGATTCAGGGCGTTAATAAACTGCGTCCTAAAATGAGCGATCAGGAAATTAAAGATATAGTATCGGCCTATGTGCTTCCGGAACTAAAAAAAGGTGATTACCATAAAGCCTTACAGGAAGGTGCTATTCAGCTTATTAAGAAGCTCGAATAAAAAAACCTTTTTATCGATAACGGATTTAATCCGAAAAAATAGTAAAATCTGACTTGTGACAACGGGTCAGATTTTTTTATCTACAGAAAACGTTTGTTGTCCTGCAGAACATCCCACACAAACATAGCGGTATCCCCTCTTTGCGCGCGATTTATTTTCATAACTTTAGCACTAAATAAATAAGGTTATGAAAGAAATATGCATTGTTGAATTTCCATCAAATTTGGGTTTAAAAGAACCTCAACCCGGAAAAGAACCAGGCGTAAAAAAACTGCCGGATTGGTTATGGAAACATAATTTACACAAAGTCATTCTCCCTAAAAACATCATCAGGCTTGATCCTCCAAAATATTCAAATAGCCGTGATCCTGAAACTCAGCTTCTCAATAGCAATTCACTGATTGGTTATGCCAGAGAGCAGGCCTATTTACTAAACAACTTGCTTTCTCAAAACAAATTTCCATTTATTCTGGGCGGAGACTGCAGCATTCTAGTGGGAGCGGCTATCGCTTTAAAGCAAAAAGGAAATTACGGATTGTTTTATCTGGACGGACATACCGATTTTATGGATGTCGCTTTATCCGAAACCGGGGGTGTTGGCGGAATGGCCGCATCAATAGTTACCGGAAACGGAACTGAAAAACTAACCAATATTCTAAACCTGAGTCCTTATATCAACGAAGAAAACCTATGGTGCGTGGGCAACCGCGAATATGATGATGCCTATGAAAATGAAATTCGCAATTCGGCTGCCACTTATGTTAGTCTTAAAAACTTACGAAAACAGGGGATTTTAAAGAGCGTACAATTGTTTCTTTCGGAAGTAAAGAACAAAAAACTGGATGGTTTCTGGCTGCATATTGATCTGGATGTTCTAAACGATGTTGTAATGCCTTGCGTAGACAGCCGAACGCCTGACGGACTTACTTATGAAGAGTTCAATGAGCTACTTTCACTCCTTTTTCAAAGCAATCAATTAACCGGACTTGAAATTACCATTTTAGACCCTGATCTCGACGTTACCGGGCAATACACCAAAGAGTTTGTACAGCAATTTACCACTACTTTTAATACCCATATCAATCTGGAGGTATAAAAACTTTTTGTCCTGATTTTGTCAAACTAAAAAACGTATTTTAGCTACTACCATTGAAGCAAAAAACACAGCCAAAACAATTGCATCATGAATACAGCGATACAGGATTACAATAATTTACAAAGCAGTTCCGATCAGGAAATCTGCGATCGACTGGCGGTACTAATCGACGAAAATCTGCCGGAGGCCGAGAATAAAATCTGGCACGCGCATCCGGTCTGGTTTTTAGACGGAAACCCTATTGTAGGTTACAGCAAACTAAAAAACAATGTTCGGCTATTGTTTTGGAGCGGTCAGTCTTTTGAGGAAAAAGAGCTTATCAACGAAGGTTCTTTTAAAGCGGCAGAATTTCGTTATACCTCAGTCGACCAAATTAACCCATCCGACTTAAAACGCTGGCTAAAAAAAGCAAGCGAAATTCAGTGGGATTATAAAAATATTGTCAAACGAAAGGGCGTTTTAGAGCGGTTAAAATAAACTAGCAATGAGCCAAAGACAAAAAAGATATTGGACCAAACTAAAACTAGATCAATGAGATGGAGAGTCAAAAAATAATACAAGTCCTAATTTACTTTCATGCCCTGTTTGGCGCTATTGCGCTTGTTTCGGGATTCATCTCGTTACTCTCGCAAAAAGGGAAAAAAACGCATAAAAAACTCGGAAAGCTCTTTTATTACACCATGCTTTTGTCGGCCATAAGTGCTTTGATTATTTCGGTTCTGCCCCAACATCAAAGTCCGTTTTTGTTTTCAATTGGAATTTTTAGTTCCTATTTTGTACTAACAGGCTACAGGGCTTTGCGCTTTAAAAAGAATGATGTCAACCTCAAAAACGATAAAATCATTTCGGGAACTATGATGATTACGGGACTTATAATGATCCTGTACAATCCGATAGTGCATCAGACCATCAATATTGTTTTAACTGCTTTTGGCCTTGTTGGACTGATTTTTTCAAGCAGAGATTTAATATTGTTTAAAAATAAAACCAGACTTAAAAGTGTCTGGCTCAAATTGCATTTAGGAAAAATGCTCGGCGGTTATATCTCCGCCACAACCGCTTTTGTTGTTGTAAATGAATTTTTCCCCAGCTTTTACGGTTGGTTTATCCCCGGAACAATAGGAGCATTTTATATTGTTTACTGGATGAGAAAAGTCAATAAAAAACAAACCGCAATAAGAATAGAATAGAATTATTTAAGAAACAAAAAAAGAAGAAAGAAGAGAGACAATTTACTCCTTAAAACTAAAATGAAAAAACGAATAACCTATCAAATTGATTCCTTTACTAAAGAAAAATTCAAAGGAAACCCGGCAGGAGTTGTGATAAATGCAGATGGAATGAGTGATTACGAGATGCAGCAAATTGCCAGGGAACTAAATAACTCTGAAACCGCATTTCTTTTCTCTCCCGATAGTCCCGACTGCGATGGAATTATACGCTATTTTACACCAAATACCGAAGTTCCCATCTGTGGGCACGCCACAATTGCAGCCATGTACGCAAAGGCAATCGAAGAAAAACTGGACTCCTGTATTCTAAGATACAAAACAAAAGTTGGTATTCTCCCATTTGAAATCATCCGAAAAAATGACGATTATCAAATTGTAATGACACAGGGAAGCTTCGAACTTAGTGAACCATTTAATGCAACGATCACACAAAAAATGTTAACGGCTTTAGGAGTGGAAAAAGCAGAAGTAGATGAAAGATGCCCTATTCAAATTGCTTCTACAGGTCATTCTAAAGTAATGATCGGAATCAAAAGCAGAACAAAATTAAACGCTTTAACTCCTAACTATACTGATTTAGCCAACTTAAGCCAAGAGATTAACTGCAACGGTTATTTTGTTTTTACATTTGATTCTGACGATACAGATGTTTTGACCTATGGCCGAATGTTTGCACCCGGAATTGGCATAAATGAAGATCCTGTTACCGGAAATGCAAACGGACCTTTGGGAGGTTATTTGATTCAAAACAAAATTATTGATTTTGCTGGTAATGAATTTCAGTTTAACGGAAGACAAGGAGAAAAAATAGACCGTCTTGGAGTCATACAGGTTAGAGTAACAATTGACGATAATCGCCCAAAATTAATTCAGATCAAAGGAGATGCTGTTCCCGTTTTTAGAACCGAGATCGTCCTTTAAGAGGCAGTATTCAACTCCTTAATCCACTAAAAAAACCACAATGGAAATAACAGCCTTCCGAAAAAACGACTACGAGCCTTTAAGAACTTTATTCTTAAACGAGAGACAACGTACTTTTTCGTGGCACGATCCTTCTGAATTTCAGTTGAAAGATTTTGACCGGGATACTAAAGGTGAGTTGATTTTAGTAGCGCGAGAGAACGAAGTTCCGGTTGGCTTTATTTCGATCTGGATGAAGGATTATTTTATACATCATTTGTATGTCGACGAGCAGTATCAGGGCAAAGGCATAGGAACCGAATTATTGAAAGCGGCAATCAAAGTAACAAAACTGCCCCTTACTTTAAAATGTTTAGAAAACAACTCCAAAGCCGTCGCCTTCTATCTCAAAAAAGGCTTTTGGGCCACCGAAAGAGGACAATCAGAACATGGCCCTTATATTTTATTTGAATTGAATGGAAATATAAATTAAGAATTAAGATATCAAAACTAAAACCTACCACAAAAATGAATAACAAAGAATTACCATTAGACTATAAACAAATAATTGAAAATGCAAAATCCAAATCAAAGAAAAGATCCTACGACCTCGTATTTTGACAAATTAAAAGTTTTATCATCTTTTAAATAATCTAGAATTCGATCATAGCCCTAAACTCAACAAACCCTAAAAATGACAGAAGATTTTATAACCTACAAAAGATTCAACAATATAAATTCAGCCGAAGAATTTGGGCAATTACTGAAGAAAGAAAAAATAGAATATGTTATTGAAAATAATTCTTTAAGCTTAGACGCAACGTTAACAGGAAATGCTTTCGGAAATGAATTTTGTGTAAAAATCGATAAAAGCCAATTGAAAGTAGTAGATGAGATATTGCTAAAAAAAGGTGAAGAGGACATTGAAGAAGTACCAAATGATTATTATTTGCTTAGTTTTTCAGATGACGAATTGATCGATGTTATTACCAAAAGCGATGAGTGGAATACATTTGATGTAGCACTTTCTAAAAAATTACTAAAAGAAAAAGGAAAAGAAATTACTCCCGCAGATATTGAAGAAATAAAAAACAAAAGATTGGAACAATTAGCTAAACCAGAAAAAAGCCAAAAAACTTATATTATTGCCGGTTATATTTTCGCCATTCTGGGCGGATTGTTATCACTTTTTATTGGATGGCATTTACTGACCTACAAAAAAACATTACCAAATGGTGATAAAGTTTATGCATATTCTGAAAATGACAGAAAACAAGGGAATAGAATTTTTATTCTTGGTATAGTGTTTTTAATAATCTGGCTTTTATATTGTTTTCTTAAATAATCTATTCATTTTCCAAAAAGAAACATGAAGCTTATATTTTGTTTGAATTGAATGGAAATATAAATTAACAAGTAAAAACATCCGTATCAAATAAAAGCCTGCTAAAGAAACGAGTACCATCACATTGCCTGTCGATCTTAAAAAAATAATCGATAACGAAAAAAACAATTTTGGCAATTTAGAAATACAAGACTGCAACGCAACCATTTAACAAAATTTACATCTATTAATTAAACCAATGTAAATTTTAAACCAGTTAACATGAAAAAATTTTTTCTACTACTTGTAATAACGATCTTTAGCTCTTGTAGCAGCGCTGATCCCGAAGTTGCTCCACAAAAAACATTAGAGGGCAAATGGAGTTGGATTGGTTCTAGCGGTGGGATAGCCGGAACATACGAGACGCCAGAATCAACAAACAAAGTAATTTATCTTGAATTTTCAGGAGCTACTTTTAAAAAATATATTAACGGAAAATTAGATATTGAGTCCGCATATACCATAAAAACTGAAAAATCAATTTTTGGCGGCGAAAGACCAATGATTGTAAGTAATGAGCCTTCAAAAAAATTTGTTGCCATGTCATTCGAATTTGACGGCACTAAACTATATCTATACGAAGAATGTTACGACTGCTACGGATCAGGTTATGTCCGCGCAAAGTAATAACACAAACACTAGGCCTTCTAAAAAAAATCCGCTCTTCAAAAAGATCTGAAGAGCGGAAATTAAAAATTAAAAAATGTTTTAGGGAACTAGAAAAAGGGCATTGCTGAATAACAAAATTCCATTTTCCCAAAAGCCTCTGAAAAGCGGATTATCCATCATATAAATTACCGTACCGTCACCCCTTTTATCTACGGCAAAACTTACCGTTTCATCCAGTTTTTTTCGGATGTCATTACCCACAAATCCGTAACTTAAATACCCTTTTGGGATATACGCCACGTTAATCGCTTTTTTGAGTAACGAGAACGATCTTTCGTTGCTTTTAAGACTGAAATAGGTATTTCCTAATCCGAAAGCCATTGGATAGGTTTTGTCGAGTTTATTCTCGATTATTGCTCCGGGAATTGAACCCGAAATTCCTCTTCGTTCCGAACCTTCAAAATCCAGAAAACGCTTTTTAAGCTCAAGCTCTTTCTCTTCTTTTTCCGATTTCTCTTTGTCTTCTTTACTTGCAAACTGACTCAAAGCATAACCGTCGCGATCCTGAAATACTGAAATTGCATTGGCCATGGCGATAACTTTTCCACCATTTTTCACCCATTCATCGATTTGTTTTTTCTGATCTTCGGCCAATTCATAACTGCCGTCTGACAGTATCAAAGTATTGTAATTGTATAATTTAACGCGGTTCAGATTGGCCGTTTCTACTATACTTACCGGATAAGCAACCGTTTCATCAAGATAAAACCAGGTTGCACCAAACTCTGTTGAAACTACCCCTTTTCCGGACAGCATTAGTATTTTTGGTGCTTTAAGCAAGGTAAAATTCTCTCCTCCAATATCTTTCGAATTTGTCGAAAATCCTGTGCTTATAAAACTAAAATCGGTTTTAATTTTAATAATACTACTTACCGTTTTTTCAAAATCCGTTAGTTTTGGATTATCAGCCCTGCTGATAATTAATCCGCCCGGTTCAACGGTAACCGTTCCGAAAACCGCTTTTTTCATGGCCGATCGTACTTTTATTCCCGCCTGATGCAATAAAGAAAGTACCTGTGCCGAAGTCCTGTTGTTCCAAGGTACATAAAAAGCATATACCGATTCTGGGATGTTTTTAGCCTCGGTCTCCACTTTATTTTTTGTTTTGATCGGAAGACTATTTTTAACCGCATACCCTTCCACACCATACGCCAAAGGCAAAGCCCAGGCCGTAATATCATACGACAAACTATCGTTTAATTTTTGATTGGGTTCAAACAATACCTGTGTTAAAACCGATCTCGGCTGGTCGGCTTTAATGATTAAGTCGTTGGGTTCTATTTTAAAACTCTCGTTTTTCTTGGTTTGATAATGAAATCCGGAAGCACTCCCGGAGGCATCAGCATAACTAAATTCAACATTATTTTTTTGAAGCAATTCTGTCAACTGCTCCAATTTAGGATTGTTTTTCAAGACATAAGTATTGTAAACACCTTTGGCTTTTTTACGGGCATTGAGATGAAAATCTCTAAACCCTTTGAGTAATACGTCTTTTTGTGAAGCGGCACTTTCTACCACGGTCAGAACTGCAGTTGCATGATGTGTTAGTCGGTCTTTTATAGTAACATTTGCACCATTTTCCATGGTTACTTCACGCCCTGCGCCTATCCCTCCTTTTTCCAGCGTTAGACCAACCGCACCATTGTAGGTGGGATAAGTGTCTCCGTAACTCGGATAAAACAAATCAAATCGCTCTCTGGTATTGTACATCCAGTTTTGCTTGTCAAATTTCTGCGAAATATTTTTACCCAAAACCGTATAAAAATCCTTCTGATATTGCTCGATAAATTCATGCAAAGGTTCTGCTGCCGGAGGAAAAAAGTAAGCCGAATTGTAGCTCATTTCATGTACATCGGTGTGTACCTGCGGCATCCACTGGTTGTACAGTTTAATACGCTGTTGGGATTCAGTTTGTGTTTGCCAAGCCCAATCGCGGTTCAAATCAAAAAGATAGTGGTTGTATCTTCCACCCGGCCACACTTCCATATGTTCTCTGTCGTACAAACCCGGATGTGTTTTTTTACCCGAAATCTCTCTTAACCAGTTTCCGTATCTTGAGTAACCATCGGGATTAATGCAGGGATCAAGAATGACAATGGTATTTTTGAGCCATTGTTTTGTGATTTCATTTGACGGGTTCAACAGCTCGTAGGCCACGGTCAAAGCACTTTCGGTTCCGGCAAATTCATTTCCGTGAACATTAAAACTCAACCAGACGATAATTTTATCATCGGTTCCGCTACTTTTTTGATCCGATAATCCGATTGCCGCTAAATTATTATTTCTGATTTGTTCCAGATTGGCCAAATTTTCGGGCGTCGAAATATAATACACATTCAGATCACGCTGCTCATTGGTTGCCCCGTACTTCTGTTTTTTGATCGATTGGGATTGTTCCGTCAGATACTTAAAATAATCTTCGACCTGATGGTAATAACTAATTTGTTTTCCGTAATTCGGAATAAATTCTGAAGGCGTTTTTAATTGCGCCAAAGCAGTAAAAGAAATGGTTAACAGCAGAACTGTTACAAAGAATAGTTTCTTCATAATTAATTTTAATTTGGATAGTTTTTCAAAAGTAAGAATTAACTTAGTTATTTTTCAGAAATCACCAGGAATATTATCATTTTAAATTCTTCCTGCTAGTTATTTAAAAACATATAAATGCATCGATTTTTAAAACCATAAATAAAGACATTTCACTTGTAATAAGCAACATAACATTATATGAAAGAAGTTTACTTGTCTTACACCTTCTCTTCTGCACAAAACAAGCTCTGTTTTACTTCCATCAGACATTAATTTGTATTTTTGACCTTTTGACACGGACTATTAAAATAAAAAAAACTCAATACTATAGTATGGAAGAAGCAGCAATTGAAAAATCAGTTTTTGAAGAAATACCAACAGAAAAAATCTATACAGACAACGCCATTCGTGTTGGCACTTTCTTAGGAGGACCTTTGGTTGCAGGCTATTTTTTAGCAGAGAATTTTAAAGTTTTTGGTGAGTCTGCCAAAGCCAAAAAAACCTGGATTATAACCACACTTTCCACTGTTTTGATCTTTGCCCTGATATTCTTAATCCCGGAACCCATCAGCGCTAAGATTCCAAATATCGTTTTCCCTTTAATTTATATGGCAATCGCCACTTATTTCACCAAAGAATATCAGGAAAAACAAATTAGCAAACACCTCGAAAATGGCGGCGAACATTTTGCCTGGCCGAGAACCATTTTAATTTCAGTAATTGGTATTTTGGTTCTTCTGGGAGGGATATTCGGTATTGCCTTTTTAACCGAAACAGCAAACGGAGGCCTCACAGAGTCAACAAAAAAATACGGTATCATGAATCATGAGATTGCCTATCAAAGCAATATTAATGAAAATGAAGCAGATAAAATTGCAGAAGCGCTTCAAAAAACAACCTTTTTTGATGACGCCATAACCAAGTATGTCTATCTGGAAAAAATCAATAACAACTACGAAATATCCATTTCCTGTAACGAATCAGTTAAAGATGACCCGTCAGCCTTTGAGCCTTTTGTACAACTGAGAAACGATATGCAAAAATATTTTCCCCATGATAAAATCATTCTGAAACTTGTTGTGAATGATCTTGATAATGTGGTCAGGAGAATTGAGTAAATCTAAAATCCAACAGTCTAACAATCTAATTATCTAATTGCCTAATAATCTTGTCCGATTCACCCCTCATTTTTGTCTCTTAACAGCCCTAACACATTGATTTTTAAACCGTAAATTTGTGTTACAACTTTTTAAAATCAGACAAAATGAGTGCAACAAATTTTACCACAACTATACTAGTCGATCAATCACCACAAGAAGTTTTTAAGGCTGTGACAAATGTCCGCGGCTGGTGGTCGGAAGAAATCGAAGGGAATACAGCTCAATTAAACGATGAGTTTGACTATCATTACGAAGACATTCACCGCTGCAAAGTAAAACTAGTAGAAGTGATTCCGAATCAGAAAATCGTCTGGCTGGTAGAGAACAACTATTTCAAATTTACGGAAGATAAAACGGAATGGACTGGTACCCATCCTACTTTTGAGATTTCAGAAAAAAACGGAAAAACAGAGCTGCGTTTTACCCATGTAGGTTTGGTACCCGATTACGAATGTTTTGAAATTTGCAGAGGCGCCTGGACCAATTATATCGGGAACAGTCTGCTTAAACTAATTACTACCGGGAAAGGAGAACCTAACGCAACCGGAAAGCCTCAGACCGAAAACGAGAAGAAACTATCTGAAAAACCATAGTCTGCTCTTTCTCGCTCATTTTTTAACTTTAAAAATAAAAGTCAGACGCATTATTTAATTGCGATACCAGCTATAATTTTCATAAATTCGTAGTACTAAAACTATGACTATGAATCCTATTTTAAGAAATACAATAGCCGTTATAATTGGTCTTTTTGTTGGAAGTATTGTCAATATGGCTATCATTCTGATGAGCAGCTCTATCATTCCTGCTCCCAATGGCGCTGATGTTACCACTATCGAAGGGCTAAAAGCTACCATGCATTTATTTGAACCAAAACATTTTCTGTTTCCGTTTCTGGCGCATGCCATCGGAACGTTTGCAGGTGCGGGAACAACGGCTTTAATTGCCATCGGTCATAAAACAAAACTTGGACTGGTTATTGGCGCTTTCTTTTTACTGGGCGGAATTATAAATGTGTGCTCCCTGCCTTCACCGGTTTGGTTTAATATCACAGACCTATTATTTGCCTATATACCGGCAGCTTATCTGGCTACGAAATTGGTGGTAAAAGAAAAATCTTAAAATCAGTTTTATTTGCCAATAAGGCTAACATAAAAACATTTTAACACATAGAAACATAGATTCTTAAGTGTAAAAAAGAACGCAAAATGTATCGTTCCGCTGGAACTTATTCTGAAGACGCTTTTTTTTCAACGGATTAAAATCCGTTGCTACAAATTTGTCGTTCCTTCGGAACTAAATTATGCAGCTGTTTTTGTTGTTAACGAACCATAATTCATGCGTATAAATTAGCATAGAACAATTAAAAGTCGCTATAAAATTTGTCGTTCCATCGAAACTAAATTATGCAGTTGTTTTTGCTGTTAACGAACCATAATCCATGCGCGTAAATTAACATAGAATATAAAAGTATGACAGATTCAGTATAATCGATTTTCGTAAAATAAGCGTTAAAGTTGTAAAAGAGCCATAGGCTCGGCCCATATTTTTTCGTGATTCATCTAACCCGTTGCGCATCATCAACAAAAATGATTTAACACATAGAAACATATCTTTTAAATTATAAAGTTCTGCTTTATAAATGCCCCTCAAAACAATGAAAAAAATAGGACTTGTAGGCGGAATCAGCTGGGTTTCTACCATAGATTATTACAAATTAATTAACGAAGGTGTTAACAAAAAACTAGGCGGACTGCAATTTGCAGAATGCCTGATTTATTCTTTGAATTTTGGTGATGTTCAGGAAAAAACCTGGGCTCATTCTTATGAGCTTCTGTTGAATGCCTGCTTAAGTTTGAAGAAAAGTGGTGTTGAGGCTATCGTATTGTGCGCAAACACAGCACATATGTTTGCCAATGAAATTGAAAAAGAAATTGCATTACCACTGATTCACATCGGGACAGAGACCGCCAGAGTGATAACAAAAGAAAAAATCAAAACAATTGGACTTTTAGGAACCTCATTTTCGATGGAAATGGATTTTTATAAAGATCGTCTGAAAAGTTTTGGGTTAAACGTGCTTATTCCCGAGCAACAGGAAACGCGAAATTACATTCAGCATGTTCTAAAAGAAGAACTCGGAAGAGGTATTATTAACCCCGAGTCCAAACAGAATTATATCAATATTGCAAACGAACTCATTTCGCGAGGCGCCGAAGGGATCATTCTGTGCTGTACCGAAATTCCGTTGCTACTGAATCAGTCTGATTTTTCTGTTCCTGTTTTTGATACCACAAAAATACATTCCGAAGCCATTGTCGACTTTATATTGTCTTAAGATCAAAGACATACCCGCAGGACTTCCATTAATAATTTCATAATTCTTTTTATTTCAGGAACTTATTTTCATAACTTAGTTAGCTATTAAATTCCAAAACCATGAGTAAGACTAAGAAAGAAATCGCCCGCGACTTTTTAAAACTTGCCGCAAACGGGCATTCGCACGAAGCTTTTCGTCTTCATGTTGGCGAAAATTTCAAACATCACAATGCCTATTTTAAAGGAGATGCCAATACTTTGATGCTCGCAATGGAAGAATCGACCCGAAAAAACCCTAATAAAACCTTTACCATTCACCATATACTTGAAGATCAAAATCTGGTTGCTGTGCATTCGCATTTAAAACAAACTCCCACTGATATCGGTTTTGTAGTGATACACATTCTTCGGTTTGAATCGGACAAAATTGTAGAGCTTTGGGACTTAGGGCAGTCCATCCCAACCGAAATAGTGAATGAAAATGGCATGTTTTAATTGCAATTGATTACTGAGGAAGAAAACACAACACCAAACCACTAAAAACATTAATGAATACGATTCGCAAAATTTCAACACTACTCTGTTTTCTATTTTTATTTTCAAACTGCAATTTGGTCGCGCAGAAAAAAGACAAGCTCTCGTCTACAATTGATAGCATTCTTAAAGATACTTCTCCCCTTTTTAATGGGGTAGTTCTGATTTCGAAAAAGGGAAAAACAATCTATTCAAAAGCGCAGGGTTTTGAAAATTTTGAAACCAAAAGGCCTTTAACCCTCAATAGTCACTTTGAAATTATGTCGAACAGCAAACAAATTACGGCCGTTTTGATTTTACTCGAAGTTGAAAAAGGGAAAATAGACCTGAATGCCCCAATCAAAAAATACCTGCCGGATTTAACCCAATCCTGGGCCGACTCCGTAACGGTTCAGCAGCTGTTAAACCACAGTCATGGAATTACAAGTTTGCAAAAACCTCTGGCTTTTCCTCCCGGAACTGATTTTAAGTATGGAGACCTCAGTTTTAGTCTGCTTGGTAAAATTGTAGCAAACACCACTAAAAAAAGTTATTCCGAAAATGCGAATTTGCTTTTCAAAAAACTAAAGATGAAAAATACTTTTGTCTACGATGCTGCTAAAAATCAAAATATAGTGTCAGGATATCTAAATAAAAACGGCGTTTTTGAATCGGTAAAAAATTCTAAAATCAACCCTGAAAGCTTAGGTGCTGATGGGATTGTCTCCACAGTAAACGATCTGGCCCTTTGGAACGAAAATCTTCATAAAGGAAAAATACTCCAACCGAAAACATATCAGTTAATGATTACTTCAAAGATTACTTCGCAGCATAATTTCTTCGGAAAGGAAAAAGAAGGCTATGGTTCCGGGATACGCATTATCCAAAAAGAAACCGTAAAATATTTAGGGCACACTGGTTTAGGGGATGGTTTTTCTTCCGTAAATTTGTACTTCCCCGAATCTGAAACAACTGTGATTATTCTAGAAAATCAAATGAATACAGAGCCTAATTTGTTTTATGCATCTGAATTCAAAATCAAAAATGCAGTCTTAAACAGTAATTTATTAAATCCATAAAAATGGCAAAAAATAAAACTACAGCAACCGAAAGCAGTGTCGTTGATTTTGTAAATGCGATTGATGACGAAGTTAAAAGAAATGATGCTTTTGAACTCATTAAAATCATGCAGAACATAAGTGGTTTTGAAGCCAAAATGTGGGGCCCGAGCATCATTGGTTTTGGCAGTTACCATTACAAATATGCCAGCGGTCACGAAGGCGATGCTCCTCTTGCAGGATTCTCCCCAAGAAAAGCCGCAATCTCGCTCTATGTCTATCTTTCGGATAAAAAAAGAGAAGAGCTGCTTTCAAAATTAGGAAAACACAAGTCTGCAAAGGCCTGTATTTATATCAAAAAACTAAGCGATGTTGATCTCGAAATTGTTAAAGAAATGATTAAAATATCGCTTGAACTGACACTAAAACTTTATCCACCACAGCAAAAATGATCACACCCTTACTTATTGTACTTCTCGTTTTAGCCATTGCGCTTTACTTTTTTCTACAGCATCCAAAATTTGGAAAAGCCCCCTCAGGAGAACGATTAGCACTGATTCAGAAATCTCCTCAGTATAAAAATGGTAAATTTGAGAATCAGAATTTTACACCGGAACTTGCAGAAGGTTACGGATACTCAAAAGTACTTTATGATTTTTTCTTCAAAAAAGTAGACCGAAAAATTCCGTCCGACTTCATCCCGTCAGTCAAAACCAATTTATTGTCACTCGCTCCTGAAAAAGATGCGCTGGTTTGGTTTGGGCATTCTTCCTATTTTATTCAGCTTGAAGGAAAGCGTTTTTTAATCGACCCTGTTTTCAGCGGTAACGCCTCCCCGATTCCCGGCACCACAAAAGCATTTAAAGGAACCGATATTTACACCGTCGATGATCTTCCCGAAATTGATTATTTACTGATCACACACGATCATTACGATCATCTGGATTATGATACCATTCTGCAATTAAAACCTAAGATCAAAAAAGTAATTTGCTCGCTTGGCGTGGGTTCACACTTTGAGTTTTGGGGATTTCCAAAGGAAAACATTATCGAAAAAGACTGGTTTGAAAAAGTAGAACTCGATCAGAATTTAACGCTTTACACTACGCCTTCAAGGCATTTTTCGGGCAGAAGTTTTAAGCGCTGTAACACGCTTTGGAGTTCGTTTGTTTTAGAAGCCGGAGATTTTAAAATATATTTAGGCGGTGACAGTGGTTATGATACACACTTTAAAGAAATTGGAACTCAATTTGGCCCTTTCGACCTTGCCCTTATCGACAATGGTCAATACAATCCTGCCTGGAAGTACATTCATAATTTACCCGAAGATGTAATCAAAGCCATGCAGGATCTGAAAGCAAAAAGAGTATTTCCGGTACACTCGTCTAAATTCTCACTTGCGCTTCATTCCTGGGATGAACCTTTAAAAAAAGTAACCGAATTAAACGATTTATCCGCGAATCCAATTCCGTTAATTACTCCAATGATTGGAGAATTAGTCGAACTGAAAAATGAAAAACAGCCCTTCCAGCAATGGTGGAAAGGAATCCAATAAACCTATACCTTAGCATTAATACCCTAAAAAGAATGACTCCACCCGCTTATACAATCCGAAATGCTTTTTCGTCAGAATTTGAAGAAATTGGAAAATTACTCATCAGCGTTTATTCGCAATTGGAGGGATTCCCTAAAGAAAATGAGCAGCCCAACTATTATAAAATGCTGGCCAATATTGGTGATTTTACCCATTACCCGCAAACAGAACTTTTAGTTGCGGTTGATGAAAACAATACGCTCTTTGGTGCAGTAATTTATTTTAACGACATGCAATACTATGGCTCGGGCGGCATTGCTACTCAGGAACAAAACTCAGCCGGATTTCGATTGCTGGGCGTTGCTACAACTGCAAGAGGAAAAGGTATTGGTAAACTTTTAACGCAGGAATGCATCCAAAAAGCAGCTCTTAACAAACGCACGCAAGTGATCATTCACTCTACTTTAGCCATGAAAACAGCCTGGGAAATGTATGAGAAACTGGGTTTCAAAAGATCCGAAGATTTAGATTTTATGCAGGGAGAACTGGCAGTGTTTGGCTTTCGCTTGCCCCTTCATTCCTAAAACTATTGTGTAACTAAAAAAACAGCTCAAAATGAATACCGCACTATTAAACCTACAGCCCGAAATTTTAGAAGATGATCTGACCCAATTAATTCCGCTGCAGGAAAGTGATTTTGAAAAACTTTATCAAGTGGCTTCAGATCCTTTGATTTGGGAACAGCATCCGAACAAAAACCGTTATGAAAAAGAAGTCTTTCAAAATTTCTTTGAAGGTGCCATGGAAAGCAAAGGCGCTTTTTTAATACTGGATAAAACTACAGGTGAAATAGCCGGAAGTACCCGATTTTATGAATATGACCCCGAAAATAAAACTGTTTTTATCGGCTATACCTTTTACGGAAGAAAATTCTGGGGCACCGGATTTAATGCACAGGTGAAAAAAATGATGCTGGATTATGCTTTTAAAGCGGTTGATAAAGTTCAATTTCATATTGGAGCAGAAAATTACCGTTCGCAAAAAGCCATAGAAAAATTGGGTGCCGTAAAAGTAGAAGAACTAGAAGTTGCCTATTATAATGAACCCTCTCGTCATAATTTTGTTTACGAAATAAAAAAATAATGAAAAGAATAACAGTTTTCTGCGGTTCGAGTTTTGGAACCGATGAAATTTACAAAGAACAGGCAACCCTGCTCGGAAAAACGTTAGCCAGACAAGACATAGAACTGGTTTATGGCGGAGCAAATGTGGGGTTAATGGGTGCCGTGGCCGATGGCGTTTTAAACGAAGGCGGAAGAGCGATTGGTGTACTGCCTAATTTTTTAAGATCGAAAGAAATTGCACATTTAGGTCTGACCGACTTGATTGTAGTAGAAAGCATGCACGAGAGAAAGACCAAAATGAACGATTTATGCGACGGTGTTATTGCTTTACCGGGCGGCTTTGGAACCCTCGAGGAACTTTTTGAAATGCTTACCTGGGGACAATTAGGATTACACAAAAAACCTATCGCCATCCTGAACATCAATGGCTTTTATGATTCACTGATTGAATTAACGAAAGTTATGGTAGAAAAAGGTTTGCTAAAAGCCGTCAATCAACAAATGCTTTTGGTAAGCGATAACATCGAGGATTTACTAACTCAAATGAAAAATTACATCCCGCCAACCACCGGGAAATGGATTGATAAAACACAATCCTAGCGGTTTTGCTTTTTATTTCTCCAAAAAGCCTGAAAATCTTTTCAGACAAATTATAATGCTTTTCGAACAAGTATCAGATAATCAATCTCTTTAATTTTACCCTATGAACTAAAACACAAAATCATGGATACTTTTATTACAGATACTAAAACCGTTACACTACTGCTGGCCACCTTATTTACAGGCCTTTTAGCTGGTATATTTTTTACCTGGGGCAACGCTGTGACGCCGGGAATTGGAAAACTTGATGACATTGGTTATCTCAGGGCTTTTCAGAACATGAATCGTGCGATCCAAAATCCCTTGTTTTTTCTAGTTCTTTTTGGCCCGTTATTGTTTTCTTTTGCAACCGCTTATGGTTATAAATCAGATACTATTCTTTTAAAACTGACAGTGACTGCTGCCCTTATCTATTTCGCCGGTGTTATTCTTGTCACCATTATCGGAAATGTCCCGCTTAATAAAATGCTGGATAAAACAGATCTGCTTCATATTTCAATCGAGCAGGCAGCCCTTTTAAGAAGTAAATTTGAAGCAAAATGGAACACTCTTAACCTGATTCGGATCATTGCGTCCCTAATTTCTTTTTCGCTTTTGATCATTAGCTGTTTGCTAAAAAACAATACCGTTCGTTAACGACAAACCAAACCATAAATTTTATAAATTAGAAGTCAAGAAAAAATGAAGTTGAAAATTCTAAATTTCAGCTTTCACAAACTCATTTCACATCTAACACAAAAAATGAAAACAGAAAACAACCACTTCGCAAAAGCCGAAATGCTGATTAGAAA
Source organism: Flavobacterium sp. (assembly GCA_023251135.1). Taxonomy (GTDB): domain Bacteria; phylum Bacteroidota; class Bacteroidia; order Flavobacteriales; family Flavobacteriaceae; genus Flavobacterium. The sequence continues at coordinate 86,049 of JAHEZJ010000013.1, read as the reverse complement.
GCCTGTTTCAGAAGTTTTTCAGGCTTTTACCGATCCGAAAATAACCAGTAAATTTTGGTTTACAAAAGGTTCCGGAAAACTAGTGCAAGGCACCACAACCGAATGGACATGGGAAATGTATGGCTTTTCACTAACCGTAACCACGCATGTTTTAGAGGAGAATAAAAAAATCGAAATCGAATGGGGAAACGGTAACGAAACCACTATCGTAGAATGGATATTCAGTCCGTTAAACGATAATGAAACCTTTGTCAGTATTACAAATTCAGGTTTAAAAGGAGATTCTGATAAAATCATTGATCAGGTTCGAAATTCAACCGAAGGTTTTACATTAGTTTTGGCTGGAGCAAAAGCCTATCTAGAACATAATATCCAACTGAATTTAGTTTTGGATCGATTTCCCAAAGGATTGGAATAAAAGTCTTCTTTTAGTAAAAATTCCAAAAATGAAATTCCAAATTCCAAAAGCTGAAATTCAAAACCCAAATTCCAAATTCCAAATTCCACAACTCAAAACTCATAACTCATAACTCATAACTCAGAGACCCTATGGAAACCAAGAAACCCGAAAACATCGATGCCTATATTGGCGGTTTTCCGAATGAGGTGCAGGAGGTTCTGGAAAAGATTCGAATGACCATTCAGGAAGCAGCTCCCGATGCTAAAGAAAAAATCAGTTATGCCATGCCGGCTTTTGAACAAAACGGAATCGTAGTGTATTTTGCTGCTTTCAAAAATCATATCGGACTTTATGCTTTGCCCAGCGGACATGCTGCTTTTAACGAAGAATTATCCAAATACAAATCCGGAAAAGGTTCGGTGCAATTTCCGCTACATGAGCCTATGCCTTATGATTTGATTGCCAAAATTGTAAAATTCAGGGTGAAAGAAAATCTCGAAAAAGTAAAAAAGAAATAACACGACACAAACCTGTCCAATTACCTTTTACTTATTAAACTTCCCAAAATGCCACAAAACACCCGAAGGGTCGTGCAGAAAACATTCGCTTCCCCAGTCTAGATGAACTGTGGGGGTTAATTTTACACCGTATTTTTCAGTTAAGTTAAGCGCTAAAAGTTGGTTGTAATAGTAATCAACATCTTCCACTTCCAAAAAAATCATGGTGTTCTCATTCCAGCTTTTATCATAATAGTCCTGAAGGTAAAAGGCTAAATCACCAGTTTTAAAAACAGAAAACTTAGGGTCTAAAACACCTTCTTCAAAACCTAAATCCCGATAAAAACTTCTGGAGATTTCAAAATCTTTGGCTCCAATAAAAGGGCGAATGGATGTTGCTTTGTGATTCATTTTGCTAAATTTTATAAATGAAATTATAATTTTTGACGAAATAAGTTTAAGAAAACCATTCGATTTTATGGTCGAGACGGACGAGAAAGTCTGTAAATGATTTCCCTATTTCAGTATTGTATTTGCTATTCAAATCTATAAAAGGCGAAAGAATTATTTTTACCTGATCAAATTGATCTATTTCAATTCCAATAAATTCTCCGCTTCCGTTCGAGCCAATTCCAATCGTTCTGGTCATTTTTTCAACTATATGGTAACCTTTGTTGTTTTCGATAATTTCTTCTAAGCTCCAAAGGTTTATAAACTCCACGCCAATAAATTGATCAATCCCAAAATAGTTTTTAAGATAAAAGACATAATCTTCCGGAAGTTTTAAATTGGCATAAAACTCAACATCATCAATTTTAACATGACTGGCTGTATCTCTCTTCGGAAAATTATATTTTGCAATTATTTTTTCTAAGTCCTCCATAAGCCAAATTTTCTTTTATAAAACTATATTGTTCTAATCGACCAAGAAGAATTTATTTTAACCCGCCAGTTTTAAACCGGGGTTTTATTTATCAAAACCAAGCTGTTTGCGCAAATCCAGATTTAAATTGTATTGTTCCTGAATTGAAATGACTTTTCGCGAAGTTTTATTGATATCGCTTCCTGCCTTCGTCCAAAGAAAAGGGTAAAAATTAAAAACGTCGTCTCCTTTTATTTTCGAAACTTCTTCTCTCCATCCTTCCCATCTGCTCCCCGAATAAAACTTATCGAGGTCGTTGTTAAAACAGAATTCTAAAAACTCCGAGTATGTAACATCCAGCTGTTCGTATTCGAGACTATCCGGAGAAAAGTAATAAATTTTACCTAAATCGCTTCCCAGTCCGCCACCATTCAACAAATAAAAACCTCCAATTGCATCATCGGCGATTAACAAAAAACCGGGGTTTTCCCCAAATTCTTTAAAGGACTTTCCCTGATTCCAATCCGGAAGACTGCGATTGAATTTTGAACTTCCTGATCCCAGAATCCGAATCCAGCCGTCATCGATCAAAAGTCCACCAGTCATAAAAACAATTGCTCCCATTGGCGAGCGTGTCGTTACCTGCGTTTTATACAAAGCATCCTTTGCTTTTAGCGCGTCAACAGGCAAAATCTCTACTTTATTTTTGGCCTTTTTAATCCCTGCTTCCACTATGGTCCAGCCGGGTTCTTTTTTATCAATAAGTTCTTCTGTAGTTTTCATTTTGTTTTGTGCACCTGCGAAAAAAGTGATCAAAATCACCGTAGTCATTAACAGTTTTTGTGTCATTACTTCAATAGCTATATACTTACTTTATCTCTTATCCTTTCTTCAGAATATTCCCTAAACCACGGCCAATCTGCTCAATGGCTTCAAGACCTTTGGTTAATGGTGTTGCGGTGAAATCTTCATACGCATCCATGGCAGTCTCTTTACGATCATCTTGTGCATAAACCAAAATCAGGTTGTTATCGCTGAATGATTTTTCAAATTTCTGCGGTAATTTATCAAAGATCGATTGGTACGACACAGATCCTTTTCTGGACAAATTGAAAACGATCAGATCGGTCGGTTTAATTTCATCCGAGATCGATTCAAAATCTTCCCAGTTCAAAATACTTTTAAAACCTAATTTGGCGTTTAACTTCAGTTTTGTTGCAATCTGCAAAATGGCCTGATGTGTTTTGTATTCGGCATAAATGACAATCGGTATGCTTAACTCCTGTGACAATCTGGAAATTTTCTGCAAAAGCAGGTGAAATCCAACCCCTCTTTCAGAGAAAGGCGGACAGATGAAAACCAGTCTTTTTTCCTCAATAAAGGTTTTTTGAAACCTACAGATAAACAAACACTTATCGACATTGTTGATAATCGAATCTACATTTTCTCCGAAAATTTTATCAAGAAAACCGGTTTTTCTTGGCCAGCCCACTATCACGATATCCGACATGATTTCTTTGGAAGTTCTTGCAATTCCACTTGCCGGATTGTGGTCAATTCGGGCAATGGTGTTGATTTTCACTTCGGAAGCTGAACCCTGAATCACAAATTTATCAACTGCTTTTCGGTAGTTTAAGATATTAATTTCCGCCTGATCATTATTTGGAACAATCGTTAACAAGGTCACCGGATTAGACGATTTTTTATCTTTTATCAAAAGAGCAAAATCTAACAAACTGGCTGTAGCCGATGTTTTGGCTAACGGAATTAAAATATGCTCGTCTAAAATCTGATCGCCATTGGCATCTTCATTTGAAACTTCTTCTTCGCAAATAGCAATCTTTTTGGCTGCTTTTTCTGTGGCAAAAGAGGCCACAATACACGTAATCAGGATTAAAATAATGGTCCCGTTCAGGATGTTTTCGTCTAAGATCTTTGCTTTAAATCCAACCAGAATAACGGCCAGAGTTGCTGCGGCATGCGCACTGCTCAATCCAAAAATAAGCTGTCTTTCGGTTTTGGTATATCTAAAAACGATTTGCGTAAAGAAAGCGGCAATCCATTTTCCAAAAATAGCAACAACACTCAGTGTTCCGGCTACAATCAAAGCCGTTGGTCCGCTCAGGATCACGCTGATGTCTACCAGCATCCCTACCGAAATCAGGAAAAACGGAATGAACAATGCATTTCCAATAAATTCAATTCTGTTCATCAAGGCTGACGAATGCGGAATTAAAGGGTTAAGTGCTAAACCGGCAACGAATGCTCCGATGATTGGCTCTACCCCCGCTACTTCTGCCAAAAACGCCGCAAAAAACACTACTGAAAGCACAAAAATATAATGGGCGTGTTTTTCACTTTCTAACTTTTTAAAGAACCATTTTGCTATTCTCGGAATAACCAAAAACATGATGGCCGAGAAAATGGCTAATGAAACCGTTAGTTTGATCCAGAAGGCCTGATTTAAATTTCCCTGACTGCTTCCCATAATCACTGCCAGAATAATTAAAACGGCAGTATCGGTCAAAATAGTTCCACCAACCGTAATGGCTACTGCCTGATTCTTTGCGATTCCGAGTTTGCTCACAATCGGATAGGCTACCAAAGTGTGGGTTGCAAACATACTTGCGGTTAAAAAACTTGCGTTAAAATCGTAATTCAGCAGGTAAAAACAAACCGGAAACCCAATCGTTAATGGAAAAATAAAGGTAAAAAAGCCAAACAACAAACTCTTATTTCTATTGGCTTTAAACTCGTTCATGTCCAATTCCAGACCGGCAATAAACATGATGTATAAAAGTCCGATCGTAGAAAATAAATCAACAGCCGAGTTTTTTGCCAGAATATTTAATCCGTGAGGTCCAATAATTACTCCTGAAATGATAAGCCCGATAATTCCGGGAATGTTTATTTTTTTGAGTAAAATAGGTGACAAGAGAATGATGAAAAGTATCAAAGAAAAAATCAATACTGGATTGCTGAGTGGTAATTCGAATTCTTGTAAAAAATGCCTGAAAAATTCTATCATAATGTAATTTTATCTTCTTTAAACTCTTTTAGTTTTTCGCAAATAAAACGCTAAAACTAAACTAAAATCTCAGAAGTTATTATTTGCCGATTCTTCGAAAAGCTCTAAAAACGGCTTCTTTAGTGATTGTTTCATTACAAAAATACCTAAAAAAAACGCGAACTTTCTATGAAAATACCATATTAAGCAATTAATTTTGTTTCGTTGCCAAATTATTAATATTTAATATTTATTTTAACAAAACGGCAACATTAACTATAGAAAATTAAGCGACATTGCATTATTCAATTATCTTTGTCTTAATAAAAATTGCACAATGGAAGAATGTATCTCAGTTTTTGATATGCTTAAAATTGGCGTTGGTCCCTCAAGTTCACATACTTTAGGGCCATGGAGAGCCGCAGAACGTTTTTTGGAAGAGCTGAAAGACGAATCAATTTTAGACCAGATTAAACGTGTAAAAGTCGATTTATACGGATCACTTTCCTTAACCGGAAAAGGTCATGCTACCGATTTATCGGTGATGCTGGGATTAAGCGGGCAAGATCCCGAATACATTCCGGTGGAAAATATTGCCGGAATTATAAAAAACATTGAAGAGCAAAACGAAATTATTCTGGCTAATGAATATAAAGTTCCGTTCTACTTCCTTCAGGACATTGTATTCAATAAAGACTTCCTTCCTTTTCATGCCAACGGATTAAAGTTCACGGCCTATAAAGCCGACGATTCTGAATATGAATCTACTTTTTATTCGATTGGAGGAGGATTTGTTGTTAAAGAGGAACGTACAAATGCCAAAATCAAGGAGGTCATCAAATGCGCCTTCCCTTTCCCGATTCAAAATGCTGTTGAGCTTTTAAATTATACAGTTACCGAAAACAAATCAATTTCTGAGATTGTTTACGAAAACGAAAAATCAATGCGTCCGGAGCCCGAAATTCACTCCGAATTAATGCGCATCTGGCATACCATGTTAGAGTGTATGTACATTGGCTGCCATTCTGAAGGAATTCTGCCAGGCGGTCTGAATGTTCGCAGACGTGCTTTTGACATGCATCAAAATTTAATCGGATTGTCTAACTATTCCAATCCGCAAAGCTGGCTGGAAGAAATTAGAAAAACCGAAGTGAAATTTCGTCAGATTTTAAAATGGGTAAGCTGTTTTGCACTAGCCGTAAATGAGGTGAATGCTTCTTTGGGTCGCGTAGTTACTGCTCCTACCAATGGAAGCGCTGGTGTAATTCCGGCCGTTTTAATGTATTATCTGGTAATTGAAAACCATGATGCAGGCGAAAAAGAAATCAAACAATTCCTAATGGTTGCCGGAGAAATTGGAAGTATTTTCAAAAAAGGATCAACCATATCAGCAGCAATGGGAGGCTGTCAGGCAGAGATTGGCGTTTCGTCATCGATGGCCGCAGCAGCACTTTGCGAATTAATGGGCGGATCTCCTGCTCAGGTTTTAATGGCTGCCGAAATTGCAATGGAGCATCACTTAGGATTAACCTGTGATCCTATTGGCGGTTTGGTTCAGATTCCATGTATCGAAAGAAATACTATGGGAGCCATAAAAGCCATTAATGCTGCCGAACTAGCCCTTGAAACCGATTCTAAAAACGCAAAAGTACCTTTAGACAAAGTGATCAATACCATGTGGCAAACGGCAAAAGACATGAATTCTAAATACAAAGAAACCTCTGAAGGCGGATTGGCAATTGCCGTAAACATGGCAGATTGCTAAACTGTTTGCTTCATTTATTACAGCCACAGATTAAAAGGATCAACACCGATTAGATATTTCTTTAGTCTGTAATTAAAAATTCTTTTACTCTTTTTAATCTGTGGCAAAAAATCAAACTGAACTTCATGAAAAAGTACTTCCTCACAGCACTACTGCTTTGCGCTGTTATGATGCATTCGCAGCAGCGTTATTTCCTAAATTCAGATACGCGTTTGTACACTTCAACCAATGCAGCCGGTGACTTTTTAGGCTACTTTAAATACGGTGCAGAGGTGCAGTTGTTATCGGAAAGTAAAAATGGATGGTACAAAGTAAGATCCGACAATTTCTCTGAAGGTTATGTGCCTGAAAATTTTGTTGCGACCCGATTGAACGCAAAAGATGTTAAAACAATAGACCGTGAAAACCCCATTCTTGAAGGCAACGACAATTATTATGGCGGTAATCACCTTTTTGTTTTGGTGGCCGGTCTGAAAGCAAGAGCACTTCCCGATAAAAACGCAAAGATCAGGGAGATTTTATTCACCGGTGATCCTGTAGCGGTTAATTATCTTCCCAAAAACCCTGACGAATGGGTAAACATACAAGGCCGAATCGACGAGGAATATGCGCAGTACACGCTTGGAAAATTTCTCGGAAAAAGACCCGATTTTAATTCATTACTGAAAGACTTTGACCAACTCAATTTCAATGCCGTTGCGGAACGAAAAACGATTGGTGAAAGAATTGTCGAATTAGCCTGGAACAGTGACAATACCACACTGGCGCCTGCCTACCAAAGGTATTATGAAGTGGTAAAACAGCTCAACGATCCCAAACTTCTCTCTGATACCGAACTGAATATCGCAATTGCCAAAGGCTTAGCCAAACACAAAACATCGGAAGAAATTACCGCTTTCAGCAAAAAAGCAGAGTTTGTTTTGAAAGGAGTAAAAACCAAATCGCTCTACTTCTCCCAAAAAGATTTAGTGAAAGCATTTGGAAATCCTCCCAAAAAAGGAACGGTAAGCGATGAATGTGGCATTTACCTCAGTGAGCTTTTTTATTACTACCCGGATTTTGAAGCCTCTGTAGACGAACACCAAAATAAGGCCGAAATCACCAGGGTTTTCATCAACGAAAACAACAAACTTGTTTTTAGTCCAACGCATTCTCTGGACCACAACCTGTCCGAAAATGCATTTATTGAAAAATACGGGGCCTATATCGGAGCTTCCATAAAAAGTCCGCATTTGTATTCTATCCAGGTGGAAGACAGCGAGTTTAGAATAAAATTCAAAGATGGAAAGTTATTTACCATTGAAATAATCTTCTATTGCTGATTTCAATCTATAATTATTCAATACTTTTACACATTCAAAAAAACTCAAAAATGTCAGTAGCAAAAAAAGATTATAAAAGAATCACAACAAAGTCATTGATCGAAATGAAAAGCAATGGAGAAAAAATCTCAATGCTTACGGCTTACGATTATACTATGGCTAAAATTGTTGATACCGCAGGTATTGATGTAATTCTGGTAGGCGATTCAGCATCCAACGTTATGGCGGGTCACGAAACGACATTGCCTATTACTTTAGACCAGATGATTTATCACGCTTCCTCTGTAGTTCGTGCTGTAGAGAGAGCCTTAGTAGTGGTAGATTTACCTTTTGGAAGTTACCAGTCGGACCCGAAAGAAGCTTTGCGTTCTGCGATCAGAATCATGAAAGAAAGCGGTGGACATGCTGTGAAACTAGAAGGAGGAAAAGAAATTAAAGAATCTATCAAAAAAATATTAAATGCAGGAATTCCGGTAATGGGTCATTTGGGTTTAACCCCACAATCGATCTATAAATTCGGAACTTACAGCGTTCGTGCAAAAGAAGATCAGGAAGCTGAAAAGCTAATTGAAGATGCTAAACTCCTGGAAAAAATTGGTTGTTTCGGTATTGTTTTAGAAAAAATTCCGGCACATTTAGCCGAGCAGGTTGCCAAAAGCATTTCTATTCCAGTGATTGGAATCGGAGCCGGAGGCGGAGTAGACGGACAAGTGCTTGTAATTCATGATATGTTAGGAATGAACAATGAATTCAGTCCTCGTTTCTTACGTCGTTATTTAAACTTATACGAAGAAATGACCAAAGCCATCGGTCAATATGCTGCCGATGTAAAATCTGCAGATTTTCCTAACGAGAGGGAACAATATTAATTTTTTTAAGGTGCTAAGGTTCTGAGTTGCTAAGGTTCAAAGGTTCCTTAATTCCACTCAGTAAGCTATTATATTTTTTTCTCACAAAGACGCAAAGAATCAAATTTAAACTTTGCGGCTTTGCGTCTTTGCGAGAGATTTAAATACTACGGGTTTGAATCTAAAAACAAAAATTTACCCACAAGTCTAGAATGAAAATCGTTTCCAACAAAAACAACCTCCAAATCCTGCACGAAGACAATCATATAATTGTGGTCAACAAGCGTGTGGGTGATATTGTACAAGGAGATAAAACAGGGGATAAACCTTTATCAGATATTGTAAAAGAATACATCAAAGATAAATACAATAAACCCGGAGATGTTTTTCTGGGGGTGATTCATCGTTTGGACAGACCTACAACGGGAATTGTTGTTTTTGCCAGAACCAGTAAAGCATTGTCGCGCATGAACGAAATGTTCAGCAATCGCGAGACTCAAAAAACGTACTGGGCAGTGGTAAAAAACAAACCTCAGGAAACCAAAGCCAAACTAGTTCACTATCTTAAAAGAAACGAAAAAAACAATACTTCCAAGGCCCATTTAAAAGAGGTTCCCGACAGTAAACTGGCCAGTTTGGATTATACGGTTTTTAAAGAACTCCAGAATTATGTGGCGCTCGAAATCAATTTACATACGGGTCGTCACCATCAGATACGTGCGCAGTTGGCTGCAATTGGGTCACCTATAAAAGGCGATTTAAAATATGGTGCTGACCGAAGTAATCCTGACGGCGGAATTCATCTTCATGCCCGAAAATTAGTTTTTGTACATCCGGTTTCTAAAGAAAACATCACCATTATCGCTCCTACTCCCGATGAGTCTATCTGGAACGCCATATGATTTTTATGATTTAATTGTTAAAATTCTAACTTTTATCGATTAACTTGCATTGACAAAAAATCAATCGGATTATACATTATGGACTATAAAAACGACATCGCATACAGGAAAGAAACGTTAAAGAAATTGTTGTATAACATTCAAAAAAGCGAGGATTTAATTGTAAAAGCTTTGTACGATGATTTTAAAAAACCCGAATTTGAAGCGGTTTTAACCGAGACCAATTATGTGATTTCGGAGTTGAAAGACACCATCAGAAACATCCATAAGTGGGCAGGACGAAAGCGCATTTTACCTTCCCTGCTTAATTTTCCTTCTACCGATTATATTTTTAAAGAACCTTACGGAAATGTGCTGGTGATTGCTCCCTGGAACTATCCGTTTCAATTGGCTTTATGCCCTTTAATTTCAGCCGTAGCAGCCGGAAACAGGGTTGTTTTGAAACCTTCAGAACTCACCCCCCATACTTCAGCCGTAATCGCTAAAATTATTGAAAAAACATTCCACGTCAATCATGTTGAAGTATTTGAAGGCGGTGTTGAAGTATCCAACAAATTACTGGCGCAGCGCTGGGATTATATTTTCTTTACCGGAAGTGTTGCTGTTGGTAAAATTGTAGCCAAAGCCGCTGCCGAAAATTTAACTCCTGTAACTTTAGAACTAGGCGGAAAAAACCCTTGTATTGTCGATGAAACTGCCAATTTAAAACTGGCAGCCAAACGAATCGTCTGGGGGAAATTTATCAATGCCGGACAAACCTGCATTGCACCGGACTATATATTGGTTCAAAAAAACATGAAAGTCAATTTTATTTCTTTTTTAATAGAAGAAATTCTAAAGGCTTACGGTAAAAAAATAGAAAAATCTCCCGATTTCGCAAGAATCATCAATACCAAAAACTGGGTACGTCTGGACAGTATGATCGAACGTGAAAAAGTTGTTTTTGGAGGGGAAACAGATGCCGAAAACAACTACATCTCTCCTACCTTAATCGAAGAACCTGCACTCGACAGTCCGGTCATGAAAGAAGAGATATTTGGCCCTATACTTCCGATCTTAACATACGAAACCGAAGCTGATATTCATAATGTAGTCAGTCGTTACGAGAAACCTCTTGCGTTTTATGTTTTCAGCGAGAATAAATATTTTGCCAAAAAACTAATTACTTCCCATTCTTTCGGAGGAGGCTGTATCAACGACACAGTGGTGCATTTCTCGAATAAAAGACTGCCTTTTGGAGGAGTTGGTCACAGCGGCATCGGTGCTTATCACGGCCAGCTGAGTTTTGATATTTTTTCGCACCACAAGGCTGTCGTAAAAAAAGCAAACTGGCTTGACCTGCCCATGCGCTATGCTCCTTACAAGGACAAACTAACGTCCCTGAAACGGTTACTGAACTGGCTATGATGATTAAAAACAATTTCGTAATGTTTAGTAGATTTTTATATGGAATTGATTAAAAATATTATATTTACGCCTCAAATAATCAACTAAATTTTCGGCGACATAAAATAATTCTACCCCAGTTAAAATGAAATCCACATCTGATCAGGTCAAAGACATTAAAAATCATGGTTATACCTTAGATTTTTCAACTGTTTTCAATCATGCTTTTGAAAATTATAAAAAAATAGCCGTTTACGCCGGATTAATGCTACTGGTTTTTTCGGTTCTTTTTGGAATTATCGCCTACATAATACTGCTCACCGCTTTTGGTATCGACAAAATAACAAATGCGAATTTTCTTAACATTCAGCCACAAAACCTGTCGCAAATTCAATTGCTCTATTATATTTTGGGAACCGCATTTGCATCGGCAATTATGAGTCCTTTTACTGCCGGATTTTTAAAAATGGCCGATTGTGCCGAAAAAGACGAGGAGTTCAACGTCTCCACCATCTTTTACTATTACAAAACCAGTCATTTTTCACAAATTTTTGCGGCCACCTTCCTTATTTCATTGTTTAGTGTAATCATCACAACCGCTTTAGAGATTTTTAAATTAAATGCATTAGGTCTGGTGTTTTCATTGTTTATTTCCTTTTTCACGTTTTTAACCATTCCACTTATCGTATTTGGAAATTTAAAAGCAGTTGAGGCTGTCAAATCCAGTTGTATTGTAATCGCAAAACAACCTATGGTACTAATCGGACTAATCATTACGATTATTGGGGCTATATTGGTTGGATTCTGTGCGTTTTGTGTTGGAGTACTCTTCACCATTCCGTTCAGTTATTCGATGACATATGCTATATATCGAGCCATTTTTAAGATTGATCAACAAGATCCTATTGACTCTATCGGTCAGTCTGATCTTTAAAAAATAGAAAATTCCATCACAAAAGAGCCTAACCTACTCTGTTGAAATTTTCAAAAACTATTTACTAAACCAAACATACCCCCGAATTCTATGGTAGCAAACTATAGTCTCTTCAATTCGTTGATATCAGGAATTGCCCATTTTGGCAGTGCCCTGAAATCAATTATTACGAAGTGGTATGTACTCAATTCCGACATTATCTTTTACAACAATCCGAAGCTCATCATGTTAGGATTGTCTCTGTTTGCTTTCCTGGCACTTCTGGTGTATCAATTTTTCCGGATCAAAGCCAGAATTGGCTATTTCATCGAAAAAAAACCGGAAGCTGAAACGTTAAACAAAGAGTATCAACTTTACATATTGTTCTTTGGTCTTGCGGTAATTGTAATCGAAATTATCAATGAAATCTTCAAAATAAGACCCAAAAGCTTACTCGTCGTCAATTTATGTATTGGTTTTTCTGTACTTTTAGTTTACGTGATAATCGACAAAATTCAGTTTTTACGGGAGCAGGTTCAGTCCATATTCATTTCATTTTTCTTTATTTACGTTTTTTACATTGGACACAATATCATTTACCACGAAGATGATATTATTCCTGTAATTGTTTTTCTAATTTCCTTCTACTTTTCCTATAGCATCTTAAAGCCCATAAAATTATACTGGCTTTATATTGGATTGGTTTTTGCCTTTCTTATTGCCACTATTATCTATCAATTAGTTCCAATAAAATCCTCCATTTTATTACTTAATTATTGCATCCTGATCTTCATTCTCAATCAGGTTAAATATGCTGTTTTACTCAATAACAGTGATAATTTCAGATTCACCAATGAAATAGTACACAAAGGAAATTCGTTGACAATTGCCACAAACGAAAAAAATGAAGTGCTGTTTTGCAGTGAAACGATCACTTCAATCCTGGGGTATTTGCCAGACGAAGTTATGGGACCCAAATTTTGGGATTTAACTACCGAAGCGGACTGTCCCGAAAACCTCAGCAATATCAATCATGAAGAAGATAAACTCTACATCCGTAAATTAAAAAGCAAAAATGGGGAGTACAAATACATTCAGTGGAAAGACAAAAAGTTTTCACAGGGCTTAATCATTAGCATTGGTCAGGATGTAACCGAGCAGATCACCGTACGCGATCAGTACAAAAACCTGATTCAGACTGCCACCGATATTATTTTCGAAATCGATGCTGACGGTTATTTTACCTTTATCAATGATTTTGGATTTTCGATCTTAGGGTATAGCGAAAATGAAATCATTTCGCAGCATTATTCTAATTTCATCCATGAAAATTACCAACGGAATGCCGTCGATTTTTACGAGAATCTGGAAGTTAATGAAAACAATTTTCCAACCATTGAAATTCCAATTTTAAAGAAAAACGGGAAAAAACTATGGATTTCACAAAAGATCATTGTCCGAAAAAATGACCTTGGACAAACCATTGGTTTTGCCGGAATCGCCCGTGATATTACGGAGATCCGAAATATAGAAAACGATAAAAGGAAACGTCTCAAAAAAATTGAATCCTATAACAATTCGACCAACAAATTATCGACTACGGATTTTAGCAAATACGATAATTTAAACACGGTTATCGATTATATCATCAAAGAGGCCGCAACCGTAACCAAAACCAATCGCGTAAGTTTCTGGAAGTACCATAAAGATCTGATCACCTGCAAAAACCTTTTTAGCAGCAACAGTCAGCATTGTAATGACAAAAATATTCTCGATAAAGAATCCTATCCTATTTACTTTGAAACCCTAAAAAGTAAAACTATCATCAATGCGCCGGATGTTTTCAACAAACTGGAAACCTCTGAATTTCAAAAACTTTACTTCACCAAGAACCAGATCAAATCTATGCTGGACGTCCCTATTTTTCTAAATGGGCAACTGGCAGGTGTGGTTTGTTTTGAAAGTACTGACGAAAAAAGAGACTGGGACAACGAAGACATCAATTATGCCCGTACCATTTCGGATGTAATTTCATTGGCCATTTCGTCACAGATGCGTTTGGAGGCCGAAAGAAAACTGGAATTTAAGAGTCAGCTATTGTCTGCACTTTCGCTATGTACCGAGAAATTTTTGATGAGTAAATCGACTCAGGAAATGTTTCAGGAGACTTATAATTTAATTGGTAAAGCAGCCAAAGTAGATCATATGTACTACTATGAAAAAGATTTCACAACCAATACCGTAAGTCAAAAATACAAATGGTCGAGACAAGGCATTGAGCATCAGATTACAAAATTGCAGCGACTTACCAAAGATCACTTAAGCGAAATTTACGAGGCAGCTCAAAACAAAAAAATCGTCAACACGCTTACCCGTAAACTCGACGATACGTTTTTCAGGCAGCTACTGATCGCAAATGAAATTAAATCGATCCTGATTTTACCGTTGTACATCAACGATATTTTTACCGGTTTTATAGGTTTTGACGATTGTACCAAGGAAAGAAAATGGTCTGAAGAAGAAATTTATATCTTTCAGGTTTTGGCCAACAACATCTCGTCGGCACTGGAAAGAAACCGAAACGAAACCAAAATTCTGGAAAGCGAAGAAAAGTTTAAGTTAATCGCCAACAACATTCCAGGCACCGTTTACTTGTCGAAATTTGATGCATTCTCTACCAAAATATTCCTGAATGATGAAATTTTAAACCTTACCGGCTACTCAAAATCTGAATTTATCGAAAACAACTTATCGTTTTTATCCCTTATTCACCCTGACGACAAAGACGAGGTGATCAACAATCAGATCGACAATTTACAAAAGGGAATGCCACTGCACAATATCTATCGCATCCGACGTAAAACGGGCGAATACATTTGGGTAGAGGAATTTGGAGACGTTATTAAAAAGGGCGATGAAATCGAATTTGTGGGTGGAATTTACTTTGACATTACCAACAAAAAAGAGACTGAAGACGCCATAAAAGCCAAGCAACTGGCAGAAGCCGCGAATAAATCCAAATCTGATTTTCTGGCCAATATGTCTCACGAAATCAGAACTCCATTAAATGGAATTATTGGTTTTACCCATTTACTGATGAATACGGGTCTTGAAGAAATTCAGGAAAAATACATGACCACGATCAATCAATCGGCTCATTCGCTATTAGACATTATAAATGATATCCTGGATTTCTCTAAAATCGAAGCGGGTAAACTCGAACTTTTTATCGATTTATACGACATTAAAAAAGTCCTCGGACAGGTTTTTGATTTAATCGTATACGAATCCAACCAAAAAAATCTGAGGTTAGAACTAAATGTCGCTCCCGACGTTCCGAAATACATCTGGACCGATATTGTGAGAATCAAGCAAATCTTAATCAATTTGCTTTCCAATGCTGTTAAATTCACCAACGAAGGCTCAATCAAGCTGAATGTTTCTGTTTTGGAAAAAAGCAAAAACAACAATTGCACGATCCGTTTTTCAGTAGTTGATACAGGAATTGGAATTCTCGAAAAAAATCAGAAGAAAATTTTCAAAGCTTTTTCACAGGAAGATAGCTCTACAACGAGAAAATTTGGAGGTACCGGTTTAGGACTGACCATTTCAAATCAATTGCTTGCTTTGATGGAAAGCCGTTTACAACTGGAAAGTAAAATCGACGAGGGAAGTAATTTTTATTTTGATCTGAATCTAAAAACCAGCAATCAGAGCATTAACGACAAATATAAGGCCGAACTTCAAAGCATCAACCTTGACCTGAGTCCTGAAAGTCTGGCTTCTAATCATAAAAACATTACCTTTTTGATTGTAGAAGACAACAAGGTGAATATGTTGCTTTTAAAAACCATCATCAAAAACTTGTACAGCGGTGCCTACATACACGAATGCGAAAATGGTTATGAAGCGGTGAGTCAGTTTGAAAGCATCAATCCTGATTTGGTTTTTATGGACATACAGATGCCAATCATGAACGGCTACGAAACCACAAGAGCCATCAGAAACACCATTATCGGAAAAGATATCCCGATCATTGCGGTAACCGCAGGTGCTGAAAAAGAGGAACGTAATAAATGCCTCTCAGCAGGAATGGATGATTATATCTCGAAGCCCATAATGAAAGGCAGTGTAGAGGAAGCTTTAGTAAAATGGCTAAAATAATTTAGAACTAAATCGGACTATTACTGCGCGTTATTCCTAAAAAAAATATAAATTCGTACAACACAAATCCTAATCAACTAAAATTCAAATTACTATGAAATGGCAAGGTAGAAGACAAAGTGATAATGTTGAAGACAGACGATCAATTTCTGGCGGTAAAGTTGCCGTTGGCGGTGGAATTATTGGTATTATTATTTTACTATTAAATGTTTTTGGCGGCGAAAATGCCCAAATGATTACCCCTATACTGGAACAAATGCAAGGCGGACAGCAATCCACCGAAGCTGCAGCCCCATTGAGCAAAGAAGATGAAGAACTAGGACAATTTGTGAGAGTTAATCTTGCCGACAACGAAGACATTTGGGGTAAAATATTTGCCGAAAACGGCATGACCTATAAAAACCCAAAATTAGTACTTTTCAGAGGAGCTGTAAACACGGCATGTGGAGGCGCATCGTCGGCATCAGGACCATTTTATTGCCCGGGCGACCAAAAGGTTTATATGGATTTAGGCTTCTTTGAGGAACTAAAAAGTAAATTTGGTGCCAAAGGTGGTGATTTTGCTATTGCGTACGTTATTGCGCACGAAATTGGGCACCACATACAAACATTGCTGGGAACCTCGGCGAAAATGCATCAGGCACAGGAAGGAAAGAGTCAGGCTGAAGCCAACAAGCTTTCGGTAGCCCTGGAATTACAGGCCGACTTTTATGCCGGAGTGTGGGCACATTACAATCAAAAAAACTTAGACCCCGGTGATATTGAAGAAGCTTTAAGTGCTGCCAATGCTGTTGGAGACGATGCCATTCAGAGTAAAATGCAAGGACAAGTTGTCCCGGATTCCTTTACTCACGGTACCTCTGAGCAGAGAATGTACTGGTTCAAAAAAGGTTTTTCTACAGGAGATATCAAACAGGGGAATACTTTTGATGAAATATAATATTCATAAACCAAATTATAACAACCAATTTAGCATGACTTAATCGTCATGCTTTTTTGTTATTTTTAAATACAACTACTCTTTAAAGTAAAAACTCCTAAGTCGAAACGATTCTCTACATTTTTGTTTTTATTGGGGTCTATTACAAAATATTCAAATTATAAATTTGTATTCGACTCAGGAGAAAGCGGCACACTTCCTTGACCGTGCAGCTTTTTTTTACTAAACGATATCCTTCCAAAAACTAAATATCTGTTTAGTGGGGTAAAGATAGTAGCACGCTTCCTGCTATTTCATGATAAAAATCATGGAACACTATTTTTAATTGAATAATACCATACCGGCTTGCCCTACAGTTGAAACCATAGACCACCATAGAAAAGAATAAAATTTCGGAGACTCCCACAATGGACCAAAGTGGAATTGATAAAAACTGGCGTTTTCAATTCAGCGCACAAAAAAAGCCTTGAATTTCTTCAAGGCTTTAAATTTCTGGGTGGCTGACCGGGTTCGAACCGGCGACCCGCGGCACCACAAACCGCTACTCTAACCAACTGAGCTACAACCACCATTTTTCTGCTTGTGCATTTCTGCTTAGCGAGTGCAAATATATAACTAATGTTGAGTTCTGCAAAGAAAAAAATGAAAAATTTACAGTAAATTTTCTAAACTATTGACTGCCAAACACCTTTCAACAGTAAAACCTTCGGCAAATTCTTTACCAACAAGCCTTCCTAAATCCTTCGCACGATAATCTAAACTTTCAAAGAAGTTTTTACTCGTAATTGGCGTTGCAGGCTCTTTCGAATTCGGGTCGTAAAACTGCGTTTTGTATGCCGAAACAGCTTCTACCTTTTTCTTTTCAAAACCTGTAATATCTACTACAAAGTCCGGCACGATGTTTTTCCATTGAATATAATGGTACACCACCTTTGGTCTCCAGGCTTCCTGCCCTTCTCCATCTATCGAGGTTTCGATTTTTGACAATCCAGACAAGAAGCAGGCATCCGACACTAATTTACTTCCTTTACCATGATCAATATGACGGTCGTCAATTGCATTACACAATACGATCTCCGGTTTGTACTTCCGAATCATTTTAATTACTTCCAACTGATGTTTTTCGTCGTTTGTAAAAAAGCCATCACGCATACCTAAGTTTTCACGAACCAGTACGCCTAATATTTTTGCCGCTTCTTTTGCCTCCGCATCTCTAATTTCAGCTGTACCACGGGTTCCCAATTCCCCACGCGTTAAATCGACGATACCTACTTTTTTACCCAGTGATATCTCTTTTAAAATGGTTCCCGCACAACCTAATTCTACATCATCCGGATGTGCCCCAAAGGCTAATATATCTAGTTTCATTGTTTTTTGTTTTCTTTGTTTTAAGTTTTCTTTGTTTCAAGTTTCAAGTTTAGTCTCAGTCTCAGTAACTGAAAACTGCGACTGCGACTGAAAACTCATAATTCATAACTTCTAACTCATAACTCTTAATACTCTTTTCATCGTCATCGATTTGTTTACGCTTTCCTCCCATTCTTTTTCAGGAACGCTTTCTTTGGTAATACCGCAGCCCATATATAAAATGGCAGTATTCTCCTGAATTTGCATGCTTCGTAAATTTACGTAGAAATCAGAACTTATATCTTCATGAGCAAAGCTGCTGTTTAATTCTCCCAGAAAACCGGTGTAAAAAGTCCGATCGTAATTTTCATTCTCTACAATAAATGCTTTTGCTTTTTTCTTTGGCAAACCACAAACTGCCGGAGTTGGATGCAGTGTATCGATTACTTCTTCCAAAGTCGAATTGTCATTTAATACTCCCGAAATATCTGTTTTAATATGCCAGATAGATCCTGCTTTCACGCTGTAAGGTTCCGTTACCTCAACCGAAGAAGCTACTTCCCGTAATCTCTTGACAATAAAATCGGTTACATATTGCTGCTCGTCCTTTTCTTTTTGCTGCCATAAGATATCGGTTTCCAGCGTTGCTTTCTGTGTTCCGGCCAAAGCCACGGTTTCAAAAACATTGCCATTGGCTTTCAGCAGTCGCTCAGGAGTTGCTCCCATCCAGAAACCAATTTTTGGATGAAAAAACACATACGATAAAGTCGTGGGATACAACTGAATCAAATGTTGAAAAGTAGCAACAAAATCAAATTCGGCTAAAGCTACTTTTTCGCTTCTGGACAGCACTACTTTTTTGAATTCATCGTTTTTAATCGCCTGAATTCCTTTTGAAACCAACGTTTCATATTGCAACCTGGCTTCACTATCAAGCTCTGAAGTTTCTATTTCGGTACTTTCAAAAAGAATCTCTTCCTGTACTGTTGTTAAAATTTCAGATTCATTTTCCGGAATCAGTATCAGTTGTTTTTCATCAAAAGAAGCAAAAACAAAACCTTTTTCTTTATAATCAGAAATTTTATGCAGCCTGTCATTTTGCTGCAAAAGCGCAAAAATAGTATTGGAATTGGGTTTAGAATACATCACAAAAGGCAAACGCTTTTCGTACTGTACTTTAATTTTAGAAAAAAAATCATTCATATTTCTATACTGTTTTCTTTCTGTCCAAAACCATATTGGTCAGTTTGCAAAGCGAAATCAAATTTCCGGCCTCGTCGGTAATTTTAATTTCCCACAGATGAATACTTTTTCCTTTGTGAATGATTCGCGCTGTTCCGAAAACCCACCCTTCTCTGATACTTTTCAGGTGATTCGCCGAAATTTCTATTCCGCGTACTTCTTGTTCGTTTGGATTGATAAAAAAGAAGGATGCCGCACTCCCTACACTTTCGGCCAGAGCAACCGAAGCACCGCCGTGTAACAAGCCCATTGGCTGGTGAACAAAAGGGTTTACAGGCATTTTTGCAGTTAAAAAATCAGCTCCTGCGTCAACATATTCTATTTTTAGCGTTTCCATCAATGTGTTTTTAGAAAACTCATTACAGTGCGCTAAAATCTGTTCTTTTGTATAATTCATTAAAATAGACTTTAAAATCGTAAAATTAAAGAAAAGATGAGATACAAATTCGAAAATCACATTCTAAAATTAAAATTCAACTTCAAACATGTAAGTTTTTTGCTATTTTTACAAAAACATTAATATTGATCTGTTGCAAAGATTTTTTTTTATGCTACAGATTACACAGATTTTCACAGATTAAAATATTTCTTCACTGCGTAAAAAATCTTTTTAATCCTTTTAAACTGTGGCAAAAAAGCCAAACAAATGCGTCAATACTTTATACTTCTTATTTTCGGATTACTTATAACTTTCAGCTCTTGCCGAACTGATTTTGATACCGTTGCCAGTTCCGGAGATTTGAAGTTTTCAAAAGACACCGTTTATCTGGATACTGTTTTTAAAAATATTGGCTCTGCTACCTACCAGCTTAAAGTGTACAATAGAAGCAAAAATGACATTTCAATTCCGGTCATTCAGCTCAAAAACGGCTTAAATTCAAAATACCGAATGACGGTTGACGGGACGAGCGGAAACAAAGGTAAAATCTTCAAAGACGTCACACTTTTAGCCAAAGACAGCTTGTATATTTTTGTAGAAACCACCGCAGATATCACAGATGCCAACCCAACCGACTTTTTATATACCGATAAAATTCAGTTTGACAGCGGTGCGAACCTTCAGGAAGTCGCTTTGGTCACACTGATTCAGGATGCTGTTTTTCTTTATCCGAAGCAAAATCCCGACGGAAGCAAAGAGAAAATTAAAATTGAAGGCAAAGATGTAGATGGTTTTTATCTCGATGACAATGATCCTGTAAACGGAAATGAATTGCTTTTCACCAAACAAAAACCTTATGTTATCTACGGATATGCGGGAGTTCCCAAAAATAAAACTGTCACTTTTGAAGCAGGAGCACGTGTGTTTTTCCACGCCAATTCAGGGCTTTTTATTGACGACAAAGCCTCTTTACACATTAACGGAACAACATCGGCAACTCCTAAATTAGAGAATGAAGTGGTATTTGAAGGCGATCGCTTAGAATCACTTTACGACAATATTCCGGGGCAATGGAACTCGGTTATTTTTGCAAATGGAAGTACCAATCACACCATAAACCACCTTACCCTGAAAAATGCTGTTATAGGTTTAAATTTCAAAAATCCCGACGCTGCTTCGACTATTCAAATCAAAAATACGCAGATTTACAATTCTGCCGAATACGGAATACTGGCTCAAAATGCGCGCATAAACGGAGAAAACATCGTGATTAATTATGCCGGACTGGCCAGTTTATCCTGCGTATATGGCGGAAACTACAAGTTCACGCATTGTACTTTCAATAACAGCTGGTCCAACAATTCGCAATTTGCGGTTCAGCTCAGCAATAGTCTGGCCAATGCCGTGCCGGAAACAAATCCGCTGACACAGGCAACTTTTAACAATTGTATCATTTACGGATCGGGTACTAACGAATTCAATCTGAGTAAAAATGCTGCGACAGCCTTTGTATATCAGCTCAACAACTGCTTAGTAAAATTCAGCAGTTCTACGACCAATCCCGATTATCAATTTAAAACAGATCCCGCGCACTACAACCAGATCATTCTAAACGAGAATCCAAAGTTCTTTAATGTAGCCAAGAACCTGTTCAACATTGACAATACTTCTACCGCTTTCGCGAAAGGAAATCAGGCTTATAATGTTGCTCAGGATATTATTGGAAAAACCAGAACATCTCCACCCGATTTGGGCGCTTATCAGAGTGCGGCATTTCCGAAGTAAAGACTACTGAAAAAATTGCTCGCTAAGACGCAAAGTTTTTTTTCACTTTACCCATCTTCTTTTTGGTCTATAGTTCTTTCTTAAAAATCTAACCTTTATCTCTAACCCAACAAAACCAATGGGCTTGCAGCTGTGTGCTAAAAAATAAAAAACGTAGCATCCACGCGCCTTCGCGGTCCTCTTTACAACCGTAAGAAAAATTATCTTAATTTAAACATCGCTTAACGCAACGTGTTTCATAAAGTAGTAAATTTGAGACAATTAATAAATTCAAACAGGAAACACTCGTTTATTAAAAAACCAAATTTAACTACTGCTATTTATGAAAAAAATCTACTCGTATGTATTATTCTTTTTTATTACCGCATCATTTGCACAAATTCCATCGGGCTATTACAGCACTGCAACAGGCTCGGGTTACACTTTAAAAACACAATTGTACAACATCATAAAAGGACATACCAATAATGGTTATGCTGGCTTGTACACCACTTATCAAACTTCAGATATTGATAATTTTTACGAAAACGACGGGACAGTTTTAGACATGTACTCAGAAAACCCTGCCGGAACGGACCCTTACAATTATAATATAGCATCCACACAGCGTTGTGGCAACTATGTCGTAGAAGGCGACTGCTACAACAGAGAACATATCATTCCCCAATCTGTTTTTAACGAACAGTCTCCGATGGTAGCCGATGCTCATTTTATCACTCCAACCGATGGAAAAGTAAACGGAGTCCGCTCCAATTTCCCACATGGCGTGGTGAATACACCAACTTATATTTCTAAAAATGGAGGAAAACTTGGGGCAAACTCCACTTCTGGATATTCCGGAACTGTATTTGAGCCTATCAACGAATTCAAAGGCGATATTGCCCGAATGTATTTTTACTTTGCCACGCGTTATGAAAATACTGTTTCAGGCTACTCTTATCCTATGTTTGACGGTTCGAGCAACAAAGTTTTTACAGCAACATTTCTAAGCATTCTTCTGGCATGGCACACACAAGATCCGGTAAGTGCAAGAGAAATTGCCCGAAACAATGCGATTTATGCCCGTCAAAACAACAGAAACCCTTTCATCGATCATCCGGAATATGTAAATCAAATCTGGAATACTTCGGCAGATACTCAGGCACCAACCGCTCCAACCAGTTTAGCTTCTACGGCTAAAACTGCAACTTCAATCACAGTGAGCTGGATCGCTTCAACAGATAATCTAGGCGTAACCGGTTACAACGTTTATTCAAACGGAGTTTTAAAAACAACCGTGACAGGATTAACAGCTACAATCACAGGACTAACAGCTTCTACCAGTTATAACATTAATGTGAATGCAAGAGATGCAGCCGCCAATACTTCGACGTTGAGCAACACTATTGCCGTGACAACCGACAGCAGTGGAGGAACCGGAGGAACAACAAGCGATTTGCTTTTCTCTGAATACATCGAAGGATCCGGAAACAACAAAGCAGTGGTTATTGCCAACAATACCGGAGCAGCTGTAAATTTATCAGCCTATACCATAAAAAAACAAACCAACGGTGCAGGTTCCTGGAGTACAGGCTTAGCCCTGACCGGAACTTTGGCTTCGGGAGCTAAATTTACAATCGTAAACAACCTAATGTCTTCCAGTTGTTATTCTACCGGTTCGGCCAACCTTTCAACAACAGCAACTGAGCTGGCTTTTAACGGAAATGACCCTATCGGATTATTCAAAAATGGCGTTCTGATTGACATCATCGGAACTTTTAGTGGCGGAGCGGCAAATTTTGCAGCCGATGTTACTATAAGAAGAAAAGCAACCGTTACTGCCCCAAGTACCACTTTTAACCTGTCGGTGCAATGGGATCCATTTGGAGTTGACACCTGTTCTAATTTGGGTACCAAACGAGTAAAAGAAGGTCTTTCTGAAACAGAAGAAGCTTCAACAAAGGAGTTGGTTATCTATCCAAACCCTTCACAGGGTAACTTCACGGTTTATTTTAACAATTTAGAAGCACCCTATTCTATCGGGATAATTTCAATATTAGGTCAAAAAGTATTTGAGAAATTAAATACTACTGATTCATTATCAACGATAAATAATGTACCAAAAGGTGTGTACATTGTTCGTATTAGTAAAGGTTCTGAAAATTTCAGTAAAAAAATCGTAATCAACTAATTACATACGAGTGCTTACTAAAGAAAAACAGCGGCAATAGTGTCGCTGTTTTTTTTGTTATACCATTAAAGAAGAGCGCTATTCTTAATTTTTCTCACAGATTTTGCAGATCAGGCAGATCGAAAACTTACTACATAATTTGCGCAGCTTTACAGCATTAGAATATCTTATCATCCATTCAATTAAAAACTTTGCGCCTTTGCGCCTTCGCGAGATTAAAACATCAAGAACAATTACACCAACTTCTAAAAGGAGCTCATAGCATTTATAGGGTTTCAAAAAGCAGCTTCATTTTTTTTCAAAAGAGTTTATTTTCAAATTTGCGCTTGCTATTTATTTACACTAAATTTGCACTTCAATACAACAAACTACACATCACAATGATCCATTTCTTTGAAAACCAAAGCAAAACTGTTTTTGCAGTACAAACGCAAAACGAAATTTCGGCTCAAGACATTTCAAAACTAAACTGGCTTTTTGCCGACTCCAATAAGATCGAAAAATCCGCACTGACGGATTTTTTTGTTGGCCCTCGTGCCACTATGATCACTCCATGGAGTACAAATGCTGTAGAAATCACTCAGAACATGGGTATTACAGGCATTATCAGAATTGAAGAATTTCATCCGGCAACAGCTGATTTTTCAGATTTTGACCCAATGCTCTTTCAAAAATTCAGCCAATTAGATCAGGAAATTTTTACGATCAATGTGCAACCGGAACCTATTCTGGAAATTGATGATATTGCCACTTACAATAAAGTAGAAGGTTTAGCTTTAAGTCAGGAAGAAGTAGATTATTTAGACAATCTTGCTGTAAAACTTGGACGAAAACTAACCGATTCTGAGATTTTTGCTTTCTCGCAAGCGAACTCAGAGCACTGCCGTCACAAAATTTTCAATGGAACATTTGTAATTGACGGAGAAGAAAAAGAAACTTCTTTATTCAAATTAATCAAAAAAACATCACAGGAAAACCCTAACGATATTGTTTCTGCTTACAAAGACAACGTTGCTTTTGTAAAAGGACCAAAAGTGCAGCAGTTTGCACCAAAAACAGCTGACAAACCTGATTTTTACGAAATAAAAGAATTCGATTCTGTTATTTCATTAAAAGCCGAAACACACAATTTCCCAACTACTGTAGAGCCTTTTAACGGAGCAGCAACAGGATCAGGAGGAGAAATTCGTGACCGTCTGGCTGGCGGTCAAGGTTCTTTGCCATTAGCAGGAACTGCTGTTTACATGACTTCCTACTCTCGTTTAAACGGCGAAAGAAAATGGGAAAATGCTGTTGAAGAAAGAAAATGGCTGTACCAGACTCCAATGGATATTTTAATCAAAGCTTCAAACGGAGCTTCTGATTTTGGAAATAAATTCGGACAACCTCTTATTACTGGTTCTGTTTTAACATTCGAACATTCAGAAAACGACCGCAAAATTGGTTACGACAAAGTAATCATGCAGGCAGGTGGAATCGGTTACGGAAAATTAGATCAATCGATCAAACAAAAACCACAAGAAGGCGATAAAATCGTAATTCTTGGTGGAGAAAACTATAGAATCGGAATGGGTGGAGCTGCGGTTTCTTCTGCAGACACCGGAGCTTTTGGTTCAGGTATTGAGTTAAATGCCATCCAGCGTTCGAATCCAGAAATGCAAAAACGTGCTGCCAATGCCATTCGTGGTTTGGTAGAAAGCGATCACAACCCGATTGTTTCTATTCACGATCACGGAGCAGGAGGACACTTAAACTGCCTTTCAGAATTGGTAGAAGAAACCGGAGGATTAATCGACCTGGATAAATTACCTGTTGGAGACCCAACGCTTTCGGCTAAAGAAATTATCGGTAACGAATCTCAGGAAAGAATGGGATTGGTTATTGGTCAAAAAGACATCGATATTTTGCAAAGAATTGCCGACAGAGAGCGTTCGCCAATGTATCAGGTTGGAGATGTAACCGGCGATCACCGTTTTACATTCGAATCAAAATCAAATGGTTCGAAACCGATGGATTACGCTTTGGAAGATTTCTTCGGAAGCTCTCCAAAAACGGTAATGACTGATAAAACAATCGACAGAAAATATGCTGATGTTGCTTACGATGCAGCAAATTTCGAAAGTTATTTACAAGACGTTTTACGTTTAGAGGCTGTAGCATCAAAAGACTGGTTAACCAATAAAGTAGACCGTTGTGTGGGTGGAAAAGTTGCAAAACAGCAAAACGCAGGACCACTACAATTGCCTTTGAATAATGTTGGGGTTATGGCTCTGGATTATTTAGGTAAAGAAGGAATTGCAACTTCTATCGGCCACGCTCCTATTGCTGCTTTGATTGATCCGGTTGCAGGAAGCAGAAATGCGATCGCAGAATCGTTATCAAACATTGTTTGGGCGCCAATTAAAAATGGATTAAAAGGAATTTCATTATCTGCCAACTGGATGTGGGCTTGTAAAAACGAAGGTGAAGACGCTCGTTTATACGCTGCTGTAGAAGGTTGTTCAGAATTTGCAATCGAATTGGGAATCAACATTCCAACCGGGAAAGATTCACTTTCGATGAAACAAAAATATCCAAATGACGAAGTAATCGCACCGGGAACGGTAATTATTTCGGCTGGTGGAAACTGTACCGATATTAGAAAAGTAGTAGAGCCAGTTTTACAGAAAAACGGAGATTCTATTTATTATATCAATTTGTCTCAGGACGATTTCAAACTAGGAGGTTCTTCTTTTGCACAAATCAGAAACACTATTGGAAAAGAAACTTCGACTATTAAAGACGCTGCTTTCTTCAAAAATGCATTTAATACGATTCAGGAATTAATTGGTGACAACCAAATCTTAGCCGGACACGATATCGGAAGCGGTGGTTTAATCACTACTTTATTAGAATTGTGTTTTGCCGATGTAAATCTTGGAGCAAAAATTGATTTCAGCGCTTTCGCGGAAAAAGACTTATTGAAAATCCTTTTCGCTGAAAACATCGGAATCGTTTTCCAGGCGAAATCAGATGCAGCGGTTGAAGCTAAATTAAAAGCCAACAATATCGAATTCTTCAAAATTGGTTCAGTTCAAAGCACCCCAAGTTTGGAATTTGGAAATTATAATTTGGATATTGCGAAGTACAGAGACATCTGGTTTGAAACTTCTTATTTATTAGATCAGAAACAATCTAAAAACGGAAGAGCGCAGGCACGTTTCGAAAACTATAAAAATCAGGTTTTAAATTATACTTTCCCTGCACACTTTACAGGTAAAAAACCTGTCATCTCAAGCGAAGCCGTGAGACCAAAAGCCGCTATCATTCGTGAAAAAGGAAGTAATTCTGAGCGCGAAATGGCAAACGCCATGTACCTGGCTGGTTTTGATGTAAAAGACGTTCACATGACCGATTTGATTTCGGGTCGTGAAACGCTTGAAGACATTCAGTTTATTGGTGCTGTTGGAGGTTTCTCTAACTCTGATGTTTTAGGTTCTGCCAAAGGCTGGGCCGGAGCTTTCTTATACAACGAAAAAGCCAAAACAGCATTGGATAATTTCTTCAAAAGAGAAGATACATTATCAGTTGGAATTTGTAACGGTTGTCAGTTGTTTATGGAATTGGAAGTAATCAATCCGGAGCATGAAGTTCACGGAAAAATGCTTCACAACGAAAGCCAGAAACACGAAAGTATCTTTACCTCAGTAAAAGTACAGGAGAACAATTCGGTAATGTTATCGACATTGGCCGGAAGTACTTTAGGAGTATGGGTTTCTCACGGAGAAGGTAAATTCAAATTGCCTTTAGCGGAGGAAAACTACAACATCGTTTCAAAATATGCTTACGAAGGCTATCCTGCTAACCCTAACGGATCTGATTACAACACGGCAATGCTTTGCGACAAAACCGGAAGACATTTAGTTATGATGCCACACATCGAGCGTTCAACTTTCCAATGGAACTGGGCACACTATCCAAAAGACCGAAATGACGAGGTTTCACCTTGGCACGAAGCTTTTGTCAACGCCAGAAAATGGATTGAGAAAAACTAAAAATATATTTTTATAATTGAAAAAGACGCCCGATAATTCGGGCGTCTTTTTTTTTGCCACAATCTTGTCATTCCGAGGAACGAGGAATCTTCGTGAGAAACTCGACAAAGATTGGCAACTATTCTGGACGAAACTACTTGCGAAGATTCCTCGTTCCTCGGAATAACAAACTTTGTCTAAATCATTGTTATACCATAAATCGAAATTATTTAAAACGACTCTAAGACTAATTTAATAGTATCTTAAGGCACTTTAATAAACTGTTTTTAATGCGATAAATATCTTTGTCTCATGAAAAAATGGACGCCAAAATTATCGCTTTTACTACTCTTATTTTTTATAAACCAAGTTACGTTTGCACAAAATTCTTCTGTAAAAGGAACTGTCTCTGACGGAAAACTGGCCATCGAATTTGTCGATGTCGTTTTAAAAAACTCTGCCGATTCTACAAAAGTAGCCGGATACGCCGTTACAGACGCTTTGGGAAACTTTTCTTTAGACAATCTTGCTTCCGGCGAATATCAGCTGCAATTCAGGTTAATCGGTTTCAAAACCCTTACTCAAAAACTAAAATTTGCGGGTACTCCACTTTCAGTTGGAACCATAACATTGCACACCGATGCTAATTTATTAAATGCTGTGGTTGTAAATTCTCAAAAAAAGCAAATTCAAAAAACTAGCGAAGGTTTTATTTTTAATGCAGTTTCCAATCTGACACAGGCAGGCGGAACCGCTACAGATATGCTAAAAAACATCCCGACCGTTGCCGTTGATGCAGACGGGGGAATTACTTTGAGGGGGAAATCTCCAATGATTTTAATCAACGGAAAAAACTCTGCCATTACCAATATGGACCAGATTGCCGCGAGCAGTATTGAAAGTATTGAGATCATTAGCAATCCTACGGCTAAATACGATGCCAATGCAGAGAGCGGTATTATCAACATCAAACTCAAAAAAAACAACCAAAGCGGTATGAACGGCGCGGTGGTTTTAGGGAGCGGATTTGGCGCCAAAGGCAGATTAAACAGCTCTGTACTCTTAAATCATAAAACGGACAAATGGAATTTTGGACTGGGTTACGACAATCGTTTTGCCGGAAGAACTAAAAAAATAAAAGGAGAAAGAATCAATTATCTGATCGATGACGAGCACTACATCAATCAAAACCGAAGCGATCAACGTACAGAAGGTTTGCAAAATTTGAAATTCAACATTGATTTTTCGCCTAACGAAAACAATAGTTTCTCGTTTGAGGCTTTGGGAAATATGGAAAGTCAGGACAATGGCGAAACCCTGTACACCCAGGTAAACAACAGTGCCAATCAGTTTTTTTCTAACAACAAAAGACATTCTCTGGAACTTGAACGTTCTAAGGTAGGCGAACTTGCTTTTAGCTACGATCGCAAATTTGCCGATGACCGAAAAAGCCTGAATGCCAGCATTACTTCTTCTTTTAATAAACACAGAGAAAATACAGACATCGACACCTATCAATTCGACCAATACTACAACCTGATTGGTGCTGCTGCATGGCAAAGAACGCACAATTACGAGCATGAAAACATCTCCAATGCTGTGGTAAATTATGCGCTTCCGGTTTCTGAAAAATCAATTTTAGAGACAGGTTACAAAGGAACCTTCCGATTTTTCGACTCCGATTTTCAAAGCGCTGATCAGACGAATGGAGAATACATTGTAAATCCGCTGGCCAGTAACGGCTTTAAATTCAACGAGCAAATCAATGCGGTTTACGGTATGTTAAACTCCTACATTGGTACCAAAGAAGCTCCAAAATGGAAATACAATTTAGGGCTACGTGCCGAACAGGTTTCAAACAACGGAAAGACACAAAACAACAGTGACAATTTTTCAAATCATTATATAAAACTTTTTCCTTCTGCTTCTTTACAGCTTAATTTAGCTTCAGATGAATTTCTAAAAATAGGATACAGCAAACGTATCAACCGTCCGGATTTAGACAATTTAAATCCTTTTATTGACATTACGGACGCTTTAAATCCGCATGGAGGAAATCCGTATTTAAAACCCGAAATCATTCACATCATCGAAAGCGGTTATACCAAAGAATGGTCTAAATACTCCTTTTCGACCAATGCTTTTTATCGAAACGCAACCAATAGCATCAGGCAATATGCAGAATTGCAGGACAATGGAGTTGTTTTACAGCAGCCCAAAAATATCGGAAGTACCATTACTTATGGTCTTGAAACTATTTTTAGCTTAAAACCAATTGGGTTTTATGATGCCAACATCAGCATTACCGCTTTCCAGCAAAATATAAACGCTTCTAATCTGGCGCAGGATGTGGTAAACAATGCTTTTAGCTGGTACGGAAAGATCATCAATAATTTTGTTCCCTGGAAAGGCGGGAAACTACAAATCATCGGAAATTACAATTCGGCTCTCGCTACGGCACAGGGAAAAAGGATTCCGATTTATAATGTCGATATGGGGTTTCAGCAAAAACTCGGTAAGGGTAATGCCCGTTTAGGTTTAGTGGTTACCGATATGTTTAACACCCTTGAAAGCGGTTTTAAAAACAACACGGCCCTATTCAGCAACCATCGTACTTCAAAATCAGATACCCGTGCTCTGATGATTACTTTTGCTTACACTTTTAAATCGGACTTTAAGGAAAAATTATTGGAAAACCAGTTTTCGACAGAGTAACATTACATTACAGTAAAAAAAATCATTCTTGTAATTTGGATTCATTTTTCTAGTAAAAATTGAACTATATTCGCCAAAAAATTCGTGCACCGGATTTTTTGGCAGCTCCAAAACCCCTTAAACCTACATAGAATGAAAATCCTAAAAGTATTTCTTTTTACTTTATTATTTATTGCCGTAAAATCACATTCCCAAATTCAGGTAGACCGAATCACTTATAAAGTACGTGATCATTTTATTACGACTACAATTGGTTATCCGGTTCCGGGAACTTTTTTACCAACAGGACAAAAAGAACCTTCTACTATTTTAAATCCGGATGGAACAGGAGTTATTCAGTATGACGATTTAAGCAAAAAAAAGATCAACTGGGGAATTGAATGTACCGAAGAAGGTATTCCGGTTTTCAAAGAAGGTTTCAACAGTGCTTCTTATACTTTCTGGTACCGTACCGATGATAGTGAGGAGTGGAATTACACTCAATTTTCGATTCATTTTGCTAAGAAAAAGATGTTTCTGATGGGAGAAAGAGTAAAAGAATATGTAGATTATAACGTACAATAATTACTACACAAAAATCATTTTTTTCTTGGTTTTTCTAAATTTTACTACAAAAAAGAAAACGTTTTCGTTGATTTTCTAAAGTAGTTATAATTTTTCCCATAAATTTTCATAAATATAAAAATTATCCCTAATTTTTATTTAATTTGCGATAAAATTCAACATTTTAAACATGGTTTCAATCACACGCCTTTTTGATTTTCCCTATTATCAACAAGAAACTTATAACCTTCAGGTTGCCTTAGCAACTAAAAAAAACGGAGTCTGGGAAAAAACATCTAGCCAGGAATATATTGCAAAAGCAAATGCCATTTCAAGAGCATTATTGCGCATGGGTGTTCAAAAAGATGATAAAATTGCATTAATCACTTCTAACAACCGTACGGAGTGGAATATTATGGATATTGGTATTCTGCAAACCGGTGCACAAAACGTACCGATTTACCCAACCATAGCCGAAGAAGATTACGAATATATATTAAACCATAGCGGAAGCATTTACTGCTTTGTATCAGATACGGAAGTACTTGATAAAGTAAACGCGATCAAAGCAAACGTTCCCACTTTAAAAGAAGTCTATTCTTTTAACGAAATTGAAGGCTGCAAACACTGGTCTGAATTATTAGAGCTTGGAAAAGACGATAGTAATCAGAGCGAAGTTGAAGCCCGAAAAGACAGTATTCTACCAGAAAATTTAGCGACTATCATTTATACTTCCGGAACAACAGGAAGACCTAAAGGGGTTATGCTATCTCACAAAAACATTGTTTCTAATGTCTTAGACAGTGCACCAAGAATTCCGTTTGACCCGGGAAAAAGTTCGGCATTGAGCTTCCTTCCTATTTGTCATATTTTTGAAAGAATGATCCTGTACATCTATCAGTATTATGGTATTTCGGTTTATTTTGGTGAATCGATTGATAAAATTAGTGACAACCTGAAAGAAGTTCGTCCAAATGTAATGACAGCTGTACCAAGACTTCTGGAAAAAGTTTACGATAAAATTTATGCGAAAGGAGCTGAATTAACCGGCATCAAGAAAAAACTATTTTTCTGGGCTATTGATTTAGGACTAAGATACCAACCCTACGGAGCCAATGGCGCCTGGTATGAGTTTCAGTTAAAAATTGCCCGCAAACTTATTTTCAGTAAATGGAAAGAAGGTTTGGGAGGAAGATTAGACTTAATGGTTTCAGGAAGTGCTGCATTACAACCGCGTTTAGCGCGAGTTTTTGCTGCGGCAGAAATTCCGGTAATGGAAGGTTACGGTTTATCTGAAACATCACCGGTAATTGCCGTAAACGATCAGAGAAACAGAGGCTTTAAAATTGGAACAGTTGGAAAACCAATTCAAAACGTAGAAGTTAAAATTGCCGAAGACGGTGAGATCCTTTGCAAAGGACCAAACGTGATGCTGGGCTACTTTAAAGATCCTGAAAAAACAGCCGAAGCTTTACAGGACGGTTATTTTCATACAGGAGATATTGGCGAAATTGACAGTGAAGGTTTCCTTAAAATCACAGACCGTAAGAAAGAAATGTTTAAGACTTCAGGCGGAAAATACATTGCTCCTCAGTTAATTGAAAATGCCATGAAACAATCTCGTTTTATCGAGCAGATCATGGTAATTGGTGAAGGCGAAAAAATGCCGGCTGCCTTTATTCAGCCTAACTTTGAATTTGTAAAAGAATGGGCTAAAATTCACAAAATAACTTTAGGAAGTACCGATAAAGAAATCAGTACCAATGCACAGGTTATCAAACGTATTGACGAAGAAGTAGAAGGAATCAATGAAAAATTCGGACACTGGGAAAAAATCAAACGTTTTGAGTTAACCCCTGA
>JAHEZJ010000013.1:0-52979 GCA_023251135.1 Flavobacterium sp. | reverse complement strand
AATCTACAAAGATCTTTACGCTAAAATATACGGTCAGAATTAATAAATCAAAATAATAACAACCAAACCTAAAACGGCTGCCTTTACAGGACAGCCGTTTTTTAATGGTGCAAACATCAATTCAAATATGGAACAATAGTTATTAGTTCTGCACAAAACGGACTTACGTTTAAGCGTTGTGACTGGTTTAAACCCTTATAATTTGGGGCAATTTTACCAGTTTCAGCTTCTAAAACAGCCAATGCATATTCGATAATTGAACCTTCCTGTTCCTCAGGAGCTGCGCTCTGCCAATACTTCGCCTCTAAATCGATACTTCTAATTTTATTCTTAAATTTCATTTTTGTTTCTTTTTAATTTAATCTTCTCTTATAACGAGATTTCATTTCACGAAAACTTTCTTCAATTGACCAATGACGTTTTCGCCCTTCGGAATCCTGATTCATTTTCTTGGATAGATCTTTAAACTTGAAAAAAAGATTTCCAGCTTTAGAAGGTTTCCCTGACTCTTCCTTTTGGGTTTCTGCAAAACGCTCGATCTTTAGGTTTTCTTTCTTCAATTCAACCGTAACCTCAACTTTAGAAGCACGTTCCAACTGTTTTCCTTCCTCAGTTCTACAGTATTCGTTAAACTTTTTAAAAGGACGCGGATGAAAATCGACCATAATTGCAGCAAGATTTATCGCATCAATATTCGATGGATTTGTTTCTCCTTTAAAGAAGGTTTCAATAGGTCTGAACTTATCTTTCTGCTCCTTAAACTTGTTCTTTTTGGTGTGATCGAAATCTAAAGAGAATAAGTTTCTAAAAACATTCAAATCCTCTTTTGTTGCGTTGTTCTCGAAAATAAGCCAACAAAAGTCACGAAGTTTTCCACGGGAAGGATTGTACAAATAATCAAAATATTCCCCGTTTTTTTCTATCTCATATTTATTTCTAATTGCTTTTTTATATAGTTCTAGTGTATTACTTTTCATAATCTTACTTTTTTTTTAGGAATTTCCGGCAATCACAAAAACCTTCTGAGCAGCTATTACCTGAATAGCCTGCAGCGTTCCTGAACCTCCTTTCTGTTCCGCAGTCTAGTGAGTGCTGTTTCCATTTCTTTTATAAAAACAAACAGCTGCTCCTTAAACCTAATTATATCTGTACGACCAAAATGATGGTCAAACGTATTTTTTTTACTCATTTGTCAGAAATATTCAAATTATACAATACTGTCTCTTCGACTACTTCTAAACGTTTCATTCCAAAATCAGATTTCCTCAGCTTACACATTCTGCCATCCGACTCATGGTGAAAAACAATGCCTTCGATATCATTCTCTGACAAGAATTTCTTCAAATTATCGAACTCAAAACTTGAAAACTCCAAAACCTCACTACCGTGTCTGATTAGTGTATGCCTGGCTAATTTCTCAGGATTTCCCTGCACCTTAGGTCCGCATAATTCGAATGTTCCATCTGTTTTGACTTTTAAATTATCAAAACCTTCAAAGAAAAATCGGTCTTCAGCTTTCGATCGATCGCATTTTAACCAATGCGGGTGATGTCCTGTAATGGTATCTGCTTCCTGGCATGCAATTGCACCTGCGGGAATTACACGTCCTTTTTTGGCATCAAATCTTTTGAACAACGCTCCGTTAATAATCGCGGCGGCTGTACCATCAAATTTTCTTGTAGCAACAGCCTTTCCGGCAATCACCCATTTGTTTTCGTCACTAATTTTATTAATCACTTTTGCCAAATCCGTAGGGTCTTTTGCAAATAATGTGCCTATCTTTTTCATTTCTTTTTGTTATTTAAATTAGACTTGGTTTTTTGTTAATTTTTCTTAATTTTTCTCACAAAGACGCAAAATCGCAAAGTTTTGTTTTTGTTCCCGTATGCCCTTTGTACCTCTGAACCTTTGTACCTCTGTCCCTCAAAAACAGACACAAAAAAAGCACCCGATTAAAGGTGCTTCATGAGATCTAACAAGATATAACTATCCTATTGCCCGTATTCATGCACCTGTATTGTCAAACGTTCTGAGTAAAAACTGGCGTTTGATAATTTTGCGATATGTGTGTTTTTATTAAAGTCCATTTTATGTATTGTACTATGTATTAAAATCATTGTTAGTATTCGAAACTCGTTCACCGTGTTTTCTTCTGCAAAGATAATGTCTAAAAAATCAATTTTCCAAATCAATTTTAATCACATCTATTTAAAAATCAATCAGTTACGCTTTCTAAAAAGCCATAAAAATCCCTGTCCGCATAGTTGTGCAGCTCCTTACTTATTTCAAATGACTGTCTCTCATCCGATTACTTTTCAAAATTGTATTTCATTAATTTAGTTTTATCATATAACATTGGTCAAATATTTTTTCAATTATTTTTAGTTAAGCGT
Organism: Flavobacterium sp.; assembly: GCA_023251135.1. Taxonomy (GTDB): domain Bacteria; phylum Bacteroidota; class Bacteroidia; order Flavobacteriales; family Flavobacteriaceae; genus Flavobacterium. The sequence goes on along the minus strand of JAHEZJ010000013.1, from coordinate 50,586 downwards.
TCTTTTTTATCTTTTTCCATCCTATTGAGTGGTTAAAATTATTCTTCCGGGTGGAATCAAAGTGTTTTTTTAACCGTCCAAAAACAAAAAAAGCGCCCTGATGAGGACGCTTTAATGATATTTATGTTGAGTTTGTAACGATCATTTACACTTCAATTCTAAAATACATATCACATCCAGAGCCTTTAGCAGGGGCAAATCCCGCCAAACGATCACTATATAGTCCTACCGACCAATTGATATTTATATTTTTCATTTCCATTTCAGAAGCAAAAGTAAGTGTTTTTTTTAACATAATTTAACATTTCCGTTTTATTCGTGCAAAAACGGGCTCTACAGCGCCACCAATTTTAACAAAAATTTCCATTTAAAACCCGCGCTATACTTTAAATATTTTATATTTTTGAGAATATACGCACACTTTTTTTTAGCCATTCAGTCCATAAACAAACATGAAAAAAAACCTAAAATACATTGATGGAAACTCCGATAAATTCTGGGATATCGAAGTTACCGGATTAGATTACACTGTCACTTACGGAAAAAACGGAACCTCAGGAACTTCTCAAACAAAAAGCTTTGCAACAAGTGAAGAATGTTTGAAAATGGCGGAAAAAATACTAGCCGAAAAAATTAAAAAAGGATATTCTGAAACCGGAGAAGTTGATGTTATCTCTAAACCAAAATCGGCCAAAAGCACTAATTCGGATCAGGTTTTAGAAGAATACGATTCCATTATAAAATCTAAAAACATCAGTTTGATGCTGCCTTTGCTAAAAGAAAAAGCAAAAGGGAATATCGAAGCCTTAAAAAAGCACATTAAAAAATGTAAACGTTACTGGATGACGTATACTGATTTAACCAAAGATCCCGGTTATGTAAAAAAAGACAAACACGATTATGGCTGGGGAACACGCGGTGACCGTACTCAAAGCGAGATTATTACCCTGAGCGCAATCGCCCTGTTTGACAAAACCGACATTAATTCGTGGGATGAAGCGCTTCAATTACTGGATGAAGCCAACGAGAAACCCTATGTACTTGAAACTTTATTGTGGGCAAAACCAAACTGGATTGAAACTTTTATCCTCGATAAAATAAAACGACAAGACTGGAGAAGCTTTAATTATCAAATTCTTAGGCAATTTGAAGAATTAGAACTCATACAATTCAATCCTGAATTGTATGCTTTATGTCTGGCCGATACAAACGAATGGCGTACTAAAATGAAAACCAGAGTTTTTATTACTAAGATTTTGGAAGATAAAATAGGCTATGAAAGAGATATTCCGGAGTTGTTTAATTATGAAACGACACTTCACAATACTTTTTTTAGAGATAATGACAAACAAAAACACGACGAATTCCAGACCTGGAGCGTTATTTACCAATCAGTATTAGAAGATAAAAAGATGGATCGCGCTTTCTTTATCGAAAATGCTATCCTGATTCAAACCAAAGAATGGAACAACAACCTTAAATCTTTTTTCAGAAAAAGAATAGACGAGTTTAAGGTTACCGCTGACGAACTTATTGTTCATCAGGAAAATATATTCTCTTATCTGCACAATGCCTATCCGCCTATAACGAGTTACGGAATAGAATTGATAAAGAAGATTTACGATCATCCAAAATTCAAAACCAAATCGTTTCTGGAATGGCTGGAGCCTTTAATGATGCGCAACGACTGTAAAGCTGCCATTAAAAATGTATTGCCTGTTTTGGAGAAACTCAACAAATCGAATTCTAAATTAAGCGGCACTATTGCTTCTGTTATTGCCGATGTATATGTAATCTCTGACTTAACGTTACAGGAACGCGCCAGTAAAATTATTTTAAAAATTGCGAACGCAAAAGACAAAGCCCTTAAAGAAAAACTATCCTCTTATGTAACCCTGATGCAGGGAAATATAAAGTCAGGACTAACCCCTTTTTTAGATGAGGAGGCTTTAAGTTCTGATACTTCAGCCTTGGAAGAATATGTTTTTGAACCTCAAAAAGAGCTGTTACTGACCGAAGAAGTGGTATTGCCAAAAGACTGGAATGACATTGTTTTTCAGTTTGGGAATTTCATTAATTCGGAAGAAAGTGTCGATTCAGAAATCCTGTTCAACATTTATATATCGCAACGAGATTTGTTTCCGGAGGATTACGCGGCACAATTGCAGCCTTATGAGAAACAGTTGCAGAAGCATTATTTTGAAAGCGTTCACAAAAATTTCGTGAAGTCTTTTTTACAGCAAAAAATTCAAAATATCTCGAGCAAATTTGACAGTTCTTATAAACATTATTCAAAAATCAATACACTGACTTTAATACAATCCTTGTTAGAGAAAGTGCAACAAAAAATAGATACAAACTCCTCTTTACCACTACTCTCCTTGCCTAGTCATACACCGTATTGGGTGGCTCCGAAAGTTTTGCTGGAAAGAGTAATTGCCTATCAAAGTACCAAGGAAGAAATTGATGCCGTCGATCTTGCAATTGCGATTGCGCGTATGCCGAGAGAAAATGTAGCCGAAGCTATTCCTCTATTGGATAAAATAGAAGGAGATCTCAAACCTTTATTAGCCTTTTGTTTGGGTGTAAATGAAAAACTCGAATTGGATTCAGAATCTCTATTTTCGAAACTTCTGGCAACCATGGGCAAAACAACCAAAGAAACTGGTAAATTATCGCTCTGGGCCGTTGCAGCAAGGACCTTTTATCCAAACGATACTTTCGTCGAATTTGAAAATACCTATTTAAAAACAGTTCCGTTTGTGGTAGCTCCTTTTAAGCCTGAGTTTAAGTTTAAAGAAAAATGGAACGAATGGACGAATTATCAAACCAAAGAAAAAGAGCGAACACCTTCCTGGTACGAACTGCGATTTGACTTGCCAAATTACACCAAAATTCCAAATTACCTGCTGTACAGTCTCGACATCTATCAGCGTTCCAACAGCTGGGATTATAGTTTGAATTATGCCGGAAATACGTGTTTCTGGCACAGTCTGACTCCTCAAAACTCAGATTCTCTTGCGTTGACCTTGTTACAAAATTGCGGTGTTGCCGATGGTTCAAAACCGGAATTAAAAGGTTTTTTAGAGATCATCAATCGACCTGGATTTTTATTTTCTGATACCAGTTTATTCTTGTTTGCGGTTAGCTTTTTTCAGGAAAAGAAAGACCTTCGGTTACTCGCATCGGAAGTTTTAATTAACCTCATCGAAAAACAAAAAATCGACCTTACCCCATTTGCTAAAAACTTAGCTTTTCTGGCAACTGAAAAATACGGTGTGTTTTTAAGACTGGTCGATGGCCTTACCGCCTTGAAAGACATTTCGCCTCTGCATAATAATGCTTTACTGAAGTTGTTAAACGCCTTCTTTGAAAATCTCGATTTAAAAGAGAAACTGCCAACGAACTTCAAGAAAATTGTAGAAAACTATGTTGACATTCTTACCAAAACCAATCAGAGGCCATCGTCACAGGCGATTGCTTTCTTTGAACAATGGAAAGATAATGCTTCGCTTAAATCATTGATTAAGCAAATTTTAAAATAATCAAAATGACAGATTTAGAATACAACTATAAAGGAATTTCAACCTACAGTAAAACCAAAGGAATCAATAATCTGGTTCTGGCACATCAAACCGAAATTGAGGAAGTCAACAACATTCCGTGTTTTTTCTGGGGAAGTTTGACTGATCCTTATGTTACGGCAAAATGCTGGAGTACAATTGCCAAAGTGGTTCGTTCCAGTTTCGGCCCTATTCCGCCAAGTCTTCGGGATCCTATTGTATCAGCAGGATCAGAAAGACTGCGTTTTGAAGGTTTCTCGTCCTGTAATGGCGTTTATGTGCGACTGGACATGAAACCCGAAGCGATTGACGGAGAATTTATTGCCAACGGAACGACGAACGTTGATTTTAATGATCCGATGCTCAATGCGCTGAATGCCATTCAAAAAAATGAAAAAGTAACGCTTGCAGTAGGACAGCAAGATGTTCAGGTCATTACAAGCAAAACAAAGGTTACAGAGAAAAAAGTTACCTTACCCATGCGCTGGATCAAAGGTTTAACGAGTGTTCAGCTCTATCTGGCAGATATGGATGTAAAATTTGAACTGAATAAAATCCAGACAATTCAACTGTTTCAAAGTTTACCCAAAGGAAATGTAAAAGGTGATTTTTTTATTACAAAAAGAGCAGGAAAATTTATGTTCTCGACTTTGGCTACAGCCGATAGCGTTAGAATTGGAGGAGTACAGCGATTGCGATTGTTAGAAGGAATTCTGGCCATTGTCGATAAAATTTACATTTACGAATCGTCAGACAAACAAACCTGCGCCATCGTTTCGGAATTTGGCAAAATGCAGCTTCTAATGGCTTTTTCTCCCGATTCGTATCGTGGCTTTTCGGGTGAAGGAAATGTACTCGAAACCATGACCGAAAATTTACCCATTGAATGGGTTTACGGTTTAAACAGTTTATTAAAATCAAATGAAACTTTTGATCCAACGATGCTTTCGATAGAAAACGATATTGATTTTGGTACAATGGATAATCTGACTTCGAATCTGTCCTCAATGGGTTTATTGGGATATGATTTAAGCGAGAAAGCCCATTTCTACAGACGTCTCCCCTTTAAAACCGAGCGTATACTGTCTTTAAATCCAAGGCTTAAAAATGCCAAAAAACTGATCGACAATGAAGATATCGAAATCATAGAACGAAGGGCCGATTATATTGAAGCCAGAGTAAAAGGCTCAGGGGTTTTACACAAAGTGATTATGGACAGTCACTCTCAAAAATGCACCTGCGATTGGTTTACAGCTTATCAGGGAAAAAGAGGGATTTGCAAACATATACTAGCCGTTAAAATGACCGTTTCTTAGTAACAAGTTAGTACCTATAACAAAAAATGCCCCGTCGTAACGGGGCATTTTTTTTAGCTTCTTACTTAATTTGCATTGGATACACCAATTTTTTCTAGTGTTACTTTTGCATCGCCGCCTCCGGTCTTTTTGATAATAATATCGAAATTCGCATCTGAATTCACTAAATCATCGGAAATGTAATAGGCAAATTTAAGTTTTACACCATCTTCCCCTATTTCGTGATTTGCCCCTGTTCCGTGATCATGAGCTACTCCAAAGAAAGTCATCGTACCTACATACTGATCTTCTTTTCCCGGATAACGCAGATAAACGGTATAGTAATCTTTTGGCTCTTTATAAACCACTATATCCAGATTTAGTATGATTTTAGAATTAGCGGTTTTAAAAACTCTATTGGTGTTTTTGGCGAATGTGCTGCTCACTTTATGAGTAAAAGCACCCTCAAGCGGTTTCCCTACTTTTTGTTCCCAGATCACTTTTTCATTTGAATCCTGAAATGCTATTAGTTTTTTTCCTTTTACTTCTTTAGCCGCCAGATCCGGAGTTTTAGATCCGTAAAGCAAATTATCATATTTGTAATCCAAATTAAAAACAATATTGTACACTTCCTCCATTGTATATGTAAGATGGTCTCCATTTGGCGCGATAAACTGATACTGCCAAGGATTTGCTTTTAACTGCTCTAATGTAGGACGCTGCCCGTACACAGAAGCATCCCACGACTCCCAAATACGGTCTACCATACTGTGATGCAGCCAAAAAACAGGGTCAAAACCGGCTGAAGGAACATTTGCCATTAAACCTGAATATTGTTTCTGATATATTTCATTAAAATACGTTTCACTTGGCTGTGCATAACCGCCTCCTATCAGATTGTGCATATAACCATGAGGTGCTCCTTCAAGGTTTTTACTGAATCCGGCCGATCCTGCAAAAGAAGGATTTGTTTTTAATTCGTTAAGTGCCAATTGAATTTGTTTTACCTGATCGGGAAGAATCGCTTTTCCGTTGTTCAGAATACTATATCTGGCCGCCGTGTACAAAGACCCCGACTGGTCTCTTAATTTTGCCGCCATAACATTTTGGCTCTCTTCCGGGCTGCCATAATTCCAATAGGGAAGCGCAAAATCATCCTTTCCTGAAAATTCACGTACCATTTTTTCTAAAAACCAAATGTACATTCTGTGCCATAAAAGAAAATTTAAATTGGCATTTTGCGTTCCGTTATGCGTACAATCTGCCCATGCCCATAATTTATCTTTATCGGTTTGATAAGCCGCACAAAGTGCATTTGGCCCGTTAATTTCATTCGGAATACTGTGTATCGCTCCCTGATAATACCAGGAATAGCCTTTTTCACAGCCTATTTCTCGCATTTTTTTAAACGCTACGTTCATAGCCTCCAGATTTGCTTGTCCCTGAGGCGTATTAACGTTCCAGCGAATAAACTTCACATTAGATTTACTCTGACCATAGGACAATCCTGCGATCAGAATAATGAATAATAAACTAGTAATTTTTTTCATTTTGTTTGTTTTTGGGTGAGTAATAAATTATTGGTTGAATTTAAAGTACCTCGACTTCAAAAGTTAAAATCTTAGCATAATTAGGATTTGCTTTGTCGTAGATTTTAAATTTTACCGTTCCGTTACCTATTTTGTTGGCGGGAATTACATGAATCGCAATAAATCCCTGCTGATCCGGGTTGAGTTTATTAAAAGCCGATCCTTTTGGAATTCCAATCTGACAGGCTCCATGCTGGCACATTGAACAATCCCATTCCTTAGGAAATGTATTAGACACAGTTTCCCAAACCAGGAATATCGGTTTATTAGAAATGTTTTCGACTTTAATTTTTGAGATATCCAATCGCTTATTTTTGAGTACACTTTCTTTGTTAACAGCTGTACCCACTACAGAAAATGTAGGTTTGCTTTGCGCAAATGAAGCAGAAAAAGAAAAAAGCAGCATGCAATAAAAGAAGAGTTGTTTCATGATTGTTTGTTTAAATTTTAATAAAAAACCGGTATAGCCGCTTCATAGACTTTCTTTTTTAAAACCGGGTCTGTAAAATGATATATAATGTGTTCCTTCTCGCCCACGTTTTCTAAAAAAACAAGTACTTCTATGCTTTCACCCGAACGAAGCTGTATTTTACATCCGTCGGGCAATGTCGTAACGGAAGCCTCATTTCCGTAGCGCAACTGAAGTTTTACCGGAGACGGAAACACGATTTCATGAAGGTATAAACCCGAATTTACGAGACGAAGAAGTAGTGGCTCATTTTTATCACCCAGCGATTGTAATCCCTTAGTAGCTGTTGCGATTTTGCCATTAATAAGGAAGTACTCAGGTTTGTATTTCGGAAGAACGATGGGTTTATTGCTGGAATCATACTCCGTTCCCATAATGGCATCGGTATGCCACTTTGTGTCCAGTTCGCTGCTGCACAAAAGTAGTTCTCGTAAAGGCTGAAGTGCCGAAGAATCTTGATCTTTTGCACGTATAATGATGACTCCAAACATACCCGCCTGAAGATTAAAAGGGTAATTTTCGGGACTGTAATACAGATACGTTCCTGCTTTCTGAGCCTGAAAAGAATAAAAGCCATGTTCCATATGATGAATTGCTTCTTCTTTCTTCATCACCTTATCCTCTTTATCCCGCTGTACAAAATCAATTTCTTTGCAGAATAAAGAGACCGGATTGCCTTGTGAAATGTTCCAAAAATCAATACTCACATTTTCGCCTTCCACAGCTTCAATAGACAAGCCGGGCAAAGTAACCTGTCCCGAAAGCGAATTTGTAAAACCAAAAGTCCGAATCTCCTGATTGTTCCCTATGACTAGTTTTCCGGTTGTTCGGCCAATGATTAATCTTTCGTTTTGAGAAAACAAAAAGGTACTGCTAAGTAAAAAACAAAATACTCCTATTTTATTCCAATTCCTCATTTAAAGACTCAATTAATTTGGTTATCAATCGTTTGACCAATCAAATTTAGAGTTATTTAACATTAAAAAACAGCGTATAAACACCTGATTTTGTAGTAAAAATCCCAGTTAAATATAATCAAAATTCTTCTATACCAACAATCTGCAAACGCACTGAAACCTTCAACCTTTAAAGCTAAAAATTTACAATACGTTCCTTAAATCGTTATAGGTATGATAAAAAAAATCATCCTGATTTTGGATGATTTTGGTCTTTATTGGTATAAGGTTTCCCGGATTGTTATTAAGGTTTGGATGGCTTTTTCTTCATCTGGTTTTTCAGGAAGATTTGAAGTTACATAGTGGCTTTCTATTGAGGCAATTAATTGATCTGCCATTTCGAGTAAATCATCATATTCTTTGTTTCCGGCTTTTATGTCTAACAATTCGTCACGATTGGAAACTCTGATATTTAATTTCCCAGTGGACAGAATTTGCTCAGCAGTTTGCAAAAGTCGGATGGTATGCATCATGTTTTTGCTGTCGTAATTTTTACCATGTTGCTGATTGGTGTTATATCGATCTTCGTTGCGTTTTTCGATCCAGGCCCAGTATTCTGTATATTCTTTACAATATTTAGAATAGCCTTCCTGATTACAGGACAAATACCCCAGTAACTTTTCACTTTTAGGAATCGACGAAACCGAAACTTCATTAGAGCTTTCTTTCTGAATAATGCCTTTGTAACCCAAACTTTTATTTTCGTCATAAAACATCGCAAACATTCCTTTGGAATTAGGGAGATTGACCAAACCACATTGTTCCTGTTTCAAATTATTTTCGGCTAGAAAACTATTAACCGAAACAGTTTCGTAACCTTTTAAAACACAGCAGAAATCCAAAAGACTCTTTTTTTCCTTTGCCATTGGGTTTACGATTTTCTTATTTAGACCTCTCGCCTTTTTGATTTGCGTAACTGCATAACCGGCAAAAGAATCTTTGCAGAGTTTCGATAGAAAATCTTCTAATTTTAACTGCTCCATTAATGGATGTTTGTACAAAATACAATCTTCCGGCGAAGCGAGAATCTCAAGAATGTTAGGATTATTTTTTATGAGCAATTCTACAAAACGCCCAATTTCGTAGTAAACCTCATCGTTGGTTTCATTACTGATTTGCGGAATATAGCTTAACCCAAAGAACTTTTCTTTAGGCAAATAATAAACACCTTTGATATCGGTATCAGATGTTGGTGTATTTAATCCAAAAGATCTACTTCCCGAAATTACTTCAAAAAGGATCAGGTTTTGGGATTTTAGGTCTTGGATGGTCATGGCTTGTAAAATTGTTCTGTGATATAGAAAACGGTATCGATAAATTTTAGGATTCCATCTTTAGTCAATACATTTTCATCGTGCAAATCTTCTAAAATAATACCCAATTCAGGATGAAAGTAATCGTTATTTTTTTTATTCACAAATCCAGAGTTTTCAAGAAATATTTTCACATTAATCAATTCTGTCTTTTCAGTAGCTATAACAAAATTTTGCTCCACAACAGCATACAGACCTTTAGTATTTTTATAAAATCCAAGAAGTTTGTAAGCGGTATCGGGGAAAAAATAATTATTTAAAAGTAAATTATTAAAGTAATCCTCCCAAGAAGTATAGTAGATGGTATCATTGAGTTTGAGAACTTTTCGTTCATCTTTCAGATAAACTAGTTGTTCTGCACCACTAGAGAAAAAATTTTCAATGTTTAAATCGGCAATCCAAAGTTCATTAATTGTTGCAAATTGCTCGATTAAGGTTTCTTCTTGTTTTTTGATGTGGATTCCTCTTTCAGCCAAAGTGCCTGTTCCTTTGCCATTTTTAAGGTAACCGGAGGCTGCTTGGATATTTGCTCCATGCTTAACCTGGCTCTTTCCTGAAATGATATTTTGTAGTTCATTTTTCATGAAGTTTATAATGCAAATATAAATATTTTAAAGTTACTACTTATCTGGCGAAATATAAGCCGAATAAAGTGCTTCTTGGTATTAAAAAAAAGATTCTACGGAAGTTATTGAAGTAAGTCACGGAAAAAGCAACACTAATCATAATGCTTGCACATTCAATCCTCTTGATAAACTTGTAGAACTTTACTAAGGTTTGGTTCAGGCTGAAAAAGATAAAGTTGAATATTTAGAGAAGTAGATAAAAGGGAAATAGAGATTTTTTTCTTTTGATATAAAATGAAAACGCGCGAACTTTTTAGGAAGTTTGCGCATTTTTTGTTGTTAAGAATAATATCTCATTATTTTAGCTTCAAAACGCGTAATATCTTACTAAGAATTATTTATCCTTTTCATAACCTCGCTTAATAGAAAATCTGGAGGTAACGGTTTAAACTCTTTGCTTTGATTTATTGAAGATTTTATTCTCTGAAAATCTCTCAATTTCTTAATATCTATTTCACCAACCAAAATAGTATCATTTAGACCTCCTTTTAATCTTAAAATGTCTTTTATTGCAGTTTCCTTTGGCTGAGTAAGTCTTGTATCTCCAAAATTACTGGTATTTACCTGCGCAACATAACAATGTAAATCTCGAGAAGCGGATTCTACAATATTTGAAAAATAAGGAATATCCTTATTCCATTCGATGCCAATTAATAAATCTATTTTACTCTTTAATTTTTCTCGATGACTAATATTAGCCATTTCAAAACAATAACAAACTGAAAAATAAATATTTCTCCAATTTATTATTTGAATTTTTGGGTTAATAACCTTAGGCACAATTAAATGATTTTCATTTATTAGATGCTCCTCAGAAGGAGAATAATTGTTTTTTAACCTTAAAACAACAATGGCATCCCTAATTCCACCTACCGTTACTGGTATAATTGATACTACAAAATTAAAAGAAACCTTATTTATAGTAATGTGTTCTAATCCAGAAACTAATAATGTTTGATTATCTGTTGAATATCTAGCTAATGTCGACAATAAATTAAAAGGTATAAAACATTCAGGGAATAGTAATATATCTGTTTTTTCTTCTCTTGCTTTTTTTAGAATAGATGCTAATTTATGATATCTTTCCGACGATAAATTTGGATTACTTAATATACTATTTAAAATATTATTTTCTTTAACCTCTGTATTCGCAAATGAAATTTTTGGTGAAGTACATTTATCATATTTATCAACTTCAAATTGATCTTTTTTCTTTTTGTAAAACTGAGATTTTAGGTCTTCATCTTTTTCGTAACTATTTGAATGATTTGAGTTTCCTTTCGTAAAATAGTCAAATGCTAAATCTAAATAAGTAATATCTTCTTCTGTTTCCTCCTTTTCAATAATCTCATCTTCTTCATTCAAAATATTTATCGTATATAAAATATCAGATTCAATATAACCATCTTTATTTACCGTTATGTCCTTTTTTAAACTAAATTTATGAAATTGTTGAAAAGAGGATGCAATACAGCATTCCCAGAATTTAAGGGGTCGAGGAGAATTTTCTAACAATTGTTCGTCTAAATCAAAAGATCCAATATGTAATTTTCTATCTACTAAATTTATTTCTCCTTCTTTACTTTTTTTAGTATAGTTAAGTAACGGAATTACAACATAATGATGTCTAATCATATTTGCTTTTCTATATCTTATGGCGACATAAGAATTTGGCTTTATAAAATCTAAATTAGAGAAAAACATAGTATATGAATTTAATCTGAATTCATTAGACTTAAATTCATATTCTCTCGAAATTTTGTAATCTTCGCTTAAAAAACTTAGATTAAGTGATAAACATAATTCATGAGCACAAAACAAATAATTAACTAATGTCTCTCTCACACTTGAACACACTTTATCTGAATATTTTTCGTCTTCTTTGATTTTATCTATTTGTTCAATACAATGAAATAAAAATTCAACATAAATCTTGGGTTGATTATTTATTAAAAAAAGTGTTAAAATTTTCTCCCACAACTTATACAATGTCAAGCAATTCTCTCCTTTAAAAAATTTAACAATTTTACTTAGCTCATTATCAGAAATATTTTTTTTGTTTCTTAATGCAAAACCTATTTTATGAGATAAATAAACTGACAAACCAAATCTATCTTCTTTATAATCTTTTAGAGTTTTTATTTTACCATCCGAACCATCATATTGCAGATAATAAGCACTTTCTTCAAAATTATCGGAATCTTCTTTTTCATTGGGTAAATCTCTAAATTCACTGGATTTTTCTCTTAACTCCTTTTTCAATTTATCAATTACAATACTTGATTCATCTTTATCAAAATAATGTAAAAGAGTTTTCTCGCTCTGAAAGAATAACGAAGGAAATCCATTTAATTTAAAGATTCTTTGCTTTATATCATCACATATACATTCTTCTTCTTTTTTCTTAGTTTCAAAAGGGTTATCCACTAAACTTACTACCTGATGAAAATTACTTAAAATATATAATTCTATCTCAGATAACTGCTCTTCTTTAAAGCTTACCTTGTAAAACTTATTTTTATTATTTTCTATTTCATTTAGATATTTTTCAAACGAAAATGAATATTCTGAATAAATATTGTTTTCCTTAAAACTTAATGGATTAGGTTCAGACAGAACTAAAAGAATATCATCAACGTACCTTCCGTAATAGGCAGGTTTAAATTTTTCAATTATAATTTTATCAAACTCTTTTAAATAATCATTAGCTAAAACATAAGAAGATAACAAACCAATAGGTAATATAAACTTAATTATTTCTCCTTTTTCATTTGTAATTTCCTGAGAAAAATCATAGGGCATTTCAAATTCTTTTGTTATAATTTCTGTATATTTCAAATGAACTTTTAACAAAATGTCATTTAAATTAGAATACTCTCTTAATGCTTTTCTTTTAGCTATAGGAAATCTATCTCTATCGATTCTTACTGAATAGAAATAATCTTTTATATCTAAATTTAAAAACAATGCATTTTTATCTTTTTTAAGCAAATCGTTAGCAACATTTACTGCACCATCTCTCCACTTTTGATATTCTTTGAAATATGGTTTAAATAAGGAACTACCTTGTACAATTTTTGTATTACTTTTATTAAGCAATAATCTGTTACCAACACATTCACCATACAATTTCGAATCAATTTTAACTCCTTCTCTCATAATCCATAATACCGATAGAATATGAATCTCTATGGGCGCATTAATAAATGCAGTAGCCTTTTGCAAAGAATAATTTTCTTTAATTCTTTTGTTTGATATAATTTTATTTACCTGATTTTCAGAGGAAAAAACTTTAGGAAAAACATTGACACTTATCTCATTAACATATTTATCAAAAAAATCAGGCTCCTTATAGTAATTGTTTAATCTATCAGTAATAATTTCTAATTTTTGATTTAAATCAGCTTTTTTAGATTCAGATAAAAAAAAATTCAAATCAGCGTTCTCACTATTATCTTGTAAATATTCAGAGTATTCATTACCAAAATAAGACTTCATAAAATCAAGAGGATCGTTTTTTAAATCAGTTTCAAAAACAACTATTTTTTCTCTTAATAATAATTCACCTGAATCATAATAAATATAAGCTTTAAGCTTTTTATAAGCATCTTTTACTTCTTCAATTGTAAATTCCATATAAAGTTTTATTAAATTATCATCTCCCCAAAAAACAAATCCAATTCCTCACTCAACTTCTTCCCACTTCCCAACTTACTTGCATTTTCCTGATTAAATTTTACGGTTTCTAGTAAAAAATCAGTTATTAAAACTTCTTTTAGGTGCATGTATTTTTCCTCCTGAGTAGCTTTTATTTGTTGTAATTCTATTATTTTTTCCTGTACGTTTTTCGGTGCTGTTACCAATAATTCAGCAAAAGCAACGGGTGGAAAAGTATTATTTTCTATAATCCATTTTCCCGCCAATGAGGTGCGTAAGGCATAGAAATAACTTTTTAATTTTACTTCTTCCATTTCGCATACTTCTATGAAATTTTTAGTTGTTCCTAAATAATGGTGCAAAACCGCTATGGGCGAAAAACATTCTAGAGCCATCTCCCGCATTTGTTTTGCAAAAGCATCATCCTGAAAATACACAACAGGCGAAAACAACCACTCGATCAAAGGTGCGTTAGATTTTGCTAATAATTTTATGGATTTCCTTAAATCCCAACCAGAACCGTCAAGATTGTCTTCGGTCATGAACTCGATTACGTCTGGTTGTTCCCAAAGCGATAAATAATACTCGGGTTTGTGTTTGTATATAAAACGAATATCGTAATCACTGTCCGGCGAGGTAAATCCCCAGGCACGGCTTCCGGATTCTACAGCCAGCAGTATTTTTACATCTTTTTGTATTTCTATTTCTTTTAGTTTTTTGAGTATTTTTTCATTCATGAGTTTTCAAATATAAATTAAACAATAGCTTTTAGACCCCGTAAAAACACCTGTTTTTTTCTACAAAAGCATCAAGTTTTTTAAGCTTTAACCTTTGTTCCTCTGAACCTTTGCCTCTCTGTACCTAAATACAAAAAAAAGCTCTTAGAATTTCGAGTCGTTTCCTCCGCTACTTTATCTAAAGTAATTCCTTTAAACTGTGCAATTGTTCCCGCAACAAAAGGCAGGAAAGCAGGTTCGCAACGGCGTTCGTGGTATTTCTTCAAAACACTGTTCGGGACATTTTTAGGAAGCATAAACGGCGCATCGGTTTCGATCATCATTCGGTCAAGCGGTACGTACTGAAGTACTTCTTTTAAATGAGCGAAACGTTTGGTGTCGGATATCGCTCCGGTAAAGCCTAGATAGAATCCGTTATCGAGATAGGTTTTGGCTTCCGGTAAAGTTCCTGTAAAACAATGCACGACTGCTTTGGGCAATCGCGGCAAATAATCTTTTGTAATGTCCATAAACTTTATAAAAGCAGCTCTTTCGTGCAAAAACAAAGGTTTCTGCACTTCGATCGCCAATTCTAGTTGAGCTCTATAACACGTTTCCTGTACATTTCTGGGCGAAAAGTCGCGATCAAAATCGAGTCCGCACTCACCAACCGAAACGACTTGTTTCTGTTTTAATAAATTTCGCAGTTTTGAAATACTCTGTGCATCAAAACTCTTCGCATCATGCGGGTGAATTCCAGCAGTGGAATATAACACTCCCGGATATTGTTTTGCAATTTCTAATGAAGCTTCGCTGTTTCGTAAGCTTGTGCCGGTTAGTATCATTTGCGATACATCGGCGTCGAGTGCATCTTGTACGACATCGTCTATGTCGTTATGGAATTGTTTATTCGTTAAATTAATTCCGATATCTATATATGTATTCATTTTTTTTTTAAAGTTTTAAAGGCTCAAAAAGGCAAAGCTTCAGAGGTTTCCCATTTTGAGTCTTTCTGTTATATTTTGTTTAGTTTTTTTGCCCCTAAGGCGGTAAGACACATTTTTTTAGTCTTATGTCTGCTTTTTAATCTCGCAAAGACGCAGAGGCGCAAAGTTTTTACACAGAGTTTTTCATTTCGACCTAAGGGAGACTCGAGCGATAGCGAACTGGCGAAGCAAATCACACCCAGCATTCCATACAGGGCGTGCTCAGAGCATGTGATTTCTCCCTTTGGGCGAAATGACATAAAATGAGAAATTATTGCTCTAAAAACTCTGTCCCTTTGAACCTCTGCACCTCTGCACCTTCTCATTAAAAATCTCCGTAGTACACTTGAAAACAAGGTAACTTTAAGTCATTTCTCCAGGTATCCACAACCTGATTTCTATCATCTAAAACAAATTCTACAAAATACTGGTCTTTAATAAACTCATTGTAGATTTCGGTTTTTATGATCGAATCTTTTCGGCTGTCTTTTGTTTTACGCATGATTAAGGCATCGTACTCGATTTCGTGTTTTTCAAGAAAACGCAATGTCGGTGCTTCGTATTGGTCTTCTCTTCCTGAAACCAATAGGATCTGATACCCCAACTTTTTGTAATTTCTCAAAACGTTCGCCACCGGAGTATTGATTTTGTCGGCATCGCATTTACTCGCGTCAAACGGATTTCGTCCGTTCATTAAGGCCAATGTTCCGTCAAGGTCACAAATTATGGCTTTAGGCAAGTCCGGGTTTTGAACGCGGTATTCGAGATTTTTATTCATCTTCTTTATTGGAATAAAATCAAACTTCTCTTTTGTTTTTTGAAATTGATGGTACATATTTTCAATTACTTTTTTCGGTACTTTTCGATCTCTTTTTTCGTTTCTCACAAAAAGTTCCTGTAGTGGTAAATCGAACATTTTAAACTCAATATTAGCCATTTCAGCAAAATCGTCTATTGGCTGTTTAATGTATTCTGATTTTACGTTGCAGGTATCCAGAATAACGTTCCATCCATTTGAAAGCAACGTTTTAATTTGTCCGTTAACAATTTTCGAAATCATACTTTCAACTGCCGGATCCATCACTTCCTGAAATTGTGAAAACCTGATTTCATCACGACTTATTCTCATCGTTTTTGGTTCAGTTCTCACCTTCCACTCTGCAAAAGTGCTTTTTCCCGATGCCGGACAACCTATAAGGATTGTTAATGTTGGTGTTTTTTTCATTTTGTTAATCTTGTTATAATCTTGGATCTAATGTTTTTTCTATTTCTTCGTTATTGATTCGTTTCAAAAGCAACAACCGCATGAGATAATTTTCTTCTTCTAAATCTTTATACGGAATCTGAAGCATTTTTTGATTGATTTCCCAACCATTTACAGATTGCTCTAATTTTTGTCTTATGCTTCTTTTTCCTAAATAATGATCAAAATCCTGATGAAAATTTACCCCATAAATCATTGTGAGATAATTGTTATTTCTCACCTTGAAACACGGTGGCAAATTTTTAATATAATTTTGAACCGGTTTAATCATAATGCCTTCCTCGTTATCATTGGTCAGTTTTTCGAAAAAGGAATACATTTCTTTTAACTGTTCTTCTTTATTAGAAGTTGTAATTTCCAAGTGTAGAAAAGCATCATCATTTACCATTTTATAAGTCAAATTGCTATTTGGTAGTATTTCCTCTCCTGACTTTTTTACTACTTTTAAAATGGTAAAGGGTTTAAAGTGCAATTCCGTTTCCTTTCCAAAAGTATCAATCTGACCTTTAAAAACCTGCAATGATTCTTCCTGCTTTATTGCATCTGGAATTTTCACACTGCCCAACGCTTCGTATTGACGGACAATATGCGTTTTATATTT
The DNA here is from genome assembly GCA_023251135.1 of Flavobacterium sp. GTDB lineage: Bacteria > Bacteroidota > Bacteroidia > Flavobacteriales > Flavobacteriaceae > Flavobacterium. Next base: position 33,551 of record JAHEZJ010000013.1, on the reverse strand, counting down.
ACCTCCAAATTCTTTTTTGCTAAGCTGCTTTTTATCCGAAATATAGGTTGTGAACGCCCCTGATTGTCTTACACTATTTATTTTTTTTATTAATTCCGAAGATTTCAAATATTCATTGTGCGTTTTTAAGGCGTCATAGTATCCTATAAATTCTTTCTCGATTAATCCTGCCCCCAAAACTTTCCATGGCAATAATTCTGAAGCAATTAAAAGCGTTTCGAAATCAGGGAAAGTAATTACCATTTTGGCGTGTAAATCTTTTAAACTGCTTATGGCTTTTTCCATATCAATATGATCCATTTTAAACCCATTTCTGGAAACAAAATAGGTTTCTTCGAGATTTCTTTTCAGATAAATGGTACAGTAAGACCCCATGTATTTCTTCTGAACCACAAATTCGGTTACCCCTTTTTCTATATAATAATTTACAGCCTCTTCAATGCTTTCTATTTCGTTTCTTGTCTTGCTTTTCGGCGCTGGCGAAATGGTTGGCGAAAAATCATTTATCTTATTTTTACAAAACCACTCTATTCTATTTCTTACTTTATAGTCTAACATTTTTTACTTTTTTTGAATGATTACCGCACTTGTTGGATAAACTCCTTTTACACAATCCCCTACTCCATAAAATGATTTAGAATTTGGAAAAATTTCGTTGATCAATTCCATAAACTCTGCGTTCGAAAGTTCAAAATCATGATCGTCATGTCTGAATTCTTCTGTCATTTCATAATTTACATTAAAATCTTTGTCCGGCGTTGTCACAAATAATTGCGTAAATTGTGTATTATCGCGAATCCATATGAGTATTTCTTTTGCTTCTTCCAGAGAATTATGCTCAATAACTTCGCTCAAAATAACCTGCCCTTCAAAACCTTTAATTTCCTCAAGGTTTTCGATCCATCGCAAATTATCAACCTTTTCTAATCCAATAATTTTATCTGCGACATGCTTAAAATCAACCTCATCATAAGCATGATATTCCTGCAAGAATCCTTTTTTGAGTAACATTTTATAGTATTGCAATTCACCACAACCAAAATCTAGAACCGGTTCATCAAAATCGATTTTACTGCAAATAAATTCTTTTCTCGATTGATGTGTATCTGTAAACACAAACTGTACTTCGTTATCAAAATAAGCTTCTAACTGGGGTTTAAACTTTTCAAATTGTACCGGAGAACGCATGATTCTTTTGATAAAAAGATAAAATACAAAATACGGAATTCCCGAAATATTGGTTAACATTGTGATGTGCTTTTGAATAAAGTAATCGTCTATATAAGTATAAACCGCATATTTATTGGTAAAGTGTGAAAACAAAGCTACAAGCGAAAATTTCTGCAATGCCTCTCTAACCGTTTTCCCTTCAATCTTTAATTCGTAATTATTTCCAATTTTATGTTTTAGTAAAATTCCGCCAATGTATTTTGATAAAAGATAATTTTCATTTTTATACCATCCGGAATCGATGAAAAAAGTTGCAACTTCAATGGTGCATTTTTCAGTATCAACTTCGTTATAATTCTTACCTAACCAAGAAATTACAGTCTCACTTAAACCTAAATTTTCTTTATACAGATGATTAAATAATTCAGTTGCTATATTTAAAGCCAATAACGGACTGCAATAACTTTGAAAATCGATTTGATTTCCTTCCTCAGGTAAATAACTGTTCTTACCATCTAAAAAAACACAGTGATATTCGTTGTAAGAAACCACATTTCCAATTACGATTCCTTCCTTTAACTCCTTCAAATACAAACCCTGATCTGTATTTGGATTTTTATAAAGAACGTCTAAAAAGTTTTTGTTCTCTGATTTAAGTTTTATAATCATTGTGTTTATTTTTTGTTTGGCAAATATATCTTTGCCTCTACGCAATTATTCTGCGCATTTAGATTAAATTTTCTTTTCTATTAAACGGTTTTTCAAATGTTGGCCGGATCATTTTCCAAATAATCACCGAATAGTCTTTGTGGTTCAGCATGGCAAACAATACGCCCTGATATTGACAAGTCTGGAAATACAAGGCGGTTTCCTTTCGGGATTCTAATACTTTAAAATCTGCTTTGCATTGGTTTTCGATTGTCAGGTACTGCTTCTCTAAATCGCTTTTGGTTTGTTTTACCCAATCAAAAAATTCATCGGGAACACGCTCCAGAATTTCTTCCATCGGCTGATTTGTTTTCAGATACTCCCAAATATTCAGGTTAGAAACCTCAGTAATGATTCGGTGTAAACGAAGGTATTCTTCAAATTTAATCTTCACCCTAAAATGGTTTGCATACTTAATGATAAAACCTTCTTTATTATCAATGTCCATTTCTTTTAAAAGCAGAATATCTTTGATACCATCGAATTTTTCAACCATAGGAAAACCAAGATCTTCCAACGCAAATTCTTCACCGGAAGCTGTGTCAATAATCGCCAGCAAAACCAATTCTTCCGCTGAACCATAATCTAAAACGATTCGGTTTTCGGGGTAGATAATTTCAAACAAATAGGTTTTCGCTTTATCCAGAAGCGCCCAGGAATTTCTGTATTTTCCATGCAGCATTTCATTCGCTTTATCCGACTGATTGCTCGAAAAAGATCCTCTGCTCGCTATAAAAGGAACTTCATCTATCCAATATAAAATTCCCAACGAACCGTCCATTTTATCATAGACTTCAAAAGTACAAGCCGGCAGTACCTGATTTTCCATTTCGCCTAAATTGAAAAACTTAGGAAAAGGCCTTGCCACCACAGTATTATTTTCATCTAAGATCAATCCTCTGCAGGCTAATGTCACCTCATTCCAAACTTTCTCGAATTGTGCATTTTGAGTGTAATTATAAATGTATAAATCATGCTCCAGATGTTTGTTCACCTTTACATAATTTTTTGAAAGCATCTCTTTTAAAAGCGTTGTATTCATTAGTTCTTATCTTTCAACAAAGATTCAAAAACTAGTGCGCAGTTATTTTGCGTACTAAAAATAGATTTAAAAATGGGCATTTCTAATCTATAAATATTTTTCGTTCCTACGGAACTTTACTTTGTAATCGCATATTTTTCAACGGATTAAAATCCGTTGCTACAAAATAACAACGTTCCTACGGAACTATTTTCTTTACCTAAATTCTTAAAAGTTCATTTTCGAGATATTCTCTTAAATTATTTCCGAACATAATAATATCGGATTGCATAACTGAAATAACCGGCGAAAGATACTTATCTTCAAAAACCACAAGAGCACGATGGTTGTGCATGGGAATGTAACCCACTATTTTTGAAACATCAAAACCAGCTTCAGTTAGAGCCAATTCTGCTTCAAATTTATTCTCATTAATTTCGTCAATAAGTCGTCTTGATTTTTCAAAATCTTCAGGATATTGGTGGAAAAAGTTTTCACTGGCATATTCAATATCTGATTTGCCTTCTGGGTTAATTGAAATCAAATCAGTGTCTAAATTCGAAAAAGTTAAAAGCATTTCTCTGTAATCCCAAGGGAAATCAAATCCAAACAATACTTGCAATGCATCAATTTCTTTTCTGCTTATTCCTTTTAAAAATTTAGCATTGGGCTGTATTTGAAATCCATAAACATCCTCTCTAAGTTTTATTCTTTTAAAGTTTTTTTCCGCTTTATATTTTATTTCTTTTATTGTCATGATTTTTAAAAATGGGATTTTCTAATCTATAAATATTTGCCGTTCCTACGGAACTTTATTTTGTTATCGCATATTTTTCAACGGATTAAAATCCGTTGCTACAATTTAAAAACGTTCCTACGGAACTATCCTTTTTATCTGCAACCTTCGTATCAGACCTGACAGGTTTTTAAAACCTGTCAGGTCTATATACCAGCGACATCAAAAAGCCACTAATCCATTTATGAATTCGTGGCTTAAATTTAATCAATTAATAATTGTGTCACTGCCGCAGCATTTATTGCCCATTGTGCATCGTAAACCTCATCGGCAAATTTATCTTCGGTAATTGTCAATCCCTGAGCTTCCGCTTTAAGCTGTAACAAACTACCAATATTCAATTTACTGTTCAATTTTGCCAATAATGCCTGAACTCCTTTAAAGTCCAAACCTTGTACGACCTGACCTCCAAAAGTCATTTCTAACCAAACAATTTCTCTTTTGGCTACATCAAGAACTCCAAAAACCAAACCTTTGGCGATATTCTGCGTTACACGAACCTGATGGTCTACACACGACGGATCGTAAGCTACACCGGTTTTATCCGAAATTCTCATCGGGTGTTTACTGTTCATCCAGCCTACAACCAAATTTGGCGTGATACTTCCGTTACAGTACGCATTGCAGGTAAAAGTCACAAATTTTGCATTGGCTTTGGCCAATTCGTTGATATTGATGTTGATGTACTCTGCAGTTCCAATTTTATTCGGAATACTTCTGATATCACCACTATGCTGACAACCTGTGGTCGTCAATCGGCTGAACGAACAAATATCCGATTTCCCTTCGTATGCAATATGACAGCTCAAATCCATATCTAAATGCTGTGCCGGTAAACCTGCACCCCATTGCATAAACAATCGCACTTCGTTTCCTTCAACCGGGAAACGTGTTCCCATTAAAGCCACCGGTAAATCCTGAAGCGTATCGCTACGATCTCCAATAGAAACAGGCATATTAAACAATTGCGGATCTATGTAAATAGTCTTGTTTGGATTTGCGATTGCTGCAAATCGTTTCTTCATTGCTAAAAAGCACAATTCTTCGATTTGACTTTTCATCGCCTCTAATTGCTCTTCATCATACAAATTCAACAAAGCATTTGGCGCAATTCGTTTATTGGTTCCTCCCAAAGGCTTCACACTTCTTTGAATATTTTTATCAAAATAGTTCTGAGCATACATATTTAAAGTAAACACCAGTCGAGCCGGAACTTTATCAATAATCTCCGTAAAATGTGCCACCGTTTCATCGGCACCAAACCAAAGCATATTCGAAAATAAGGAACGGGCAAACAAACCCGGACGTTGTTTCAATAAGGCAAATGTTTTATCGGCATCCATTTTCAATCGTGACGTGTTTACTTTACTTTGCCAAACGTCATACACCTGGTTGTAAAATACATCCATCAAAAAAGCTAATTTTTCAAAACCTTTTCTTTTGCTGTATTCTGCCAAACGCAACGCTCTGATCACACGAACCCACATTCCTCTTTTTGGATGCATGATTTCGCACATGGCTTCTACTTCCATATCCATAGTATTCAACCAATTTGCCACCATTAAACATTCTTTTCGGGAATATTTAAGTTTCAAATCTTTCTGAGAAGCGATTTTGGCCTGCGCACTTGTGTCTAAACCGATATGCAAATGCTGTGCGTTTTTAGCCGTTCTTTTAATAATTGTTTTTGGCTCAATAATTTGCAACAATCCTGTATTCTTAAACCATAAATATCTTAAAATATCAGTTGGTGTTTTTAAAAATGCTGACGCCTCCTCTTCTTTGCCATTTTCGATCAAAAGATCTATAACAAGCATTAAAGTTTCCTTCATAGCCACATCGGTTTTAGGCAAAGGCAAGTATTTCATCGCTGCTTTTAAACTATCTGCCTGTGTAGCATCTAAAGCTGTTTTTGATTGCAATAACGATAAATAGAAATCATTTAAGTCTTTTTCTGTCCACAATTCCAGAACTTTCAATTTGCTTCCTTGTCCGTATTTTTCGATTTTACCAAATTCAAACGGAGTTCCGCAGAACGGACATCCATTGTATCTTTCCAACGGAAAAGTATGCTCCGGGATACTATGTCCGCATTGCAGAGTTGTTCCGTTTTTGGTTTTAAAAACATTTGCAAAAAAGGTAGCCACATGATCAAAGACAGATTCACCTGTTGGGATATCCCATTCTTTCACCAAAGGAGTCCAATTTTTATCCGTTCCTAAAACTTCTTTCAGAACTTCTAAAAAATCAACTTTATAGTTTGGGCTTACATTATTTAAAGCGTGTAATAATGATTCTGAAAATGTAAAACCAAGTTTGGAAACATTGGCTGCCAAAACCGATGTTGTTGCTGATATTTTTTTGATATCATTCGCTATCATTTCTGATGGAATGTAAATTGCGTTTTGACGCAGACTGATTTTTAATAATGTTGTTGTTTTCATTTTTTTTTTAATTTTTAAAATTTAGATAATTGCGCTTCTGAGTCTACCTAAAAGATTTGAAGTAAGAAACACTTGACCTGAAATTAGAGTGTAATGGATTAACTGATTCAAAGTGACAGTTTGGTGGGTTTCCCCCGAAGTAAGTTAATCTTGACCCTCTTTGATTATTCATGATAATTTTAAAACTTGCCGGACTCGAACCGGAAATACCAATGTTCTGAAGTAAGTTTGAATTGACCATAAATAGTGAAGCAGATGGGATTCGAACCCACGACCCGGACATTAAAAGTGTACGAAGTAAGTTTTGATTGACCTTTTAACGATAATTTCAAAACTACCTGCTCTAACCGCTGAGCTACTGCCTCCTGATAAATTGTGTTAACCGGTAATGGTGTAAGTGTGTACGTGGAAAGTTTTTCGAAGTAACTCAAACTTGACCTTGTTAACTCAATTTTTATTTCAATGAACGTCTGTTCTTATTTCCTGAGCAAAGATTTCGATAGTACTACGCAATTATTTTGCGCAGTAGAAAAAAGAATTTTATATTTGAGTAAATATTGATTTTAAAAAAGTATGTAAGTCCCGGAGGGACGTCATAACTATAGATTTTTCAGATGCATTTGAAGAGCCCCAGCGGGGCGACATATTCTATCAATGAAAGGAAAATAAAGGTGTCGCTCCGCTGGAGCTTTTGATTCTGTGTTATAATTTGGTTATAAATATTCAGCTCTTACAGAGCTTCTCATAAGATTTAAATAAAAAATACCATATGAATTTAGAAAAAATCTATTCTGAATTACTCTTGAACATTGGCTTCCCATTAAATGAAATTCAGCAAAACTGGTTCAATTTAGAAAAAGCATACTCCGGTAAATCAAGGCATTATCATAACCTCACACATCTAAACGATATGATTGTCAGTTTCGAGCGTTATGCTGTGCAAATTCAGAACCCTAATGAAATATTATTTTCTATTTTTTACCATGATTATATTTATAAGAGCAGTAAAAAAGACAATGAGCTCAAAAGTGCCGAGTATTCCCTATCGATTTTACCTGAAAACACCAGCCTGGATAAAAAATTCATTTTTGATGCGATCTGCGCCACACAACTCCATGTCCATAATACAATTGAAGATATTAACTGGTTAATCGATTTTGATTTAAAAATTCTGGCCCGGGATTGGGAAGCCTATCAAATCTATTACGAACAAATCAGAAAAGAATACCGCATTTATCCTGATTTCCTCTACAAACCCGGACGCGCAAAAGCACTGAAACATTTTCTGGAAAACGAATTTATCTTTCAAACTAATGAGTTCCGGAATTTATACGAAGAAAGAGCCAGAAGCAATATTGAAAGAGAGATCAGCATTTTAGAAAAAAAATAATCACGCAAAGACGCAGAATCGCAAAGTTTTTTTTTAAGTATAAATTAAACACACTGTTGTGATCCTTCGTTCCTCAGGATGACATAGCAATGAGTAAAATCATTTTAATCCTTTAATCTGTGGCTAAAAAAACTAGCGCCCTTGCGACTTTAAGAGCAAAAAAAACATAAACTATGTCACAAAACAAAAACGCCTTAATTCGGTACAAAACCATCGACAAATGTCTCCAGAACAAATACCGACAATGGACTTTAGACGACCTCATCGAATGCTGCTCTGATGCTTTGTTTGAATACGAGGGTCGTGCAAATCCAATCAGCAAGCGAACCATACAAATGGATATTCAGCTCATGCGGAGTGAAAAACTGGGCTATAATGCCCCAATTGTAGTTTACGATAAAAAGTACTATAAATATGAAGACGACGAATTCACCATAACCGATATTCCGTTAACAGAGACTGATATGAATGTTCTGACTGAAACCGTATCGATGTTAAAGCAGTTTAAGGATTTCTCTCTTTTTAATGATGTATCGGATATTCTACAGCGTTTGGAGGATAAAATCTACGCTGAAAAATCACATACAAAACCTGTTATCTATCTGGACAAAAATGAAAAGCTGAAAGGGCTTCACTATTTAGATGAAATTTATCAGGCCATTATCAAAAAGGTGGCTTTGGTCATTACCTATAAATCATTTAAATCCCGGGAGGAAAACAAGTTTAACTTCCATCCCTTTATTTTAAAGGAATTCAACAACCGATGGTTTCTCGTAGGAAAGAAAAAAGGTTCGCAGCCCATTACCAATTTGGCCCTGGACAGAATTATCGCCATTGATTATGATTTTAATCTCCCTTATTTAGAAGAAGATTTTGATGCGGAACTTTTTTACAAAAATGTAATTGGCGTTACAGTAAACACCGGCTCTCAACCCCGAAAGATTGAACTCTGGATTGATGCAATCAACGCGCCTTATGTTTTAACCAAACCCCTGCATCAAACGCAGCGGCTGATTAAAGAAAATGAAGACAAAAGCATCATCGTTCATTTGTTCATCACCCCAAATTACGAAATGGAACGTATTCTTTTGGGTTTTGGCAATGGTATCGAAGTCATTAAACCCGAAAACCTCCGGAACAGGATGAAAACAATACTTCAAAAGGCAATTTCGCGATACGAACCGGAAATTCCTATTGAATTAAAGCCATAATTTTTTACAAAATGCAGAATTTTATCTCAATTTAAAACGACAAAACAATTTTTACAGCATAAATTTTGTTAAAACATCAAAAAAGAATAGTATATTTCAATTAAAATTAAAGCATAAACCCCTATAAATCAAAGGATTTTTTTAACTAACCAAAAAAATATTAAAAAATTATATGCATGCATAGTATTTTTTGATTATATTTGAAATCGATATAGTTACATATGAAAGAGAAAACAATAGATTATATTTTGCGTGCTACATGGCAAGCTGTATCAAGAATGTACAACGAAGAGGCTGCCAAATACGATGCCACAATGGCCACCGGGTTTGCTCTTTTAAGTATAGATAAGGAAGAAGGAACCCCATCAACATCTTTGGGACCAAGAATGGGCATGGAAGCCACAAGCCTAACCCGAACACTAAAATCAATGGAAGACAAAGGTTTGATTGTTCGCAAAAAAAACCCAACAGACGGTCGCGGTGTTTTGATTTACCTGACTGAATTTGGAAAAGAAAAAAGAGATTTATCTAAAAATACAGTTTTAAAATTTAATGAAACGGTAAGAAAACATGTTTCTGACGAGAAGCTAAAACATTTTATCGAAGTATCTGAAATCATAAACGAATTAATTCAGGATAAAAACATATTCAATCAAACAGAAAAATTAGAAAATGAATAACCTTAATTAATAAAGGCCCATTCAAATCAAATAAAAAACAAAATATTAACTATGAAACGCACAATTAAAAAAGTCGCTGTAATTGGATCCGGAATTATGGGTTCAGGAATAGCTTGCCATTTTGCCAATATTGGTGTTGAAGTTTTACTGCTTGACATCGTACCACGCGAGTTGACAGATGCTGAAGCCAAAAAAGGATTAACGCTTGAAAGTAAAGCTGTTCGCAACCGAATAGTAAACGAGCACTTGGCGAATTCATTAAAATCAAAACCATCTCCTATTTACAGTCAGAAATTCGCAAACCGAATTACTACTGGAAATACGACGGATGATATGGCAAAAATTGCCAATGTTGATTGGATTATTGAAGTTGTTGTGGAGCGTTTGGATATTAAAAAACTAGTATTCGAACAAATCGAAAAATTCCGTAAACCGGGAACTTTGGTTACATCAAATACTTCGGGTATTCCAATTCACTTTATGAGTGAAGGAAGAAGCGAAGATTTCCAACAACACTTCTGCGGAACACACTTTTTTAACCCTGCGCGTTACTTAAAATTATTTGAAATTATTCCTGGTCCAAAAACTTCAACAGAAGTATTGGATTTCTTAAACGAATACGGATCTAAATTCTTAGGAAAAACTTCGGTTGTTGCCAAAGATACTCCTGCCTTTATTGGAAACAGAATTGGTATTTACGGAATCCAGAGTTTATTTCACTTAGTGAAAGAGATGGGATTAACGATTGAGGAAGTTGATAAATTGACCGGTCCGGTAATTGGCCGTCCAAAATCGGCTACTTTCCGTACTGTTGACGTTGTTGGTTTAGATACTTTGGTGCACGTTGCCAACGGTATTTATGAAAACTGCCCGAACGACGAACAACACGAATTATTCAAACTTCCAGATTTCATCAACAAAATGATGGAAAACAACTGGTTGGGAAGCAAAACAGGACAAGGTTTTTACAAAAAAGTAGATAAAGATATTCTTTCTTTAGACTTAGATACATTAGAATACCGTGCTGCTAAAAAAGCAAATTTTGCTACACTTGAACTTACAAAAACAATCGATAAACCGATCAATCGTTTTAAAGTTTTAGTAAAAGGAAAAGACAAAGCAGGAGAATTCTATCGTAAGAGTTTCGCCGGAATGTTTGCTTATGTGTCAAACAGAATTCCTGAAATCTCAGACGAATTATACAAAATTGACGATGCTATGAAAGCCGGTTTTGGATGGGAAAATGGTCCATTCGAAATTTGGGATGCCATCGGTGTTGCCAATGGAATTGAAATCATGAAAGCAGAAGGTTTAGCGCCAGCTGCATGGGTTACCGAAATGTTAGCTTCAGGCAGCGAAAGTTTCTACTCTGTTAAAGAAGGAGCAACCTATTTCTATAATATTCCAACAAAATCACAAGTTAAAGTTCCTGGACAAGATGCCTTTATTATCCTAAACAACATTCGCGAAAGCAAAAAAGTTTGGAGCAATAGTGGTGCAATCATCGAGGATTTAGGAGATGGAATTTTGAACTTAGAATTCCAATCTAAAATGAATACTATTGGCGGCGATGTACTACAAGCCATCAATAAAGCAATCGACTTATCTGAAAAAGAATATCAAGGTTTAGTTATTGGTAATCAGGCAGCGAATTTCTCTGTTGGAGCTAATATTGGAATGATTTTCATGATGGCGGTTGAGCAGGAATACGACGAGTTAAACATGGCGATCAAATTGTTCCAGGATACCATGATGCGCGTTCGTTACTCTTCAATTCCAGTTATCGTAGCCCCTCACGGAATGACTTTTGGTGGTGGATGCGAAATGAGCTTACACGCTGATAAAGTAGTTGCTGCTGCTGAAACCTATATGGGATTAGTTGAATTTGGCGTAGGTGTACTTCCAGGTGGTGGTGGATCTAAAGAAATGGCTTTGAGAGCTTCTGATTTATTCCGCAAAAATGATGTGGAATTGAACGTTCTTCAGGAATATTTCTTAACCATTGCTATGGCAAAAGTTTCGACTTCTGGTTATGAAGCTTTTGACACCGGACTTTTACAACATGGAAAAGATATTATTGTAGTCAACAAAGACCGTCAGATTGCGGAAGCTAAAAAACATGCTTTGTTGATGGCAGAAGCGGGTTATACACAGCCAATCAGAAGAACTGATGTTAAAGTTTTAGGAAAACAAGCATTAGGAATGTTCTTAGTTGGAACAGATCAGATGGAAGCCGGAAAATACATTTCTGAGCACGATAAAAAAATCGCTAACAAACTGGCTTATGTAATGGCTGGTGGTGATTTATCTGAAGCAACTTTAGTATCTGAACAATACTTATTAGATATCGAACGTGAAGCTTTCTTGAGTTTATGTACAGAAAGAAAAACTCTGGAAAGAATTCAATACATGTTGACTAAAGGAAAACCACTTAGAAATTAGATAAGTAGAAGAAAGATGTAAGATTTCAAAACAAAGTTTTGTCTTTTCTCTTGCCTCTTATTCTATAAATCTTAAAAAAACAAAACAAATGAAAACAGCATATATCGTAAAAGCTTACCGTACCGCGGTAGGAAAAGCACCAAAAGGGGTTTTTAGATTTAAAAGACCTGACGAATTAGCAGCAGAAACCATTCAGTTTATGATGGATGAGTTGCCTAATTTCGACAAAAAACGTATCGATGACGTTATGGTTGGAAACGCCATGCCGGAAGCAGAACAAGGACTTAACGTTGGACGTTTAATCTCTTTGATGGGATTAAAAGTAGAAGATGTTCCTGGTGTAACGGTTAACCGTTATTGTGCATCGGGATTAGAAACTATCGGAATGGCGACTGCTAAAATTCAATCCGGAATGGCAGATTGTATCATTGCCGGTGGAGCTGAAAGCATGAGTTTTATTCCGATGGGAGGTTACAAACCAACTCCGGATTATAAAATAGCTGCTGCAGGTCATGAAGATTACTATTGGGGAATGGGTTTAACTGCTGAAGCGGTTGCCAACCAATACAAAATCTCCAGAGAAGACCAGGATGAGTTTGCTTACAACTCTCACATGAAAGCTTTAAAAGCACAGGCAGAAGGAAAATTTGACAAACAAATTGTTCCAATTACTGTTGAGCAGACTTTCATCAATGAAAATGGTAAAAAAGAAACTAAATCATACGTAGTAAAACAAGACGAAGGCCCAAGAGCCGGAACATCTGTTGCTGCTTTAGCCGGTTTAAGACCTGTTTTTGCTGCTGACGGAAGTGTTACTGCCGGAAACTCTTCTCAAATGAGTGATGGTGCTGCTTTTGTTTTAATCATGAGCGAAGAAATGGTAAAAGAATTAAACCTTGAGCCAATCGCACGTTTGGTAAACTTTGCTTCTTCTGGTGTTGAGCCTAGAATTATGGGTATCGGTCCTGTAAAAGCAATTCCGAAAGCTTTGAAACAAGCAGGTTTAACATTAAACGATATCGAACTAATCGAGTTGAACGAAGCTTTTGCTTCTCAGGCTTTGGCAGTTACCCGCGAATTAAACATCAACCCGGAAATCGTAAACGTAAATGGTGGAGCAATTTCATTAGGGCACCCACTGGGTTGTACAGGAGCTAAACTTTCTGTTCAGTTGTTCGACGAAATGAAACGCAGAGGAAACAAATACGGAATCGTTTCGATGTGTGTAGGAACCGGACAAGGTTCTGCGGGGATTTACGAAGTGTTGTAGATTGTTTTTAAGAGGAAAGAAGAAAGAACAAAGATTTTACTTTGGAATGGAAACATTCTAAAAGCAAAATTTAAAAAGTAATAAAAAACCTACTTTTCAATTCGTTTCTTTCTTACCTTACCTCAAAAAAACATGAGACATAATTTTAAGAATTTGAAAATTTGGATTTTAGCTATGGAAATTACTAATGATATCTATAAACTAACTGCCACCTTTCCAAAATCAGAAACCTATAGTTTGACAAATCAAATGAATCGATGTTCTGTTTCAATGCCTTCTAATATTGCTGAAGGCTCTAACAGAGGGAATAAACACTTTCAGCATTATTTGAATATTAGTTTAGGTTCATCATTTGAATTACAAACGCAATTACTGATAGCTTTTCAAAATGATTATCTATCTAAAACAAAAACAGAAGAAATAGAAAACAAAATAATTGAATTTCAAAAGATGACAACAGGCTTCATAAATAAGTTAGATTAAAATCTTGCTTCTTAAATCTTGCATCTTTTATCTAAAAAAAACAAAATGGCAGATACAATCGAAAAAAACGTAACCCGTGGTGGTCAGTTTTTAGTTAAGGAAACAAAATGCGAAGATATCTTTACACCAGAAGATTTTTCGGAAGAGCAGTTAATGATGCGTGACTCTGTAAAAGAGTTCGTTGACAAAGAATTATGGGCACATAAAGATCGTTTTGAGAAAAAAGATTATGCCTACACAGAATCTTCTATGCGTAAAGCAGGTGAACTAGGACTTTTAGGAGTTGCAGTTCCTGAAGAATACGGCGGATTAGGAATGGGATTTGTATCTACAATGTTAGTTTGTGACTACATTTCTGGAGCTACAGGATCTTTCTCAACTGCTTTTGGTGCACATACCGGAATTGGAACTATGCCAATTACACTTTATGGTACTGAAGAACAAAAGAAAAAATACGTTCCTAAATTGGCTTCCGGAGAATGGTTTGGAGCTTATTGTTTGACAGAACCAGGCGCAGGATCTGACGCTAACTCAGGAAAAACAAAAGCTGTTTTATCTGAAGACGGAAAATCGTACTCGATCACCGGACAAAAAATGTGGATCTCGAATGCAGGTTTCTGTAGCGTTTTCATCGTTTTTGCCCGTATTGGTGATGATAAAAACATTACAGGTTTTATCGTAGAAAACGATCCGTCAAACGGAATTTCTATGAACGAAGAAGAGCATAAATTAGGAATCCGTGCTTCCTCTACTCGTCAGGTTTTCTTCAACGAAACAAAAGTTCCTGTTGAAAACATGTTGTCTGAAAGAGGAAACGGTTTTAAAATCGCTATGAATGCTTTGAATGTTGGTCGTATTAAATTGGCTGCTGCCTGTTTAGATGCACAAAGAAGAGTTACTTCAAATGCTGTAAAATATGCTAACGAAAGAATTCAGTTCAACACTGCAATTTCATCTTTTGGAGCTATCCGTTCTAAATTAGCTGAAATGGCTACTAATGCTTATGCCGGAGAAAGTGCTTCTTACCGTGCTGCAAAAGATATCGAAGACAGAATCGCTGCTCGTGAAGCAGAAGGAACTTCTCATCAGGAAGCTGAATTGAAAGGTGTTGAAGAATATGCTATCGAATGTTCAATCCTAAAAGTAGCCGTTTCTGAAGACGTACAATCTTGTGCTGACGAAGGAATTCAGATTTTTGGAGGAATGGGATTCTCTGAGGACACTCCAATGGAAAGTGCCTGGAGAGATGCCCGTATCGCTCGTATCTACGAAGGAACAAACGAAATCAACAGAATGCTTTCAGTAGGAATGTTAATCAAAAAGGCTATGAAAGGTCACGTTGATTTATTAGGACCTGCTATGAAAGTTCAGGAAGAATTAATGGGAATTCCATCTTTCGATACTCCTGATTTCTCTGAATTATTTGCTGAAGAAAAAGGAATCATCGCTAACCTGAAAAAAGTTTTCTTGATGGTTGCCGGAAGTGCTGTTCAGAAATACGGACCAGATTTAGATTCACACCAACAGTTATTAATGGCTGCTTCTGATATCTTAATCGAAATCTACATGGCAGAAAGTACAATTCTAAGAACTGAAAAATTAGCCAAAAATCAAGGTGAGGCTAAAGTACAAGAGCAAATTGCTATGGCAAAATTATACTTGTACAAAGCGGTAGATACTGTTAACTCAAGAGGAAAAGAAGGAATTATTTCTTTTGCTGAAGGAGACGAACAACGTATGATGTTAATGGGACTAAAACGTTTCACAAAATACACAAACAATCCAAATGTAGTAGCCTTAAGAGAGGTTATTACATCTAAATTAGTTGCAGAAAACGAATACTGCTTCTAATATAAAAATAGTTTTTAGCTTTTAATTTGTTTAAACCCGCACTAATCCGAAACAGTGCGGGTTTATTTTTTTTGTTTTTTTCAGTCGGTTTACCAAAATAGTGTCCGCAATATTTTTGCAACCATTTGCAAAATATTCGTTAAAATTAACATTGAGACCTCTGTAAAATAGTTAAATATCGATTGTATTGCTTTATATTTAGCAATCTAAAAACTCTAAAAAACATAAAATGAAACAAATTAACCTGATTGCCCTGATTTTATGGTGCAACTTTACCACAAGTGTATTTGCGCAAAAAAGCAAAAAGATGGACATCATAGCCTATTACACAGGTGATGACAAGCTAATTAACGAATACGAAGTAAGCAAACTAAACCAAATTATCTTCAGCTTCTGCCATTTAAAAGAGGGAAAACTAAGCGTTGATTCGGCAAAGGATTCTACCACTATCAAATATTTGGTTTCGCTAAAAGCATCAAATCCCCAATTAAAAATTATTCTTTCGCTTGGTGGCTGGGGAGGTTGTGAGCCTTGTTCTGCTGCATTTTCAACAGCTGAGGGAAGACTTACTTTTGCAAAATCGGTAAAAGAAGTCAGCGATTATTTTAAAGTAGACGGTTTAGATTTAGATTGGGAGTATCCGGCAATTGAGGGACTGCCAGGACATTTGTTTCAACCAGCCGACAAACCAAATTTCACAGAATTAATCAAAATTTTACGCTCTACTCTAGGCAAAAAATACGAATTGAGCTTTGCTGCCGGAGGTTTTCAAAAATTTCTGGACGAATCAATCGACTGGAAAACAGTAATGCCTTTAGTAAACCGTGTTAATATTATGAGTTATGATCTGGTAAACGGATACTCAAAAGTTACAGGACACCATACCCCTTTATACAGTACTAACCCAAAAGAAGAATCGACAGACAGAGCCGTTGCATATTTATTGAAACTGGGAATTCCGGCAGAAAAATTAGTGATTGGAGGCGCTTTTTATACCCGCACCTGGAAGAATGTCGAAAACATCAATAACGGTTTGTATCAGGCCGGTGAACATGTTCAGGGAGTTTCTTTTAAAGACTATGCTCCTTTTTACACAGAAGCTAATGGCTGGAAGTATTTTTGGGATGATAAAGCCAAAGCACCTTTCTGGTACAATGAAAAAGAAAAAACATTTGCTACAGGAGACAATCTAACATCCATAAAAGCAAAAGCAGAATACGTTAAAGCTAAAAACCTGGGCGGAATTATGTTTTGGGAACTTCCTCTGGACGCTACGCGAAACGGAATGGTCAATACTATTTACGAGGTTAAAACGGCTAAATAATTTTTCTCGCAGATTTCGCAGATTTTTTAATCTTTCTAATACTTTTAATCTGTGGCAATTGTTCTAACCAGAGGCTTTAAACAATAAAAAACGGCAGCTAATCAAAATAGCTGCCGTTTTGTTTATCGTAAAAGTTTCAAACTATATTTTAACTTTGATCCTATCCAGTTCACCAATAAAAGGGTTTCGGCAGACGAAAATTAAAACTAAACGGATTATTTTTTATTCTCGACTGCTTTTGGAGCTCTTATCAGCCCATCATACGAAATAAATGCTTTATTGTTACTGGTAATACTAAGGGTCGTGTTTCCATTATAAAAAATAAAAAACATCAAAAGATACACATCATTTTTCCCTTTAACGGTAGCCTTAACAATATAACTTTTCCTTTTTTGCTCGATTTTAATATCTTCCGGAGTCCCTTCAAATTTAATTCCTCCATCTCCTCCATAGTCGACATTAAAGGCACGTCCAAAAAAAGGCAGATCACAAGTGGTCTTATCTGTATTAAATCTTAAAAAATAAGTATTGTAATCGAGGATAATAAAGTTTCCTCCCTGCGGAGTCATTTTTTGTGCTTCAAAATCAAACTTTTTAGACGCAACCAGCGCTTCAACTTCTTTTTGTTGCTGCAGTTCTTTTTCTGCCTTTATTTGTCTTTTTGTCTTTTCCTGTCCAAAAACAGAAATCGTTACCAAACAGCATAACACCAATATAATAGATAATTTAGTTTTCATAAAATACAAATTAAAGAGGGTTAAAAAAGGGAGCTGCTATTTTCTGGTAAATCGCATCGTGGCAATATCTCCAGAGATAAAGTGCAATGTTTTCCCCCCGTCCGTAACATCGTAGGAGGTTATTTTAGGCAAAGTGCTCATAAAAACCTGTTCACCCTGCTGAGCATCTTTACACATCATTTTGGTTGTGGCCATAGGCTGTGTCAGATCAATTTTATTTCCTGTCACGGCAAACGCTCCGTTAAAAGAATTACAGCCATTATTTCCAGACACGTGATTCTCTTTTACATTAAAGTTAATGGTTGGTTTTTTATTCGGATACAAACCGTCAAAAGCAATTCTCGGACCGCTAATATAGTCAAGTACCCAGGTTCCTTCAAGTTTAGAAACCGCATCTCCTGTTGGTGTTTTAGAGGCATTGCAGGAGATTAAAACAACTCCCAAAAAAACTAAAGTTAAAATTTTCCTGATCATAATATTTAGGATTAAATTAGAAAATAATTAGGTATTGATTTTCATTTTTTACTTCGGAGCCCTACGAATTTACGCAATATTTTTGGGTTCATCGCTTAAAGCCCCATTAAATTACGATCAATAGTTTTAGATTTTTTTAACTGTTAGCTCCAATCCATGTCGGAATTTTATGTTAAATTTACTTAATCTTTAATATAAAAGCCTCCTTTATGAAAAAAATAATCGTTTCCTTCGCTATAATTACAGCCTTAATCGTTGGCTGTAAGACCAGTACAAAATCAAGTGATGCTAAAAATCTTACTGTAACTTTAGAGCCAAAAAGCAATAGTACAGTGGCCGGAACTGCTACTTTCACCGAAAAAAACGGCAAAGTAACTTTTGTTGCAAAAATGACCGGTTTACAGCCGGGAGTTCATGCGATCCATATTCACGAAAAAGCAGATTGTACCGCTGCCGACGGAAGTTCAGCAGGAGGGCACTGGAATCCTACCTTTAAAAAACATGGAAAATGGGGTGTTGCAGAATACCACAAAGGAGATATCGGAAACTTTACGGCTGATGCTAAAGGTAACGGATCGATAACGTTAACTACTGACGAATGGTGTATTGGCTGTGGAGATGCAACCAAAGATATTTTGGGTAAAGGTTTAATTGTACATCAGGGAACTGATGATTTTACCACACAACCTACCGGAAATGCAGGCGGAAGAGCAGCTTGTGCCGGAATCATTAAATAAAAAAAGAGTAACCAGCAGATTTTCACAAAATCTGCTGGTTATTTCATTTAAATTTTATCCTAAAACAAGAAAAAGATATAGCTTTGCAGCTATAAATTAAAAGTTAATGATTAACCCATCGGCACCAGGCTGGATAGACAAGTTTTTTAGCGAACAGAAGTTTTCAGAGGCTATACCTTTTGAGACTGCAGCGTCGTTCTACAATAAAGTCAGAGAGACCGGTTTTATTTACGGTCATATCATTGCTATTGATTCACAGGTTCCCATCCCTATAAAAGGCTGGTTCAAGACCGAAATTTCAAAAGTAGCTTTACTAAACACTTTGTACGGTGTTTTTTGTTTGGAAAAAAGAAGTTCGGAACCCAATAATTTTATTTCTGAAGTTTTAAAATTTTATAAAGAAATGAGTCCGGAAGGATTTAGTTTATTCAAAATTTTACTTCCAAAGGATACCCCTTCCCTTTCTTTAGAGAATATCATAGACCAAAGGGTTCAGACGAACGACAGCATTATCAGTAAAAACTTTTCGCATTTGGTAACCAATGCGCTTTTGTTTATTGATGTACTTGCTTTCAGACAGTATTTAGAACATGGTTCAATTCCTGAAAAATACTTAAAACGAATCGAAGAAACAGTACTGGGTATTGTGGCTCTAGCCTTAAAAACCAAAACCATAAAATCGCAGCACGACGATTTGCTGATTAAACTTTTTGAGGCTTCCATCCGATATTCTAAATTTTCGAAAGTAACGGTTGATACTTTAGAAACCTTACAGCTGGAGTATTACAACAACCAACTGGAGTATTATTACTTAATCGACATGGCCGGAATGGCTTTATGGAGTGATGGTGTTGTTGAAAATGAAGAAGCTTACTTTTTGTACTCTTTAGGTTCAATGATGGGCGTTTCAGACGATTTTGTGACCAAGAGTATTGAAACCACGAATACCTTTATTACCACTCATAAAAAGAAGATTCCTTATTTCAACTATTCCAATCCGGTAAAACATTTTTACGATCAAATGACCCACAGTGTGGTAAAACTGATTGTAAGAAACAAAAACAGACTGGTTAAGGAAATCATCCAAAGCAAAGAATTAATGGTCCTGCTGGCTTATTCAACTACCAGAGATCTGGATGCCAAGGAAAAGAAGAAGGTAAAAAAACAGCTTTTAGACATCTGTAAAACGATTCCGTCACTAACGATCTTTTTACTGCCCGGAGGAAGTTTGTTGTTACCTATTCTTATAAAATTTATTCCAACTTTATTACCGTCTGCTTTTAACGAAAATCTGGACGAAAACGAATAAAAAAAATCGCCTTTTTGAGGCGATTTTCTTTTTTATATTAAAGGTCTAACTGATAAACCTCATCCAATTCTTCGTTCGAACTGATGTTTACATTTAAATCGGTTACAAAACCAGAGTTCAAACCGTAAACCCATCCGTGAAGCATTAAATCCTGTCCGTTTTTCCAGGCTCCCTGTACAATAGACGTTTTAGCCAAGTTGTAAACCTGCTCTTTTGCATTGATTTCAACGAAAGCATTAAAACGCTCTGTTTCATCTTCAATCGAGTTTAGGTATTTATCGTGTAAACGGTACTCATCTTTAATGTGACGAATCCAGTTGTCAATGATTCCAACAGATTGATTTCCCATAGCTGCTTTTACACCACCACAACCGTAATGTCCGCAAACAATAACGTGTTTTACTTTCAAAACGTTTACTGCATAATCCAGAACACTCAACATATTCATATCGGAGTGCACCACCATATTGGCAATATTACGGTGTACAAAAACCTCACCCGGTTTAGCTCCAATAATTTCGTTTGCAGGAACACGGCTGTCTGAACATCCAATCCACAATAATGGCGGTGTTTGTCCTTTAGCCAAATCAGCAAAATAATTTGGATCTAATGCCAATGATTTTTCAACCCATTGTCTATTGTTTTCAAGTAACTGCTTATAAAACTCTCTCATTTTTTTGTTTTTTGAATGGTATTACCCGATGCTTAAATATATTAAAAACAACTTTACTGTAAAGTTATCTAATTTTAATACTTCTCACAATCAAGAAATACCTTAATTAATATAATTTTATTTAAAATCTCCTTTTACCTTTTCTTTTTGAACTAAAGCTCTTTTGGCAACATCATAATAATGCTCAATAGAGACATGATTATTGATATCCGGTGAATTCTCAAGCTCATAGGCTTTCTTGAATCCTTTCAGCTTCACTTTAATATTTTCATCGATGGCTCTTGTTTCTTTAAATTCGCGAATCAAATCTAAAACATCGTGTGCAATATACTCTGTATCTGCAGCACTGATAATCACTTTCGAATTTTCAGGGATCTCATTTAAAGTCAGCTTAATCGCTGCCTTGTTTAAAAATGAAACTTCCTGTGCCAAATCGATATGAATAACATCACCATCTTCGTATTCTTCTTTTTTGAAACTGTACGCTCTTTTCAGGTTTCCTCTCAGTACAAAAATAATACTGATCACAATTCCTAACGCAACTCCTTTAAGTAAATCTGTTGCTACAACAAATACTAAAGTTGCAATAAACGGTACAAACTGGTACTTTCCTTTCTCCCAGAAATGTTTGAAAGTGGCAGGTTTAGCTAATTTATAACCCACTAAAATTAAAACAGTAGCCAAAGTTGCCAATGGTATTTTATTTAATAGTGCAGGGATTGACAATACACTAATTAACAAAAGTACCCCATGAATAATAGCCGACATTTTAGACTTTGCTCCTGCATTATTATTGGCCGATGATCTTACCACAACCGATGTCATTGGCAAACCACCTAATAAAGAACTTACAATATTACCAATTCCTTGCGCTCTAAGCTCCACATTAGTATTGGTATAACGTTTTTGAACATCCATTCTGTCAGCAGCTTCAATACACAATAATGTTTCAATAGAAGCCACAATAGCAATTGTAATAGCAACCACCCAAACTTGCGGATTGGTAACCGCAGCAAAATTTGGTGTAATCAGAATCGATTTAAATTCATCAAAAGATTTTGGAACTGGCAAAGAAACCAAATGTTCTTTTGCAATTGCCAATGGGCTTCCTGTTGAAATAAAAAATTCATTTAAAACTACTCCCGCAACTACGGCAACAAGTGCTCCCGGAATTAATTTCAGTCTCTTTAAAAAAGGAACTTTCTCCCAGGAAAGTAAGATCACAAAGGAAATAACTGAAACTACAACTGCTCCTAAGTGTATGTGATTCAAGACATCAAACAAGAATGAAAAGGAATTGCTTCCGTCATTCTGAATAAAAGCCTGATCGCCCTCAAAATCAGCATCATAACCAAAAGCGTGAGGCAATTGTTTCAGGATGATAATGATTCCGATACCGGCCAACATTCCTTCAATAACGTTGGTTGGAAAATAATTTGAGATACTTCCGGCCTTCAAAAACCCTAATGCTAATTGAATTAATCCAGCAATAAAAACAGACATTAAAAACACATCGAAAGCCCCTAAATCAGTAATAGCGGTTAAAATAATAGCTGTTAACCCAGCCGCTGGTCCGGAAACACTAATGTGTGACTGGCTTAGGTACCCTACAACGATACCTCCAATAACACCTGCAATAATTCCTGAAAACAAAGGTGCTCCAGAAGCCATTGCAATACCCAAACACAATGGAAGAGCCACCAAGAAAACCACTAAACCCGAAGCGAAATCAGATTTAAGGTTGGCAAAAAGATTGATTTTTTTTGTCATAATACAATACTAAAAAATGATTCATTAACGATTGACCACATTTATTAAAAATGCAGTTTAATTCAAAATAATCGGAAGTATTATGCCAAGTTGGGAGGTGGAGCAAAAATGCTCGGAGAAATATTGTCTAGTTTTACAATATTTTCAGACACTATGGTCTTTTTTTCAATATAAACGGGCATAACAACTTCATGTTGAAGTATTGCCGGATAAACAGCAGCCTTAAGTTCTTTATGTGAATGTTCTTCTTCAGAGAAACTAAAAAATAGCGACGCATCATTGCTTTTCTTCATCACCGTAACGATCGTCGGGGTAGACAAGAATGCAATAAAGATGAATAATAATATGCGAGCGACTAATTTCATTGGAACAAAAATAGTGTTAAACAAATAAAATCAAAGCGAGAGGCCAAAAAATTTATACAAATTTAACAAACATAAAAAAGCAGAATGGTCAAACCCGACCATTCTGCTATAGTAATCATTTTAGAAACAACACATTACAGCTCTTCTTCAAGCCATGCATTCATCATCCAAATTGTTTTTTCCTGCTCGGCAATGAAGTCACTCATCATAGAATTTGTCCCTTCATCGTTAATTTCATCCGACTGTTTTAAGATTTCTCTTTCAATTTTCAATAAGTCAGATAACGAGTTTACAATTAAGTGAACCGCTTTCTCGTCATTTGAAATATTCTTCCCGACAGTTAATTTATTATTTTTAATATAATCATCAAAAGTATGTAAAGGTGTTCCTCCAATAGTTAAAACACGCTCTGCAATCATGTCAATTTTTAACTGAGCATCCGTGTACAATTCTTCAAACTTCACATGCAGATCAAAAAAACGCTTCCCACGAATGTTCCAGTGTATTCCTCTTAAATTTTGGTAATATACCTGAAAATTGGATAACAGAATATTCAATTCTTTTACTAACAATTCTGATTCTTTTACCGGTAATCCTAAGATATTTGTCTTCATAGTTTTCATTTTATAATATGATTACTACAAATTTAAAACAACTTCTTTTAAAATAATATAAAAAAAAATTATATTTTCTTATTTTTGCATCAAAAATTACTATCAAGATGACTATAACTCAATTGCAATATGTATTAGCCGTTGCCGAACATAAAAATTTCACGCTTGCTGCCGAAAAATGTTTCGTTACCCAGCCAACACTGAGTATGCAGATTCAGAAAATCGAAGAAGAATTAAATATTTTGATTTTTGACAGGAGCAAAAAGCCCATTCAGCTTACCGATATTGGTCAGAAAATTGTAAACCAGGCCAAGAATATTGTAAACGAAGCGGATCGAATTAAAGACATTGTAGAGCAGCAAAAAGGTTTTATTGGAGGAGAATTCCGTCTGGGGATTATTCCGACCATTATGCCAACACTTTTGCCCATGTTTTTAAACAACTTCATCAAGAAATATCCAAAAGTAAAACTATTGATTGAGGAGCTTAATACAGATGAAATTATTCTGAAATTAAAAAATGGCCATTTGGATGCTGCTATTGCTGCCACTCCGCTTGAAGATGAGAAAATCAAAGAAATTGTATTGTATTTTGAACCCTTTGTGGCTTATATACCCGAGCATCACGCCAGTTTTCAAAAAGAAGAAATTGAAGTTGCCGACTTAAATATCAACGAAATCCTGTTGCTTCAAGACGGACATTGTTTTAGAGACGGGATTTTAAATTTGTGTAAAAATGCCAGTGACCTCGATCAGAATAATTTTCAGATTCAAAGTGGAAGCTTTGAAACGCTAATTAAACTAGCCGACGAAGGTTTGGGTACAACGCTACTTCCGTACCTGCACACCTTAGACTTAAAAGATTCCGACAAACAGAAACTACGTAACTTTAAGGAACCGAAACCAGCTCGTGAGGTAAGTTTGATTTACCCGAAGAGCGAATTAAAAATGCAGATCATTGACGCCCTCAGATCTACAATTGCCGGAGTAGTTAAAGGAGCAATTGTTTTTCAGAACGTTCAGATCATAAGTCCGCTACAAAAGAAATAACAATAAAAAAGGAGCCAAGTGGCTCCTTTTTTTTATACTTTGATTAGTAGTAGACTTTGTTTTAGTTCTGGTTTTTCAATAATGAAATTTAATAACCATTCTTGCAATTGTTCCATTTCGTACGGTAACAGTGTTTTGATAGCTTTCTCTAATTCTTTACAGAAAAGTATCGGGTCGAAACTTACTCTCTCAAGTATTGATTTCGTGTAATCAAACATCATTTTTGACATAATAAAATAAGATTTTTTGGGGGTTATCTATATTTTCAAACTCGCAACAAATTTAAACAAATATCATTCACGAGTACCGATTTTAACTTATTATTTTAAAAACTTTAGCAACGAATACGATTTCTTAATGCATATAAATCAATCTGGAATCATTCTAAACAACTCATTTAAACCTTTTTAAAGGCCCGAAACATTTCACGTTTTCCCGGAGGTCCTGCCAATTTTTCGACTGTAAATCCAACCTCAATCATGCTTCTTTTAACAACTCCGCGAGCTGCATAGGTTACCAACACTCCATTTGGCTTTAAACTATTGTACATTTTCCTGAAAATCTCGGTGCTCCAGAGCTCCGGCTGCACCCGATATCCGAAGGCGTCAAAGTAAATCAAATCAAAAATTTCAAAATCATCTATTTCATCAAAAAATTGTTTCCTTTTGGTTAAGGCAAAATCGCCGGTGATGGCTACTTTCTGATTCCATTCACATTCGTGCATTTTCTCAAAAACCTCCTTATAAACCGTAGCCTCCAATTCGTCGACATAATTCATAGCCAGTACCTCTTTCGCATCAACCGGATAAGCTTCTACTCCAACATAATCAATTGGCTGTTGCTTTTGAATGGATTCTAAAAAAGTAATAAAGGCATTCAAACCCGTTCCGAAACCAATTTCCAGAATACATACCGGAGCATCGCCGAATAAGGAAAGACCATTTTTTATAAATACATGTTTCGCCTCCTGTATTGCTCCATGTTTCGAATGGTAACACTCATCCCACTCCTGCAAATGAATTGTGGTTGAACCATCTAGCGTTTTAATTATTTCTCTTTTCACCTTTTTCAGAATTTACAATCCGTTTCTACTGGTATTTCGACCGTTTTAAGTGCCAAATTTAGTCAAAACAAATGCGTAAAGCCTTAAAAAACGGTTCATTTTTCATAAATTCTTTATAAAAATGTCTTAATTTTTTCACTTTATTATAAGATAAATAAATCTCAGTTAAAGCCCGTAAATAATGCAGTTTTACTAAGTAAATTATATATTTTTACTTAATTTTGCATTCAGTAAAATCTATATCACAGCAGATCATTGCTTTAGATTTTCTGTGCTATTAATGATAATTACCTAAAAAAACTTTACATAATTAATTATGAGTACAACTCAAACACACAAAATTGAAATCAGAAAAGCAACTTCGTCAAAAATAAGCGGAGTAGACTTTCAAAACCTAAGCTTTGGTTCTGTTTTTACAGACCATTTATTCGAATGTGATTTTAAAAACGGAGAGTGGCAAAACCCTGTCGTTAAGCCTTATGCTCCTATTTTGATGGATCCTTCTTCAAAAGTCTTCCACTACGGACAAGCGATTTTTGAAGGAATGAAAGCTTATAAAGATGACAATAACGATGTGTGGTTGTTCAGACCCGATGAAAACTTCAAACGTTTTAACGCCTCTGCGGTTCGTATGGCAATGCCAGAAATTCCGGAAAGTATTTTCATGGACGGTTTGAATGAATTATTGAAAATTGACCAAGAATGGATTCAAAAAGGAAACGGAAGCAGTATGTACATCCGTCCATTTATGATTGCAACCGGCGCTGGTGTCGTAGCAAATCCTTCTGACGAATATAAATTTATGATCTTACTTTCTCCTGCACAGTCTTATTATGCCGGTGAAGTAAAAGTAATTATCGCTGAACATTACAGTAGAGCTGCAAATGGAGGAATTGGAGCTGCAAAAGCTGCCGGAAACTATGCTGCACAGTTTTACCCAACTAACCTGGCCAACAAAGACGGTTTCCAACAGGTAATCTGGACTGATGATGCTACTCATACAAAACTGGAAGAAGCTGGAACAATGAACGTTTTCTTCAGAATCAACGACACTTTACTTACTGCTCCAACAAGCGAAAGAATTTTAGATGGTATCACCAGAAAAAGTTTGATTGCTATGGCAGAAAAAGAAGGACTTAAAGTTGATGTTCGTCCGGTTCTGGTATCAGAATTGGTAGAAGCTGCAAAAAGCGGAGCATTAAAAGAAATTTTCGGAGCAGGAACTGCTGCTGTGATAAGCGTAATTAAAGGTTTCTCTTATCAGGATGTGTATTACGAAATGGCACCACTTGAGAATTCTTACGCTTCTTTATTGAAAGAAAAATTAACAAGTCTTCAAAACAAACTTTCAGAAGATACTTTTGGCTGGACTGTAAAAGTACAGTAAGCAAAGACACCTCTATAAAACAAACCCGACAGATTTTAAAAACCTGTCGGGTTTATTATTTTAAAGTAATTTTGAAAAATCAGGTTTAAAATAATTAGGACCTTTCATCACTTTTCCATCTTCTCTGTAAATGGGCTGACCGTCTTCACCCAACTTGCTCATATTACTGCGCTGAATTTCATCGAAAACAGCTTCAATTTTATCCTGCAAACCGTGCTCGATAATGGTTCCGCACAAAATATACATCATATCACCAAGAGCATCAGCAATTTCAACTAAATCATTGTTTTGAACCGCTTCCAGGTACTCCTCATTTTCCTCTTTCATTAAATTATAACGAAGCAGCTTTTTGGTCTCTCCCAAATCAGCAATTGGCGCCAAACTATGTCCTATTCTAAAAGCAGTATGAAATTCAGTAACTGCATCAAGTTGTTTCTTCATGATATTATTTGATTAAATGAAATGGCAAATTAGCAACAATTCGTATACAATTCTCTAAATTTGCCAAAAATAATTTTTAACTATGTTTAGTCAAGGACAATTAATATTCGGACTCTGTTTTTTTATTGCATTCGTAATCGTAATGATATTCGCTTATCGAAAGGATCTTGCTTTACACAAGGTTTTTTACAAGGGAAATTATAAAGTACTACTGGTATTCTTACTTTTTATCGCCATTTTATTTGTGATCAAATTTTTCTTCAAAAGATAATTCCAAAAAGGAATTTCACTATTGGAACACAACTGATTTTAGCCGGAGAGCCGTAATTTCAATACACAGCAACATTGCACACCACAATATTCTTTTGAGGTTATATAATTAAAGAGCTTTTAGAACGTTTTATCTGGAACTTTTCCGGATGAGGACAATTGTATAAAATATACTTTTATCACCCTGTTATTAGTGCGACTAGTAATAAATTTTATAACTTTACGACTCCAAATAAACCAGCCCAATGAAGATTCTTAAATACTTATTCCTTCTATTATTATTAAGCCTTGTTGCCCTTACTGTTTTTGTCGCTACTCAAAAAGGAATCTTTTCTGTGGAGAGAAGCAAAGTAATCAACTCACCAAAAGCTACGGTATACAATTACCTCAATGATTTTAGAAATTATGAAGATTTTGAATCCTGGTCTGTTGAAGATTCTTCCATAAAAATGACATTCCCTAATAAAACGGTCGGAAACGGTGCCTCTTTTTATTGGACAAGTTCTGAAGGAAACGGAAATGCTATTACCTTAAAAACAAAGGATGGAGAAAGCATTCAGCAAAAAATGAAATATGACGGAACGGAAGCTGATGTAAACTGGACTTTTAAAGATACTTTAGCCGGAAAAACAAAAGTGACCTGGAAAGCATCAGGAACCATGAGTTTTTTATTTAAAATCTACACCGCTCTAAACGGAGGTTCTGATAAAGTAATTGGAACCATTTACGAAAAAAGTCTCGCAAACATTGATAAAAACTTAGATTACGAAACCAAAACCTACTCTATAAAAGTTAATGGTCTGGTTAAGAAAATCGAAACTCCGTATATCAGACAAACGTTTACGAGCGAAATTGGAAAAATAAGCAAGAATGCCCGAATCGTTATTCCGAAACTGATAACGTTCAGTAAAAACAATGGTTTATCGACCAATGGCAAACCTTTTATCATTTACCACACCTACGACACCACAACCGGACTGGCCAAAATTTCGATCTGTTTGCCTACGATTCGAGAAATCCTAACCACATCAGGAAGTGACATTTCAGGAGGAAAACTAAACGGCTTTGAAGCGGTAAAAACCACTTTAAAAGGTGATTATACACATCTTAACGAAGCCATTAAAAAAACAACCGCTTTTATCAACAACGAAAAAATCACTCCTGATTTAAGCTGGTCGCATCTTGAAATTTTAACTTTGAGCAAACTGGATGTAAAAAGCCCGTCGAAACTAATGACCGAAATTTACTATCCAACAAAACCTAAAGTAATTCCGGTAGCCAAAGTTCCTGTTTACAGACCTGCTACTACCGATCCGGCAGCCGTAAAACCTGCAGAAACCCCTAAAACACCTGAAGAAGAATCGGAATTCTAAAATAATTAAAGGTGCATTAAACCTTTTGTTTAAAATTCATTCTAATACCATAAATAAAGGAATTTGGCAGACGAGAAGGAATTTATTCAACAATTATTAAATCCTGCAACGCAAAATACTGCGTTTCAAAAACTCGTGTCTGATTATCAAAAACCGCTGTATTCTCATATTCGAAACATTGTTTTGAACCATGACGATACAGACGATGTTTTGCAAAATACTTTTGTAAAAGTCTTTCAATATTTAAAAAACTTTAAAGGAGAAAGCAAACTTTTCTCGTGGATGTATCGAATTGCAACCAACGAAGCTTTGACTTTTTTAAGTCAGAAAGCAAAACTTAACGGATTAACTTCTGAAGCATTACAAAATAAAACCATCGACAATTTAAAAGCGGATGTTTATTTTGACGGAGACGAAATTCAGATCAAACTTCAAAAAGCGATTGTAACCTTGCCCGAAAAGCAGCAATTGGTTTTTAAAATGAAATATTTTGAAGAATTAAAATACGAAGAAATTGCCGAGATTCTCGGGACATCTGTTGGTGCTTTGAAAGCATCTTATCATCACGCTGTAAAAAAAATTGAAATATATGTTACCTCAAATTAAACCTTTTGTAACAACAACTGTCTAATAGCTATTATGAAAACATTTAAATTAGAAAACGAACCGAAAATAAAAACTGGATTTAAGACTCCGGAAAATTATTTTGATGATTTTTCGACAAAGGTTTTACAACAAATAAACGAAAAGAAAGAAGTAAAAGTAATTCCGATTTACAAACGTAAAAAAGTTCTTTCAATCGTGGCTGCTGCAGTTGTATTTATGGCTTTAATGATCCCTATAGTGAACAACTACAACAAAACATCCAAAGACCTCGACGAAGATACTTTGGAAACATACCTGTCCTATCAGTCCAATTTGAATCAATACGATTTGATTCGCGAACTGGATGATAAAGACATTGATAAACTCAATAAAAATGTTGCGCTCGAACAGGAAACACTTGAAGACATACTAGCGACCAACCCAAATCTCGAAAATTTAATTTCAGAATAAAACAAAAATTTCAAAAGATGAAAATTAAAAATATACTACCGATAATTCTATTCTTTATTAGCTTCTCTTTTTATGCCCAGAACGATAAAACGGATGAAAAGCGGGAAAAGATTAAAGCGTATAAAGTTTCTTTCTTAACGACAGAACTTGAGCTAACCTCAACAGAAGCCGAGAAATTCTGGCCTATTTACAATACATACGACGACAAGCAATATGAATTGCGCCATGAAAAGATGAAAATGTATTTGCGTAAATTAGACGATGACAACATCAGTACCATGTCTGAAAAAGAAGCTGCTGCACTCCTCTCGCAAATAGAAAGCGCAGACAAAGAATTGTACGTCCTTCGTGACAAATACAACAGCAATTTAAAAAAGATACTTTCAGCCCGAAAAATATTAAAGCTTAAGAAATCGGAAGACGACTTTAACCGCAAACTTTTAAAACAATATCGCGACAAAGCCGCCAAAAACTAATAACAAAACAACAGCAGCGAGAACCCCATATAATAATACTTACTTTATTATTTGGGGTTCTTGTTATTTAAAACGGATTCGGATTACTTTATTGTGACCAGCAGCAATTGCCGTATTTCTGTTTACAAAACGAATGGTAAAAAGTTTGGTATCCGTTGATAATTGTGTCCAGTTCTCACCACCATTCTGCGAATATTGTATCCCTTCAGAACCTACACAAATAATTTCTTTGCCATTTCCTCCCGGAACATACTGCACACAGGAAGCATATCCAAAGCCCATGCCCTGACCAATTAACTGCCAGGTTTTCCCTCCGTCTGTAGTAAACGCTTTATTGTCCTTTTTTTGATTTGGAAGTTCGTAATCACCACCGGCAATAAATCCGTGTTTCGAATCATAGAAATCAGCTGTAAAAATACCAGTCATGGTTTTCCCCTGTACGATTGGAGTTTCAATGGCTTTCCAGGTTCTTCCTTTGTCTGCCGAATAAAAAACACGTGCTTTTTTCCCTCCGGAAACCAGCCACGTATCATTCCCTTTTATCACAATATTTGAATTACTGGCTGCAAAGGCTGCTTCGCCCTCGGCATTTGTAGGCAATTTATCCGATAGTACTTTCGTCCACGTTTCTCCTCCGTCGCGTGTGATAATAATCGAAAAAGTATCCTCTGTAGGATCTCCAATTGCAATTCCTTCTTTATCATTCCAAAACTGCATACTATCATAAAACACTTTCGGATTAACTTCCTTATAGACTAATTTTACTTTTTGCGTTTTTTTAGAAACCTGATAAAGCAATGCAGGATTCCCTACACTTAACAAAAAGATATTGTTTGCATTTTGAGCAATACTTCTGAATTCCAGCTTCAAAGTATCACGGTAAATATGATCTTCAAACTTCTCTTTTTTATCTAAATCATAAAACCCAAAACGGGAGTTATCGGCACCATACCAAATTTTATTTTTGTCGATTACAATGGCTCTGATACTAATTTTATCCTGAAACAAAGTATCTATCTGTATTGATGTAAAACCCGTGTTAAAAATTCCCTTTCCACTATTATTCAGCGTTTTAAAAGACATTAACAAAATTAAAGCACCAAAAAATAATATTACTCTTCTCATACAAACTAGTTTTTTAGCGCTAAAATACAATTATTTATAACACCTGAAATAAGTTTCCCTCTTTTTTCTGGCACAGTAATTGGATACCTCCAAATATTAATCTTAATATGATTTAAAAATGAAAACTAAACTACTTTTTATAGCCCTCCTCACAATAGGTTTGAGCACTGTACAAGTACAAGGCCAAACTACGGTATATGCAAAAAATTCAGATATAAGCGATAATTTAGATTTAAGAGCTGTGGCTTCTATGTTTGGAGAATCTGCTAATTTGCAGGATTTCGAAAGACGTTTGAACGATCCGAGATATCAGATCTCAAATCTTGATTTAAATGACGACAATCAGGTGGATTATCTGCGTGTCATCGAATCTGTCGAAAGCAGAACGCACGTTGTGATTATTCAGGCGGTTTTAGATCGCGATGTTTATCAGGATATTGCAACTATTGATGTCGAAAGAGACAATTACAACAAAGTAAGTGTACAAATTGTTGGGAACAGCTACTTGTACGGTGCCAATTATATTTACGAACCGGTTTACCATGCGGTTCCTGTAATTTATACTTCGTTTTGGGTAACCAATTACAGACCATATTGCTCTACCTGGGGCTGGAACTATTATCCAAGATATTACAGCGCCTGGAGACCTTATCCGATTTACAGATACAGAAACAACATCAATCTGTGCATCAATGTAAACAACAGCTACAACTATGTAAATACAAGAAGAAGTTACAGAGCTCCGGTTTTGTATGAAACAAGACGTACTTATGGTTACGAAACGAGACGTCCTGACTACAGCTTTGCTCAGAGAAACTCTAACGCCAGCAACCGTTACGATTTGGATCAAAGACGTGTTTCAACGAGAGAGTACGGAAGAAATCAAAATACGTACACGACAAACCGATCTACTTCAGATAGAGTATCTACTACAAATGACCGTACGACCAATAGAAACTATTCAGAGAACAGAAGTTCTTCTGACAGAAGTTCTTCCGATAGAAATTACACTACGAATCGTAACGCTTCTTCAAACAGAGACTACTCAGGTGCAAACACAAATCCTGTGAGAGTTGAAAATTCAGGAAGAAGTGAAAACAGAAGAGATTACAGTCAAAACAATTCAAATACTTCCAGAGGAAATTCACAAACCTACGGAAATACAGAGCGAGTTTCGACTCCACAAAGAACAGAATCTTCCAGAAATTATTCTGACAACAGAGGAAATTCAGCGAGACAGCAAAGCTCTCAAAGCACGCAACGTTACGAAGCTCCAAGAGCAAGTCAGGAGTCCAGAAGCAGTGAACCACAAAGAGAAAACGGTTCGGGCGGCAGAAGCAGCGGCGGCAGAAGAATTTAATGTAAAAATTGCATTTCCTTATAAAAATCAAAAGCACAATTTAACGATTGTGCTTTTTTTTATCTTTTTATCTATAATTGAGGTTAGTTTGTTTTAAAACAGTAAATTTGCAACCGTCTTTTATAAAAATATACATGAGCGCATCGCATAAAAACTTACATAGTAAGTTGTCTATAGGGGGTTTATTGATAACATTAGGAATTATTTATGGAGATATTGGTACTTCTCCATTATATGTAATGAAAGCCATACTTGGTGATTATGCCATTAATTCTGATATTGTTCTTGGCGGAATTTCATGTGTTTTTTGGACTTTGACTTTACAAACTACCATTAAGTACGTACTTATTACCTTAAGTGCCGACAATCATGGGGAAGGTGGAATTTTTGCCTTATATGCACTGGTCAAAAAAACTAAAATTCAGTGGCTCATTGTGCCCGCCATCATCGGAGGAAGTGCTTTACTCGCCGATGGAATTATA
>JAHEZJ010000051.1 GCA_023251135.1 Flavobacterium sp. | reverse complement strand
AACAATAGCCAATAGCCACAATATTGTCAGCATTGGCTCCGGATTTAATTAATTCCTGTAAGGCAGCATTGATGCGTTTTTGATAGATCTCGTAATTACTTTTGTAGTAGCCGGACTGTTTTCCTGCTTCGGCAGTATTGGCAGGATAGTTTCCTTCGCCATAGATATCGGCTATGAAAACATTATAACCTAATTTTGATAAGTTTTCTGCAATATCTTTAGAGGCTTTGTCAATTCCCAGCCAGGCCGGAATAAGTAAAATACCCGGATTTTGAGTGCTTTTTTTAAGAGATTTTACAAATAGTCCGTTTAAAGCCTGAGAACCATCTTTATATTTTACAGCTTTTAATTGCGCATTTATACCGTTAGAAAACAGTAGGGTAGCAAAAAGGAGAAGGGCCGAATTTTTCATAAGGGTACAATTTTTAACAAATATCAGAAATATTATGTTACAAAAAAACCTCGGGATCTATTTCTTCCGAGGTTTTTGTCTGTTGTTTTCTTACCCTAAAAATCATTGACCGGGATGATAGGTTTTCTCCGCATTTTTGATCACATCTTCTTTGTAAAATAAGACTTCTTTGAAACTTCCTTTTTGATACATTTCGCTCTGATCGTTAAAGTGTCGGGAGTTCGGATCGCCGCTGTTACCTCCTGCCAATAGGGATTTTGCTTTTATTTTTGGACCAAATTCTACAGCGCAGACAAAACTGTTGCCATTGTAACCATATCGTTTTTTAGAGCCTTTTTGATAGCTGCTTTTAAAGGAAGGTAAACTTCCCCACGAACCCGGGCCAAAAGCAATAGGCAAACTTGGCAGCGCATCGTCATATTTTAAATCGATGTCGCCGTTGGAACGTTGAAAGCGGTTTATTTCTCCCCAGGCGATTTTCCAGGTTCCCCATTTTGAGGTGAGTTCTTTTAAAACGGCCTGTAATTGCGGAAGCATCTGATCGGCGGTTGCGTTTTTTGCAAATTTTTTGGTGTTTTCTACCTGATCCGGTTCTCCTTCATCGATATAGGCTTTGAGTATAATAGGGTCTAGTCTATAAGCCCATTCCACCGCTAATGTGGTTGCCACCGAATTTTCCTGAGCATAATAATCCCAGTTTTTTAAGAGTGAAATGGCTTCCTTTAATGCTGCATATTCAGGATTTGTTGGGTTGCTATTTTTTTCGAAAATGCTAACCAAAGACGGAATTAAAATTTCGAAAATCGACAGTTTGGTATCGTATCCGTCTGCAATTACTTTGTCTAAAGTATATTGATTGCCTTTGCTGAAAATTCTAACCGCATTTACGCCTCTGAAATTTTCTCCGTCAGGGGCCATATAAGGCAAATAGTTTTCTCTTTTCGGACTGTTTTCTCCGGCAACAGAGTAAGGGGTCGAATTGCAGTTTTGCAGCCAGCCATTTACCGGATTATACAAATGAACGGTTTCGTTTACTTCATGCAGACCTTTCCATTGTGTCGCTAAAATTGATCCGTCCACTACTTTAGACCAATTGAAATTTTTGTCTCTGACCGGAATAAAGTTCCCGTGCCAATACGCAATGTTTCCTTTGTTATCTGCATATACAGTATTGTTGGAGGTGTTGGCTTTCAAATCCATTGCTTTTTTGTAGTCTTCAAAACTGGTAGATTTGGTTCTGACCCAACTCTGAATTAAACTGGTCATCGATCGATTATGTGACTTCAAACTGATCCATTTTCCATCGCGTTTTGCCATAATCGGGCCGTTGTTGGTAAAGTAAGTTTTGAACTTTTTAGGAATCAGCTTGCCGTTTTCGGTATAATTGATTGTAATTTCTTTTTCAACAACCGGGATTAGTTTTTTATCGAATTCATAAAACAATTTGCCCTTTTTATCGATAATTTTTTCGGCATACATGTCGGCGACATCTACATTGGATGAGGTGTGCATCCATCCGCAATGCTCATTAAAGCCTTGATAGACAAAAAACTGTCCCCAGGTTACTGCTCCGTAAACGTTTAGTCCTTCTTCGCTGGTTACCTGTACTTCAGGTCTGAAATAAAAGGTAGTATGCGGGTTTATGTATAAAATAGCGTTACCGTCAGCTGTTTTTGAGGGTGCAAAAGCAAAACCGTTAGAACCTGTCTGAACGTTTTTTTCTCTTTCCACATAGGCTGCTTTATCCGAATTACCGGAGTAAAAAGCTTTTAATTCTCCTGTGCTAAGATCAGCAGTACTTATGGCTCCAATACTTCCGTCCGTCCAAAGCAGCGGGAACCAGGGCTCAAAATGGGTTAGGAGTGCCGGTTTTACTTCGGGATGTTTGTACAAATAAAAGTTGATGGCATCGGCATAACTGTTCAGTAGTTTTTTAAGCCATAAAGGTGCTTTTTTGTAATCGGCTTTTGCTTCTTCGGAGTCTATTAAAAGTTTAATTTCTAAGTCATTATATAAAACAGATTGCCCTTTTATTTCCGAAAGCCTGCCCAGCTTTTCAATATAATTCATCTCAATCCGCTTAAAATCATCTTCACATTGCGCATAGAGTAATCCGAAAACCGCATTGGCATCCGTCTTTCCGTAAACATGCGGAATGCCCCACTTGTCTCGGATGATGGTCACCTGATGGGCTAGATTTTCAAGACGTGTTACTTCTTTAGGATTAATTTTTTGTGCGGAAAGCTGAAAACTGACACAGCAAATTACAAAGGCTAATTTTAGAGTTTTAAACATGCTTATTTGATATTAAATTTTTGTCCGGCTGTATAAATGCTCATTTGCAGATTTTCAATCGAAATGAGATTGTTATTTTTAGATTTGAGGATTCCTTTTGGTTTTTTAACTACGATTACTTCACTTTCGCCCGCAACTTCAATCTGATTGTTCCGAACAATGATAGCGGTACTTTCGTCGATCCCAATTCCGGTCAGGGCTGGAAATTCAACTAGTGCGGATAGCAATCGGTTGTAGCGGTTTCTTTTTAAAAAATGTTGGTCGATGATGGCTGTTTGGAGTAATCCTAAGCCTTCAGAGGTTTCGAGATTGTCGTAGCGGATGTTGTCAAAAGTTCCGGAATATTCTTTTTGAAGTTTCTGGTTTCCGGTGATCATTGTCTCTGACATTACTGCTGCACCGGCACTTGTTCCCGAAATGGTGCTTCCGTTTTCATAGGCTTTTTGAATGGCCGTTTTAACCGGACTGTTTTGAACGACGTTCATAAAACGAGTCTGATCTCCGCCGCTTATAAAAATCAGTTTTGCCTTTTGCAGCGAATCTGCCAGCCTTTTATTCTGAGCCGTTTCTTTGTTGAAATTGAGCATTACAATGGGATGGGGTGTTAGTTTTACCATCTGTGATTTGAAGAAAATAAACGAGCTGTCCGGTTCTTCGCTCGACATGGGTAAAACCACGATATAATCCTTTTGGGATAAATCGGCAACACTCAAAACCTGCTTCATTAGGGCATCTGATCGATCGCCGCCACCAATGATAAATAGTTTTCCTTTAGGAGTTTGTGCCTGAACGAAACTGGTAGCTAAAAAAAGTAAAGATGTAAATATCTTAAATGTAAGTTTAAAAATTAACTGGTTTTTCATGGTTTATTTTCGTTTGGTTTGGCTGATTTTTCAATGAATTTTAAAAGAGAATGGTTTATAATAAACAAAACATCCTGAATTTTATCTAAATCTACTTTTGAAGCAACATCTCCGGGGGTGTGGTAATCTTCGTGAAAGCCGCTGAAAAAAGTCAAAACAGGAATTCCTTTTGCGGTAAATGATGCGTAATCGCTGCCGGAATGTCCGTTGGTTTCCCATAAATCCAACGTAAACGGATTTTGAAGTTTAGCGTTGCTTTCGCTAACTATTTTCTTTAAATACTCCGTTTCTTTTTCGGTTCCAATACTTAAAAAGCGATATTTTTTATCTTCGGGCGCACTTCTCGAAATCATATCCATATTAATGCAGAGAAGGATTTTTTGATCTTGTAAATTCAAATTCTGAACAAAATATTCACTTCCTAAAAGTCCCATTTCTTCGGCAGTCCAGGCTGCAAAAAGAATGTTGTATTCCGGTTTTAGGTTTGATTCTGACCATTTTTTTGCTAGCGCCAACATTCCTGAAGTCCCTGAGGCATTATCGTCGGCACCATTAAAAATCGAATCATTTTTAATTCCCAAATGATCGTAATGTGCACCAACAATTATGGTTTTGCTGCTGTCTTTTCCGGGGATCATTCCTATTACATTGCGGACCGCAAAGATTTTGGACTGCAAGTCGACAGAGAAATTAATTTTTGTATTTTTTAACGGAGCGGAAGCAACAGTTAGTTTTTGTGCTGCTTTTTTCTCAATACTTTCTAAGGATATAGAGTTGCTCGTAAATAAAATATCGGCAGCTGATTTACTTATTTTAAAAACTGGAATCGAGCTAAGGGTTGGGTTTTCCAGAGAATGAAAAATAGAATCTCCCTTTTTGTTTTTAAACTTAATATCGTTTTTTCCATCAACAAAGATTAATGCAATAGCGCCTTTATTGATCACCGTCTGAAGTTTGATTTCATCCAGATTGTCTGTGTCGGGATAGTATTTTTTAAATTTTTGATAAGATACAGTGGTGCTGTCCTGATGCCCTGGAAATCCTCGGAGAACGATAACAATTTTATCTTTTACATTTTGATTTTTGTAGTCGTCATATTTTTCCTTTGGCAGGCTCAATCCATAACCCGCAAAAACGACTTGCGCTTCTTTTTGAATGGATTGCGCAGTGGGGTTGACCTGAAAATCGGTTTCAGGAGAAAGTGAAAAAGTTTCTTTAGCTCCTTTTTTTATTTCAAGTGTGACTTTTTTTACCGTGTGCTCTGCAATTTTAAAATTCTGATAATAGCCAGATACAGTGTCATATGGAGCCAACTGGTATAATCCCATCATAGAGGCAATGTATTCCGAGGCCATAAAAGCGCCCTTTTGAGTGGTGCCGCGGCCCTGCATCCAGTCGGAAGCTAAAAAAGAAAGTGTGGGTGAAAAATCACTTTTTGACGGATTGGAAACAACGGTTTGCGAAAACAGGACTGACTTGGAGCTAAGTAAAGCAAGCAAAAGTAGTTTTCGTAATACCATCGTTTCAAATTTAGAAAATGATTATAAAGAAATATTACGCTTGAAAGCACAACCTAACTCTATAATCGAGTCGGTTTTGGCAATGCCGGGAATCCCGTCGATTTTTTCGTAGAGGATTCGGCGCATGTGTTCGTGATTTTTTGCGATAATTTTGATGTAGAGTGTAAAGGAACCTGTTACGTAATAACATTCGGTGATTTCAGGAATTCCCTTTAATTCTTCAATAATTCGATCAGAGTCAGAATCCTTATTGAGTGTGATTCCCGTAAAAGAAGCCCAGTCATAACCTATGTTTTTCTCCTGGATTATAGGTTTGATGCCGGCAATTACACCTTGCTCGATCATTCGGTTAATACGCTGATGCACCATAGTGTTTGATATTTTCAAATTTGCAGCAATGGCAGAAAAAGCCATCCTTCCGTCTTTTTCTAATTCTTTTATGATGCTAATGTCAAATTCGTCTAATATATCCATTCTTTTAAATTGTGTTAAAACTTAACCATCCCCAAACACGGGGTACGATTTTTACATTTATAAAAGTAATTATTTTTTTTAATTATAAGAGTTAAAAAAAGTGTCATGTAATAAGTGAATTTGATTTTTTTAAAGATAAAAAGTTTTAATTTTGACTTTTTAAACGATTTTTAAAGTCAAAAAATAGATTTTATTATCAGTAATGAATAATTTTTAATACTTTTGCGTTTTCTATAAATAAAATAAAAGATCATGATTCATACTGAAAATAGCCTATCGTCAAAATCAGAGGTTTTGATTGAAAAAGAAAATAAATACGGAGCTCACAATTATCACCCGCTTCCTGTTGTGTTAGAAAGAGGAGAAGGGGTATATGTTTGGGATGTAGACGGAAAAAAATACTTTGATTTTTTGTCTGCTTATTCTGCTGTGAATCAGGGACACTGCCATCCGAAAATTGTGAAAGCAATGGTGGATCAGGCACAAAAGCTTACGCTGACTTCCCGTGCTTTTTACAATGATAAATTAGGAAATTACGAAGAATTCGTAACCAAATATTTTGGGTTTGATAAAGTTCTTCCAATGAATACAGGTGCTGAAGCTGTTGAAACGGCGCTTAAAGTATGTAGAAAATGGGCTTATGAGGTAAAAGGAATTCCTGAAAACCAGGCTCAGGTTATTGTTTGCGAAAACAATTTTCACGGAAGAACGACTACAATCATTTCATTTTCAAATGATGAGGGAGCACGTAAAAATTTCGGACCTTTTACGGAGGGATTTATAAAAATTGAATATGACAATCTGGATGCTCTTGAAAACGCATTAGAGTCCTCAAAAAATATTGCAGGGTTTTTAGTAGAGCCAATTCAGGGAGAAGCCGGAGTATATGTGCCTTCTGAAGGATATTTGGCAAAAGCAAAAGCTTTGTGTGAAAAACATAATGTTTTGTTTATTGCTGATGAGGTTCAAACCGGAATCGCCCGTACCGGAAAATTATTGGCGGTACACCATGAAAATGTGCAACCTGATATCTTAATTTTGGGTAAAGCAATTTCTGGCGGAGTATATCCTGTATCGGCAGTATTGTGTAATGATGAAATCATGAATGTGATTAAGCCGGGACAACACGGATCTACTTTTGGAGGAAATCCTGTTGCGGCTGCGGTTGCAATCGCTGCTCTTGAAGTAGTAAAAGAAGAAAATCTTGCTGAAAATGCAGAGCGTTTGGGAGTAATTTTAAGAAAAGGCTTAAACGAAATTGCAGAACGTAACGACTTAATTACACTGGTTCGCGGTAAAGGTTTATTAAATGCAATTGTAATTAATTGTGGTGAAGATTCAGATCTGGCCTGGGAAATTTGCTTGAAATTCAGAGATAACGGATTATTAGCAAAACCAACACATGGAAATAAAATCAGACTGGCACCGCCATTGGTGATGACAGAAACTCAAATTCAGGAATGTCTTGAAATTATCGAGAAATCACTGAACGACTTCAAAAATTAATTTTTTTGATTTTAGTATGTAAAAACATCCCGCTTGGCGGGATGTTTTTTTTTGGACTACTATTTTACTTGATATAACCCGGGTTTTGAGTGATTTTTTTGTTGGCATCCATTTCTGAAATCGGAATAGGGAATACCAATTCATTAGCATCATAAAGTAACAATTCAGTGCCATCGCCATCGCTGCTTACATCAATGGAACGTTTGGTTCTACGAATATCGTGAATTAAAAATCCTTCCATGCCTAATTCTAATTGACGTTCCAATAAAATACTATCAAGGGTTACTGTGCTTAAATTTTTAGCATTGGCTCTTGTTCTAACGATATTGATGTCGTCAAGAGGAGTGTTGCCTACTGTTGTTGCGGCCTGTAAATTTCCCTCGGCTCTGATCAGATACATTTCGGCCAGACGAATTACGCCAACATTGGCAAACTGATTGGTGAATTTTAGTGTGAGTATACGGTCGTTCGCAGGATTTACATAATTGAATTTTGCACGATCGTCATTTGGATCTGTAAATTTGTCCAGATAAGGAGATCGGATCGAAATATCACCTCCGCGGCCTCCGTTGTCTTCTGCTGCATAAAAGGTAACGACATCATTCACCCCGGTTTGTTTTGTAATTTGTATGGCAAACACATCTTCGGCCTGATCGGTATCATGATTAAAGGCATCTGCGTATTTTTTTGAAAGGGAGTGACCGCTATTTTTTATCACGTCATCTGCAGCATCTCTTGCCTGAGTATAGTTACCTTGTTGCAGATATACTCTTGCTAATAGTGCTTTTGCAGCATATTTATCGGCATAAAAACTATTGTCTTTAGGTAGATTGGTATAAGCAACGTTTAATCCGTCAATAATTACTTTGTACACTTCGTCAACAGTACTTCTTTCTTTGGATAAATCGGCATTGAAATCATAAATGGCGTTAGGTCTTATCACCACTCCCAATTGATTGTTGGCCTGACCACTAACATAAGGTTTGGCAAAGAATCGCACCAGATCGAAATAGGCAAGTGATCTTAAAAAATTGGCTTCACCAATCATTCGACTTTGTTTGGCAGGGTCTTTTACTTTGCTGATATTCTCGATAACGGTATTGGCGGCGTTTATAATTTCGTAACTTCTGGAGTAGGTTCCTGTAAGGATTCCATTATCGGCCTGCATTTGTTTGAGGTATATTTGTCTTAATTCGCTGAAACTCCCTCTAAATCTAAAATCGGTAGTTGCGTTGACACCTGTTACTCCCAATAATTCAGCATAAGCTAAGATTCTTCCCCCATAGGCATTTCCTCTTGCGGCAAGAGCGTATGTTCCGGTTAGTACGTTGGTGATGCCTTCTTCCGTACTTAAAGTTATAGAAGCGTCTTCCCTTTGCTTTGGTTCTACGTTTAATTCGTCTTGACAGCTTGTAAAAAAGACGGTAAAAAGTATCAATAGTGCTATAATATTTGATTTCATTTTGATCGATTTAAAAATTAATATTTACTCCCATAGCGATAGTTCTTGCAGGAGGAGCGGAATAAAATTCTTGTCCAATAATAGGACTCGTTTTTACAGTATTATCTCTTCGAGCTTCAGGATCAGAACCTTTATAGTTGGTGAAAGTCAATAAGTTGACAGCTGTCAGATAGAATCTTAAGCTGCTCATTCCCATGTCGGTTACCGATTTTTTAGGTAATGAATAGCCCAGAGTCAGGTTTCTTAAACGCACAAAATCTGATTTGTCGAGATAACGGCTTGAGTCTTGTGTACCGTTTGCGCCTCCAAACCTCGCCTGAGGTACATTTGTAATATCACCCGGTTTTTGCCAGCGGTCTAACTGGTCTAAGGTCTGGTTGTCAAAATAATCGGCTGCCGTAGACTGGTAGATTCCCGCAGTGTTGTATATACTGGCTCCCCATTCACCCTGGAAAGTAAAGGTAAAGTCAAAACCTTTGTAGAGGATGGTATTGGTTAGGCCCGACATTAATGTTGGAAATGGATTTCCAAGAATTGTTCTCTGTGCTTCATTATATTTGTTGGTTGTACTTTTATCAATACTACCATCGGCATTTTTTTTGTTTTTTACAAAAAGCGCATCTCCGTTTGCCGGATCAACTCCTGCGTATTCAACAAGGTAGAAAGATGAAATGTTTTCGCCAACTCTGTTAATGGTAACAGCACCTACTACATCTGTATTGTTATTGGGTAATGATTGTACTTTAGACTGGTTGGTGGTTAAATTGAAGCTTGTGGTCCAGGTAAAGTTTTCGGTG
Organism: Flavobacterium sp.; assembly: GCA_023251135.1. GTDB lineage: Bacteria > Bacteroidota > Bacteroidia > Flavobacteriales > Flavobacteriaceae > Flavobacterium. The sequence continues at coordinate 20,056 of JAHEZJ010000051.1, read as the reverse complement.
GTGATGTTTTTGGTGTTCAAAGTGAATTCAAAACCACTACTTCTAATTTTTCCAATGTTTTTGCTGACAGTCCCATAATCGCCGGCACCGGCACTTTTTGGAAGGGGTACATCAAACAGCAATCCGTCGGTATCTTTTTGATAGTAATCGGCTTCAAATGTAATTTTATTTAAAAAGCCCAGTTCTGTACCAAAATCAATTTGAGTCGATTTTTCCCAGGTTAAATTGTCATTTCCGGGTTGGTCAAATGTCAACCCTGATTTTAAGTTATACGGATTTGGCATGTACAATTGACGTGAAGCAAAGTTTCCAATTTCGGCATTTCCCAGTTTACCCCAGCTTCCTTTTACTTTTAAATAGGTCAGAACCGGATTTTCTTTTAGAAAACTTTCCTGTGATACGATCCAACCGGCAGATAAGGCAGGGAAAACCCCAAAGCGTTCGTTTTTTCCAAAACGGGAAGAACCGTCACGACGAATACTGGCTTTGAAAAGATATTTACCGTCAAAAGCATAATTCAGCCTTCCGAATTGAGAAACAAAGGTGTAGTCCTGTTGCTTTCCATGACCTTCATTAACTTCGGCTCCACCGTCGATAGTCTGAAAACCGTCGTTAGGGAAGTAGATGCTATTTACATCCTGATATCTTCGGTTGTATTTGTTAAGTTCCATACCGGCCACAACATTCAAAACGTGCTTTTCGGCAAATGTTTTGTCGTAAGTAAAGTAGTTGCTGAATACATAATTTTCGGTATTTACGGAAGAAGCAAATACAGCACCGCTTGTCGCCATAAATGGGGAGTTTTTGCCTTGCCAGTAGTCTTCAGTCTGAGATAAATAATCATAAGAGAAATCAGAATTTAATTTCAGGCCTTGTACTAGTTTTAGTTCGCCATACACTTTTCCGGTAAGTCTGCGCATTACAGTTTTCCAGAAAGCATTGTCTTTTTCCAATAAATAGTTGGCGTATTCTGTGTTTGGATTTGCTTTTCCGTCTGCTAGTCTTGCCGGGGAAATAGGAGCCTGAGCTACAGCTTGCAACGGTGTTACAAAGGAGTTGTCATCCTGAACCCTGTCGATGACTGCTCTTGAAAAACCAATATTCATTCCGGCTGTAAAACGATCCGATACCTTATGTGATATGTTGGATCTTCCTGTTATTCTTTCCAGATGATTGCTGTCGATAATACCGGTTGTATTGTTGTAGGCTCCCGAAAAGAAATACCTTGTTTTATCGTTTCCACCGGAAACCGAGAAATCGGCATCGGTTGTAAATCCTGACTGAAAAGCAATAGCTTGCCAGTCGGTATCAATTTCTCCGTTTCTCCAGTCTGTTCCCAGAGACAGTTTTTCCAGTTCTTCATCTACAGCTGCTAAATCATTAGCATTTTTTCCTGCTTCGCGTATTAATTCCACATATTGTTTGGCATTAAGCCACTTTCTCTTGTGAGTAGGTTCACTAACACCTTGCGAGAAATTAAGCGCGAAAGTTCCTTTGCCTTCTTTTCCCTTTTTGGTAGTGATGATTATAACTCCGTTGGCGCCACGTGCCCCATAGATAGCCGCCGATGATGCATCTTTTAGTACATCAATAGATTCAATTTCGTTCGGACTTAAAGTCAGTAACGGGTTTGTTGGAGCTCCGTTGCTGGATTCGTCGTCTGTAATTAACGGAATTCCGTCTAAAACATATAAGGGCTGCGTACCTGCACTTATACTGGCAGCACCACGAACTCTAATGTTTATTCCGCCTTCGACTTTACCATTTGTCTGGGTAATTTGTACACCCGCAAGCTTGCCGACCAACGCATTTTGTACGTTTGAAACGGGTATTTGCTGGATGTCTTTTGCGGTAACACGGGCAATATTGTCCGTCAGATTCTTTTTGGTCTGTGTTCCATAACCTACGACCATAACCGCTTCAAGTTCGTTTTGAGTTTCAGTGAGCTTAATGTTCATCGAATTTGAAGCAGGAACAAGTACTGTCGTAAAGCTTACATAACTCACAGAAAGGATGTCTCCTTTTTTTGCTGTGATCTTAAAATTCCCGTCAAAATCAGTTTGAGTACTGGTTTTGGTTCCTTTTACGACGATGTTTACTCCCGGAAGCGGGTTTCGTTTTGAATCTGTAACCTTACCCGTAATAGATTCTTCCTGCGCATTGGCTATTTGTACAAATAATGCTAACAATAGCCCCATAAATAGCTTAAAGTTGGTTTTCATTTTTTAATATATTTGGATTAGTTCTTTCAAATATCATAATTTATTGTTAAAGGATTGTTCTTAATTAACAATAAAAATCACATAAATATGCATTTTTGTAATATCTGTAACTTTTTAATAAGAATTGATTCTTTTGTTGAAGCAAGAGTTATTTTGTTTAATCATACATTAGTATTGTTTGTTTTTATTTGAATTAAATATTTTGTTTTAACAAGTATGCTGTTTTGGTTTGGATGACTATTGGTTTTGCGTGCTTTTTTTAATGCAAAAAAGCGACTGTCCGAAAACAATCGCTTTTGGTTATAATTACTCAAAATATCAAAAAAAGTAATTATTCATTTAGAGAAACTTAGCAAAAAAGTTCTCTGTAGTATTTTTAGAACCTGACTTTTTTAAGTTCCCTTATGGTTTTGATAAAAGTATCAACATCCTGAGTGGTATTGTAAAAAGCCAGAGAAGGACGTACGGTCGTTTCGACTCCCATTCTTCGTAAAATAGGCTGTGCACAATGATGTCCGGTTCGTACCGCAACGCCTTCTTTATTTAAAGCTTGTCCAACCTGATCGTTGGTGTAGCCTTGCAGATTAAAAGAAAGTACGCTGGCCTTATTCGCGGCTGTACCGATCAGTCGGACACCGGGAATTTCTTTGAGCAATTTTGTCGCATAGTCTAATAACTGATGTTCGTACTGGCCTATAGCATCTATTCCCAGTTTTGTCACATAATCGATTGCGGCACCAAGACCAATTGCGTCGGCAATATTTCCTGTTCCGGCTTCAAAACGATTAGGAGCTTTGTGGTATTTTATTTCCTCAAAAGTGACATCCTGAATCATGTTTCCGCCCGATTGGTAAGGATGCATTTCATTCAGTAAATCCTCCTTTCCGTATAAAGCGCCAATTCCGGTTGGACCAAAAAGTTTGTGTCCTGAGAAAACCAGCCAATCGGGATTTAAATCCTGAACATCAACTTTCATATGTGAAACCGATTGCGCACCGTCAATTAAAACTTTTGCTCCGGCCGCATGTGCCATTTCGACTATTTTTTTGGCTGGTGTTACTGTTCCAAGTGCATTCGAAACCTGGGTAAAAGCAACCAGACGCGTTTTTGAATTGAGCAGTTTTGCATATTCATCGAGCAAAATTTGTCCGTCATCGTCAACCGGAATAACGCGGAGTTTTAGTCCTTTTTTATCGGCCAGACGTTTCCACGGAACAATATTCGCGTGATGTTCCAAATGACTGACAATGATTTCGTCACCGGCAACTAAATTATGATCGCCCCAACTTTGTGCTACAAGATTAATGCCTTCAGTGGCACCACGAACAAATACAATTTCGTTTACCGAGCCGGCATTCAGGAATGTTTTTACTTTTTCGCGGGCAGCTTCATAAGCGTCTGATGCACGGGCAGCTAATTCATGAGCCGCACGGTGGATGTTCGAATTTTCATGCTCGTAGAAGTACGCAATTCGATCAATAACCGATTGTGGTTTTTGTGTCGTAGCAGCATTATCGAACCAAACCAAAGGTTTTCCGTTTACAGTTTCCTGTAGAACAGGAAAATCTTTTTTAATTCGATTGGCATCAAAATGAGAACTGGAAATCGCACCGAAATCTTGTTTTTCAAAAGTATTTCCAACGATTAAATTCGAATTTCTCTGATCAAAAGCAAACGGATTTTGTTCTAAAAAGTAATACGAATTGGAGCTCTCATTTCCGTTTAACGGGAGGTTGATCCGTTTTGTAAATTGTGTATCTACAAAAGCCAATGCTGCTTTTAATTCGGTTTCAAACGAAGAATTTTGGGTTTGAAAAGGCAGGTACTCATTGTTTAAAAGCAGTTTCGAGAAAAAACTTTCTTCCTTTAGCTGAGCGTCTCCGTTATTACCAAAATTTTCGTCATAAAAACCGGTTTGCGGATTGTTGACATTTACATTATTTCCGTGTGAAATTCCCAATGGAGAAGTTTCACTTTTAGGATCAAATCCGGCTCCGGCATTTGGATATAAAGCCGAAGCTCCTGAACCATAATTGGCAACGTTTGGCGCCGCTCCAAATCCGCTAAATGCTGGTAAAGCGGTAGGTGAAGCTGCCGTATCCTGCAAGGGCAGGGCTGCCGGGTTGTGGCCACTTAAGTTTCCCGAATTAAGGAAGGTTTCTGCAACTTTTGTGGCACGGGGATGTTCATTACGATCAGGACTTAACGAAATCTCTTTGGGAAATTCGTTAGGTAGCGTATGAAACAATTCGTTAGCCAAAAGCTGCAAATCCTCAATGTTGGGTAAACCGTTATTGTTAGTATTTATACTCATGGTACTTTCCAATTTCTACATCTTCAAGAACGGCTATGGCATCGTCTACCAATACGGCTAGTGAGCAATATAGGGATACCAGATAGGAGGCAATTGCTTTTTCATTAATTCCCATAAAACGAACGGATAGTCCCGGTGATTGTTCACCTTGTAATCCCGGCTGAATTAAGCCGATAACTCCCTGACGACTTTCGCCTGTGCGTAATAAAATGATTTTTGACTTTCCGTCTTTGATTGGCAGTTTATCGGATGGAATAAGCGGAATTCCTCTCCAGGTTAAAAATTGAGATCCAAACAAAGAAGTAGTAGGAGGTGGCACACCACGGCGTGTACATTCACGGCCAAAAGCAGCAATTGCTAAGGGATGTAATAAAAAGAATCCCGGCTCTTTCCATACTTTGGTCAGTAATTCATCTAAATCATCGGGCGTTGGTGCACCGGTTCTGGTTTTAATAATTTGTGATGGTGCCACATTGCTTAATAAACCATAATCTTTGTTATTGATTAATTCGCTTTCCTGACGCTCTTTGATGGTTTCGATCGCCAATCTAAGCTGTTCCGAAATTTGATTGTAGGGTTTACTGTATAAGTCAGAAACCCTTGTATGTACTTCGACAATGGTTTGAACTGCCGCCAGATTATATTCTCTCGGATTGTCGATATAGTCGACAAAAGTGTTGGGTAAAACTCTTTCGTCTCTTGCAGAACAATCGACTTCGATATGGCTTCCGTCTTTTACTTTATTCAAACGAAACACACCCGATTCGACAGGTGTCCAATGCAAAAGATGCGTTAACCAACGTGGTGTTATGGTTCCAATTTGAGGAACTGTACGTGTTGCAATTGCTAACTGTCTTGCTGCAACATCTCCTAATGCTGTTTGTTGTTGTTGTTTTTCAGCCATGGCTTAATGGTTTAATGGTTAATTTATTTTTTGTTGAACTATTTTAAGAACTTGCATTCGTAAAAAACAATTTTATTGTACTAGTAAATTTAGCTTAAAAGTAAAAGTCTCCGAAATAAATATGATTTAATTTACAGTATAATAATATCTAAAAGATTGAATCTTAAGGATTATCAACGCAGATTGGACTACTCTTTAAGCGAAAGACATCTTTGCCCGGTTCAGTGATCGATAGCAAAATAAGGTTCAGTTTGTTTTTGGAACTGGATTTTGATTTTAGAACTGAAATGGATTCTAAACGCAAAGACTGTGGAGGTATTAACGACAGAAGCACATATAACAAAAGGTGTTATAGGTATATTTTTTTGGAAGAATGTAACTGAATTGGCTTGCTGTTGTTTTCAAAATGTAGTTCTTTTTAATTTTAATCTCTACTAATTCTATAGACAAAGTTAAATTTAAAATAATAATATCCAAATGTTTTTTATAATTTATTGTTTCAGCTGAAAGAAAAACAGGTTAGGGAAAGGAATTTTACTTGTTAACTTGCTTGTTGTTAGTTTTTTGTGGTTTTTGAAAAAAAAAGACAGAAAAAAAAGCACGCTTTGTTTTGTACTTATTTTTCTGTCTTTTAAAGGCTTGATGGAAGGTATAAAGACAGTTAATTATTTTTTTAAGGCAGCACCGCCAGGCATAACTTCCTGTTTTAGTTTGAATTTACTGTATTCTACAACTCCTGTCTGATCGGCCCAATCAAAGTAGGAAGCAGATAGTTTGTTGACGATATCGGGGTTTTGTTGTGCTACATTGGTCGTTTCTCCACGGTCCGTTTCCATATTATAAAGTTCCCATTCGTAGGAAGGATAAGTCGAAACCAGTTTCCATTTTCCATCGCGTACAGCTCTGTTTCCGGCTCTTTCCCAAAATAGGGGTGCTCCTCTGCTGACTTCCGGAGCATTATCAAATAAAACAGGCAGCAGACTTTTCCCTGCTAAGGGGTTAGCTTTTACACCATTATATTCTTTTGGATATTCAATTCCGGCCAATTCATAAAAAGTAGGAGCCAGATCAATAATATGTCCGGTTCCTTTATCAATTCGTCCGCTTTTTATTTTGGACGGGAACCAGGCAATAAATGGAGAGCTGAAACCGCCTTCGTGCATGTTGTTTTTGTATTGCTGTAAAGGAGTGTTAGACAAGTAGGCCCAGTTTTGCTCCTGATAATCAAAGGAACCCGAGGTTCCAATTGGACCGTCATTTCGAACCAAACCTCTTCCTAACGGATTGTAGGTATTAAAACCTCCCTGCGCACCATTGTCTGAAATAAAAATAATGAGGGTGTTTTTGTCTTTCTTTAATGCTTTTAGTTTGTTTAAAACTTTGCCCACATTTTGATCCATATTGTCTACCATAGCAGCGTAGACCTCCATTTTGGCTTTCCAGAATTGTTTTTCATCATAGGTCAGTTTGTTCCATTCCGGAACTTCTGGGTCTCTTGACGATACGGTTTGATTGGCGGGTAAAATGCCGTTTGCTTTTAGTTTTTCGATTCTTTTTTCTCTTAGAACATCCCAGCCTTCGTCAAATTTACCTTTGTATTTGGCAATGTCTACCGGTTTTGCCTGTAAGGGCCAGTGGGGTGCCGTGAAGGCCAAATACAGGAAGAAAGGTTTGTTTTCTTTGTTTTGTTCGTCGAGGAAAGTCACGGCATTGTTTCCGATCTCGTCTGTAAAATAATACGAATCGTCTTTTGGGTGCAGCTCTTCATTGTTTAGAAGCAATTTTACCGGATAAGGTGTTTTCCCGAAAGGCAAAGGTTTGGCGTCAAAATAACTGGAAGCGCCTTTTAAGATTCCGTAAAACTTGTCGAAGCCTCTTTGATTGGGCCATTGCGACTGATCTAGTGAGCCTACATGCCATTTTCCCGAAAGTAAAGTGCTGTAACCTCCGGAACGGAAAACTTCGCCCAATGTTAAAGATTCTTTGTTTAAGTATCCCTGATAAGCGGGAAGCCCGAGGTTGATATCAAAAAATCCCATTCCGGCCTTATGCTGGTATTGTCCTGTTAACAAAGAGGCTCTGGTGGGTGCGCAAATGGAGTTGTTGTAAAATTCGCGCAGGCGCAAACCTTCACTCGCCAGTTTGTCGAGATTGGGAGTTTTAATTTCAGAGCCGTAGTTGCCTAAATCAGAATAGCCCATATCATCGACCATAATCAAAATGATGTTTGGTTTTGAAGAATCGGGAGTCGTTTTATTTTGTGCAGAAACTAAAAGTACGGCCGAAAACAGTAGGTTTAGTGTGAGAAATGTCTTTTTCATTTTAATTCATGTTGTGAGTTGCTGAGGTTGGTTTTGTATTTCGTGGAATGTGGCTGACACATAGGAAGATAGTCTTTAATAAAAATAGAAATTTATGATTTTTTTAGATAACTATGATTTTTATTTTTTGCGGAATGTTTTGGGGTAACAAAGGATTCCGATTGTTATTTGTCAAACAGTAAAAAAGCAATGATTAGGGTGATGATGATATTGAATAATTGCGCGATTAAAAAGGCGTACAGTGGTTTTCGACTGCTATGGTTCCATAAATCTTTAAAGCGGGTTTCGAGTCCGATACTGGTAAAAGCGAGTGCAAACCAGATCGTCTGCAGGTTTTTTAAACTGTCTTTTACTTCATCTCTGACCTCTGCCGTCAGCAGGAAAGAAAAGAGGAGTGAAGCGGCAATAAAACCGATGACGAATTTCGGAAAACGTTCCCAGATAACCGCTAAAGTAGGTTTTGAGGCAACGGCTTCGGCTGATTTGTTGTGGGTGTAGGTCCAGTAAACCGATATGGCAAAAGCCGCCAGTCCTAACAATACATTTTGAGAAAATTTGACAATTGTACTAATTTTCAAAGCTGTTTCGCCTACTAATGAACCGGAAGCCACAACCGCGCCCGAGGTATCAATACTGCCGCCCAGCCAGGCTCCGGTTACTTCTTCGGGGAAATTGAAATATTGGGCAATTACAGGCATGAAAATCATCATGGGGATGGCGGTTACCAAAACAACAGAAATTACATAAGACAGTTTTTTAGAGTCACCTTTAATAGCACCCGATGTGGCAATTGCAGCAGAAACGCCACAGATCGAAACGGCACTCGAGATCATCAGGGTTAACTCATCGTCGACTTTTAGTTTTTTACACAGCCAGAAGGCAAAGTACCAAACCGATAGCACAACGGCTAATGCCTGAAGAAGCCCAAGGGAACCCGCTTTTAGAATGTCTGAAAAAATAACCGTGGTTCCGAGTAAGACCAATCCGATTTTGACAAAAACTTCTGTCGAAAGTGCCGAACGGAACCAACGAGGCAGTTGGAAAAAATTGCCTATGCATAAACCTATGGTTAAACTGAAAATGACCGCTTCGAGGTTGAGTCCTTTTACAGTTGTGTTTCCGGAGATAATCAGTGCTAAAAGGGTTAAAAGATATACTATCGGGAATCCCAGGAGAAAATTTTTGACCGATTTTCCAATTAACAAAACACCAAGTGTTCCAATCGCAATCAGATATATAAATTGTAAGCCAAGGATTTTTAGATTTCCGGAATTAAATACTTCCGCTAGTAAATCTGTTCCGGTGGACCATTTGAAAACAGGGATTTCAGGGAGAAAAACAAAAAGGGAAATTCCTATGATGATAAACCCAAGGACTACGACAGTCCAGTCTTCGTGAAGGGTAAATTGTTTGGTTTGGGATGCCATTTTATAGTTTGTTTTACTGTATTAAACCCGACAGGTTTTTGAAACCTGTCGGGTTTGGTTTGTATTCGATTATTTAGCGGTTTTTATTTCGAAGCCAAAGCGACATCAACATCATTTTTTAAATCACCCAGACCTTCTTTTTTGAAGACAATTTTTCCTTTTTTGTATAAAATCAAAGTCGGGAATACTTTTACGGTTTTTAAATCGGCAATTACCTGCGGACTGTCTTCCAGATCAATTTCGATGATTTTTAAATTAGTGCCGTATTGTGCTCTGATGGTTTCTAAAACCGGTTTTACTTTTTTACAGGCACCACAGTAGACAGAACCAATATCAACCAGAACATCATTGTTTTCCCCTATAATTTTATTGTATTCGGCTAGGGTTAGTTTACTTTTTGAATTGGAGTAAAAGGGTTTTCCGTTTCCAATCCAATTGGCAATTCCGCCCTCTAAACTGTAGGCTTCTTTAAAACCATTTTTCAGCAACTCGTCGGCAAGCCAGACACTTCTTCCAGCTCCAATAGAATAGGTAAAAACAGGTCTTGTTTTGTCTAAGGCAGCAACACGTTTGGCATAATCTTTTGATTCCAGATTGAAATTTTGAGCGCCATTGATATGGTTCAGCGCAAATTCTTCGGGACCACGGGCGTCAATGATCTGTGGTTTTTTCTCACTTTGAATTTTAGCATAAAAAACGTCTAAAGAAACAGTGTTGGATGCTTTTTGCTGCGCAAAGCCAATTCCGGATAAAAACAGTATCACGATGGCAATACTGTTTTGGAGGATCTTATTTTTTTGCATGATCTTTAAGATTGAACCTGCTCGTAATAAGCCGGATTTGGAATGGTATTTTCTACTTTTTGTCGAATAGGAACGGCTAGTACTCCTTCGGCCAAAGCACTTCCTTCTTTTTTGGATTTGAAAATTGGCCAAAGAAACTGTGCGTACCATTCTTCTTGTTTGTACGATTTCATTCCGTATGATTTTGGGAATTTTCGGGTGATCAAACCTGTTCCGAAAATGATATCCCAGATGAAAAACATATTTCCAAAATTGCCTTTAAAATGTCCAACACCGTCTCCGCTGGTGTCAGCGTGGTGCGCGTGATGGGTTGCGGGCGTCGAAATTAAACGTTCTAGAACCCATGCAATCGGATGTAAAACTTTGTATTTGTAAAAAGGTTTGTCCCACGCAATGCTGGAGTGCGCCCCTAAAGTAATGAAGCTTTTGATGACCAGTACAAACAAAGCCGGCAATCCTAATCCTAAAAAGGTTAAAGTTGCGGTTAAGTAAATCTGAGAAAAGAAAATCGTATAAATAAAATTTTGTCTGGATGCCATTGCCATACCCATGTAAGGTGCGGAGTGGTGCGTTCGATGAAAACGCCATAAAAAAGGAACCTGATGATGCAAACGGTGGTACCAGTATTGTGTTAAATCGTCGGCTATTGCGATAAGGAAAAAGCCTCCCCAAAACGGAACCCACGAAAGCGAGTTGGCAAGATTAGGGATTAAATACGGCAATGCAGTCAGACTAAAAAAAGCAATTACGGGTGGCAAAAGCAATTTGGGAGCCAGAAAACAAACGATATCAACTTTGCGTTCTTCGCCCGTCCATTGGTCGTCGTACAAACCTGCAGTAAATTCGATAACGCCCAGGATTAGCATAAAAGCAGTTAAGCCCCAGGTTCTGATGTTTTCGAAAGCGGGTTTTGCAAATTCTAAAAATGACGGTAACGTCAGATGAGATTGGGTGACCAAACCATTCGTCAATTTGAAATAAAGAAAAATTGCCACGACAGGCAGTGCATAAATAAGGAGACTAATGCTTAAATCTCTGGTAAGTTTGCTCTTTGAATTATAAGCGGATGTTGCCATGATTTCTTATTTTAAAAAGTTATTAATTAATGTTAAACCTCCCGCCAGAATAATTAGCGGAACTAAAAAAATTATCGCTCCCACGATGATTTTTTTTCCTATAATTTCAAAATCTGTTTTTTTCATAATGATGGAATTAAAAGCGATTCAGGTTTTTAGAATGTTGTCAAAAGACCTGAATCGCTAGTGGATTACTTATTTAGAATTTCCCGGTCTGGTAGCTTGCTGAATAAGGTCTTGTAGTGTTTTGCCTTTGTCGGCTGTAGTGTTGTGTATTCTTCTGTTGTACACATCCTGCCAGTCGATCAGCGGATAAACATTGTTTTCTTTGGCTTGTTCATCAAACAATTTTTTTAGTTCAGCCAATTTTTCAGGGTGTTTTTTAGCAAGGTTATTACGTTCGTTGAAATCTTCATTGAGGTTATACAGTTCCCATACATCGGCATCAAAATTGCTTTCGGCAGGTTTTTCGTTTTTACCTAAAGATTTTTTCACAGCAAATGAATCCGGAAGGTGTGCTGCTCCCGCTTTCCATCCATCTTTGTAAATGGCTCTGTTTCCAAAAATATAGTAGTATTGAATGGTGTGTAAAGAGGGTGCTTTGGCATCGTTTAGTGAAGCGTAGAAGGTAGACCCCTGAAGCGCATCCTGTTTTATTTCTCTGATATATTCCGGAGCTTTAATTCCTGCAATGTCTAAAGTGGTTGGAAGTAAATCGGTTACGTGGCTGTACTGATTTCTGATTCCGCCTTTGTCTTTAATTCCCTTTGGATAAAAAACAATCAACGGATTGCGTGTTCCCCCTTCCGATTGTGCATCTTGTTTCCAGTTTTTAAAAGGAACATTTGTTGCCTGAGCCCATCCCAGTGGATAGTTGGTGTTCAGTCCTTTTGAAGTTCCGATTTCTCCAATATTGTTTAGATTTTTCTGAAGATTTTCTTCGTCAGATCCGCCCTGAGCAAACAAACTCTGATTGATTGTACCCTGCGTAGTACCTTCTTTACTGGCCCCATTGTCGCCAATTGCAACAAAAATTAAGGTATTCTCCAGTTGATTGGTTTGTTTCAAATGCGCTACGATTCGTCCAATTTCGTGATCGGTATAGGTAAGGTATCCGGCATACACTTCCATGAATCTGGCGTAGACTTTCTTTTGATCCGGTGTTAGTTTTTTCCAGTCGGCAATCAGCGGATTGCGTTCCGGTAAGATGGCATTAGCAGGAATTACACCCAGTTTTTTCTGGTTGGCCAGTACTTTCTCGCGATACGCATCCCAGCCTTCATCAAATTTTCCTTTGTACGGATCGCTCCACGATTCTGCTACCTGATGCGGTGCGTGAACCGCTCCCGGTGCATAGTACAAAAAGAAAGGTTTGTTGGGTGCAGCTTTATGCTGTTTGGTAATATAACTGATGGCTTTATCCGTAATCTGATCGGTTAAATGTCTTCCGTCAGGCGCAACATGTGCGTTGTCTTCTACCAAGTCAGGTTTGTACTGATCGGTTTGTGATCCTAAGAAACCAAAAAAGTGTTCAAATCCTTTTCCGGTAGGCCATCTGTCAAAAGGTCCTGCATCGGTTGCTTCTTCATCAGGAGTCAAACCGTATTTTCCTACTGCAAAAGTATTGTATCCTTTGTCTCTTAAAATTTCGGCAATGGTACCTTTATCAGATGGGATTCTTCCATCCCAACCCGGGAAACCTGCCGATAAAACAGTATGTGAAAATCCGCTTACGTGCACTTTTCCTGAATTTCTTCCGGTTAAAAGAGCGGCGCGGGTAGGGGCACAAATAGCAGTGGTGTGAAAGTTGGTGTAACGCAGACCATTGTTGGCCAGATCATCAAAAGTTGGTGTCTGAATTAAACCGCCAAAAGCGCTTGAAGCTCCAAAACCAACATCATCCAGCAGTATCCAGACAATATTTGGTGCGTCTGCCGGTGCTTTCACAGGATCGGGCCAATATTCTTTTGAATCGGCCAGCGTTTTTCCGACAACACCTTTAAAATCAGGATTCGGATTGTTTTGTGCAAAACTCAATTGTGCGACAAGCAGCGCAGTGATTAAGAGCCCTTTTTTCGGACTCTCAATTTTACGAGGGTATTTGAAATTTTTCATAATTTATTCGTTTTATAGTTGTGGTTTGAATTAATATCCGGGGTTTTGTGGCAATCCAACAGGATCAATATTTCTTTCGCTTTGCGGAATCGGGTATAAATTATTTCGTTCGGAAACGGAATTTTTCGCCAGTACTTTTTTGACTTCGGTAACCAAAGTTCCCCAACGAACCAAATCAAACCAGCGCTGTCCTTCCTGAACAAATTCTTTTTTGCGTTCTTCCTGCAGGGCTGCTCTAAACGTTGTTTGCGTCAATCCGGCTAAATCTACCGCTGCATCGGGTGTGTTGATGGGTTTTCCAAAAGCTCTCCTTCTTACCTGATTGATTAATTCATAAGCTTCAGCTGTGGGTGGACCCTGTTCGTTTATCGCTTCTGCTAAAGACAGTAAAATGTCGGCATAACGAATCACCGGAAAATTGATGGCGACGTTAGAAGGGGTCGCCAGATTGGTTAAATCGAGGTATTTTTTAAAGATTGGTTTCGGAAACGTATAAACGTTTGCTGTACCCGGAATAGGTAATTGCTTGGCATAACTTACATCGCGTCTGGTATCTCCGGCGGCATAAATGTCATAGAACAAAGCGACATCCGAAATAATATCAGCAGGTTCTGTGGCGGTAAATCCGGTAAAAGAAGTGGCCTGAAAAGTACTTCCACTGGATCCGTTTCCGGCCTGATTAGGCTCAAACTGAACGGAGAATATATGTTCCTTTCCGTTCTTTTTAGTTTTTGTGAAAATATCCTGAAAGTTTTCAAAAAGAGCATATCCGTATCCGCCATTAATGACTTCTCTGGCTTTTAAAATCGCATTGGGATAGTCTTTTCTGGTAAGGTAAACCTTTGTTAGAATTGCTTTTGCAGCTCCCGATGTAGCACGTCCCGCATCTGTTGCAGCATAAGTCGGCGGCAGCGCTTCGGCCTCTTTTAAATCTGAAATAATCTGAGTATAAACTTCCTGTACCGTCGCTCTTCTCGATTTTAAACTCTCTAACTGAATCGAAGTAGGTTCGTGTAAAACAATTGGAACTCCGCCCCAAAGTCGTACGGCCTGAAAATACAGTAACCCTCGGATGAATTTGGCTTCCAGAATCAATCTGCTTTTAACAGCATCGGAGCCAACTACTTTTGGAATGTTATCGATCGCTACATTGGCTCTGTTTATTCCGGCATAGATTTGGCGCCACGCTACCTGAACACGGTCGGAAGTAGCGTCATGGGTCAGACTGCTTAAAGCCCTAACCTGTGGATTGGTTGCCGAAACTCCCGCCGCAGCATAATCAGAAGCCATATCGGTCAGGAAATATAAATTTCGTCCAAACAAACTCTGCTCTCCCGGATCAAGACTTAGTGAAGCATAGACCGCTGTTACGCTTGCTACGGCATCGTCTTGTGTTTTAAAGTAGTTGTCTTCGGTTACAAAAGAGGTAGGTGTGACCTCTAAATCGGTGCACGATACCAATAGTCCGGCACTTAATAGGAATGTTAGAATTATCTTTTTCATGTTATATTTTTTTACTTAGAAAGTTACGTTCAGGCCGGAGATGAATGTTTTTGAATTGGGATACGAACCAAAATCAATTCCCGGATATAAGTTGTTTTGTTCGTAGGAACTTACCTCAGGATCATAGCCTGTGTATTTGGTCCATGTAATTAAGTTTTCGGCAGAGACATAAAATTTGATGCTTTTAGCTCCCAGTCTTTTTGAAAGACTTTTTGGTAAAGTATAGCCTAAGGTGATTAATTTTAATCTCAGGAAAGAAGCATCTTCCACATAACGTTCTGAAACAATTCCTAGTGGAGAACTAGTAGCTCTTGGAACTTCATTGCTTGGATTTGTTGGGGTCCAGCGATCTTCCAGCGTAACATTGGCATTGGTACCCAGAGTAGAAATTTCCAGTTGCTGATTTAAAGCATTGAATACTTTACCGCCATATGATCCCTGAAACGAAAAGTTAAGATCAAAGTCACGATACGAAACCGTGTTGCTAAAACTTCCCACAAATTTAGGCTGTGAGCTTCCCAGATTGCCTTTGTCCAGAGCTGTAATTACCCCATCTCCATTGGTATCCACATATCTTCGGTCTCCAATTTTTGTATTGGCCAAACTGTTTATTTTGGGCTGAGTGTTTACTTCTTCCTGCGTCTGAAAAATACCATTGGTTTTGTATCCCCAGAAAGTTCCCAATGGCAATCCTACTTTTACGGTTACTGGTTGTTGCTGCAGTAAAGAACCGTTTGGTACTACAGGGAAAAATTGATCGACTCCATTTCCTATAGAAACGACTTTGTTTTTATTGGCAGAGAAAACGATGTTGGAATTCCATGAAAAGTGTTCTGTTTTTAGATTTTCGGTGATCAGACCAATTTCAACCCCTTTATTTTCAACCCCTCCAATGTTTTGAAGTACTGTTGCATATCCTGAAGTCAACGGAATCGGTACATTGATCAACAAGTCGTTTGTTTTTTTGTAGTATACATCAAAAACAAAATTGATTTTACGGTCTAACAAAGACAAATCCAATCCAACATTGTATTGATTCGTTTTTTCCCATTTCAGATCCGGATTGGCCAGTCGGGTTGGGGCTAGACCTGTTTGCAGCGTTCCTCCGAAAGCGTAGTTAACAGAGGCCATTTGAGCAAGGGAAAGATAATTTCCAATTTCCTGGTTACCGGTTGTTCCGGCAGTAATTCTTAATTTGGCTTCGGTTACTCCTTTGATGTTGCTTGCAAATGATTCATCGGTAATGTTCCATGAAAATCCTGCTGACGGGAAATACCCCCAAAGCGACTTTGAGCCAAATCTTGAAGATCCGTCTGCACGGGCAGAAAGTGTAAAATTGTATTTTCCTTTATACGAATAGTTGACTCTGGTTAGCCAGGACTTTAAAACACTCTCGAAAGCATCGGTATACGGTTTTACCGGCACACCATCCTGCAAAGCGTTGAAAGTATTGGCGTCATTAACAAAAAATTGAGCTCCTGCATTTACAACTTCCCCCTGAGTATATTGAAGGGTGTAGCCTCCCAAGGCTGAAAATTTGTGGTTTTCACCAAAATTAGTGTTGTAATTCAACGTGTTTTCATTCAGTACAGAGCTTACTAAGCGGTCTCCAACCGAACCAAAACCTTTAGTTCCTGCACCTGTAGTGGTAGTTGCCGGTGCATAGTAATTTTGCTTGGTATTGATCACATCGCCACTGACAGCCACTTTTGCGGTTAGTTTTTTGGTGATTTTATATTCGCCAAATAAACTGGTTAGGATTCGGTTGATTTTAGTTTCATTGGTGGTGCTAACAAGATCGTTTATCGGATTGGCAATGACTCCGTTAACCGCTGTTGCATAAGGATTATTGGTTAAGTTATAGCTTCCGTCGGGATTTTTAATCGGAACTACCGGTGGCTGATACAAAGCAACTACTAGCGGATTAGGCTGTCTTCCGGCAGAAGAACCGCCATTGGTACCAATACCATTTGCAACCGAATTGCTGTAGTTGGCATTTACTCCAAATTTAAAATTTTGAGAATAGTTTCTTTCGTAATTAACACGAAGCGAAATACGTTTGAAATCAGAGGCAATTACAATTCCGTCCTGCTGGAAATAACCTGCTGAGACCGCATAACGGGAACGCTCGTCACCACCGGAAAAAGACAATTGATGATTCTGAATGGGTGCAGCCGTTCTAAAAGCAGCCGATTGCCAGTCATATCCTCCCGAAGTTTTTAAAGCTTCAATCTGAGCAGCAGTAAAAGAAGGAGCCTGACCAATACTGGCCTGAACATCATTGCGCAGGCTTGCCCATTGGCTGGCGTTCATTAAATTTAGTTTTTTCGATACATTCTGAAACCCAACATAACCCTGATACGAAATATTGTCCTGACCCTTTGTTCCTTTTTTGGTTGTGATGATGACCACGCCATTTGCCCCACGGGAGCCGTAAATAGCCGTTGCAGAGGCATCTTTCAGTACTTCAATAGATTCGATATCACCCGGGTTAATCGTTGAAAGGACATTGACCGTCGCTCCGGCGTTGGAAACTCCTGCCGTACTGTTGTTATTATCATTGTAGATTAAAATTCCGTCAACTACATAAAGCGGTTCGTTACCAGCCGTAATAGAGTTTCCTCCCCTGATGCGAACACTGGAAGAGGCTCCGGGACGTCCCGAACTTTGTGTGACTACCACCCCCGGTATGGCGCCGCGCAGTAAGTTATCTGCCGATGAGGTAACCTGACTTAAATTGGCCTTTGGTACGGAGGACACAGCACCCGTAATGTCTTTTCTCTTTTGAGAACCATAACCAACCACAACCAATTCGTCCAGTTCCTGACGTTCTTCTTTTAGATGAATGGTAATTGGATTTTTTTCGACTATAACCTCTGATTTTTTATATCCGATGTAGCTTATGATTAAAGTATAAGGGAATTTCTGTCCGGTTTGAAAGTAAAATTTTCCTTCGGCGTCCGTCTGAACACCATGTGTAGTTCCTTTAATAACAACAGAAGCGCCAATAATAGGCTGGTTGGTGATGTCGTCTACCACTGTTCCATCCAATTTCGACTGTATAAGTGGGGTTGTATTTTGGGCATTAATTCCTGCCGATAGCAGCAGGAGAAACAGGAATGAGTATATTTTTAATTTTTTTTTCATTTCTTTGTACTGGTTTAAGTAATTAACAAGAAGCCCTGAAAGTTGAATTTTCAACTCTCTGACGGTATTCTTGATTTAGTGATAAATGTTCTTTAAGCCTCGCCATTTCTGTTGCCGCAGAAATGGCTTTTTTTATTTACAGCAACAGCCTTGCATATTTTTCATTTTGTTTTTTTTAGTTGTTAATTATTTTCTTTTTAAAGTATAGGTATAGTTTCAGTACTCCTTTTGATACAAATGAATGCATCAAACCGACTTGGAAATTTCAATAAAGATTTTGTGGTGTATTTAAAAATTCGTTTTTAAAATGATTCGGTACAAAAATGGAATCGGATACAAACGAAAAAAGGCTGAGATTTAGCAACAGAAGCACATATAACAAAAAGTGTTATAAGTATATTTTTTAGGAAAAATGTAATACGATATGCTTTCGGTTGTTTTCAAAATATAATTTTTTTGGTTTCAAATATTATTTTAAACTCTACTAATCCTATAGACAAAGTTAATTTTAATATAATAAAAACCAAAAGTTTGCTTCTTTTTTTTTGAAAAAGATAAAAGTTTGAGGTGTTTTTTAGCTATAAAAATAAGTTAATTGTTTGTTTTTCAGTGAATTACAATTTTCGGCAAGATGTTAAAAAAAAGTATAAGCGTCTATTTCTCTAATTAAAAAATGTAGTACTTTATACTTAATTTTCTAATTTTTAAGATCTTATCTCATTTTAAAATAAGGTAAAAACGTCAGCTAAAAGTCATTGGAGTCTTCAAAAGAAGATTTTTTTTAAATACGTAACTTTTATAGCCACGACTTTATTATAAGATTGATGGTCGGCAAATGCATTTTAGGTTGAGGTGGGATAATGAAGTAGAGAAATTAATTAAAGTATTGTGAATTAGTTGTTTGTGTGTTAAGTTGTGCGTAATTTTATAGGTTGTAGGATCGTCTGAAAGGAAATTTCCGGAACAAAGAAACCAAAACCTCCGATCCTAAAAAGCTATTTGATTTTTTCGGGGAGTAATCCAAAGAATTAAGCTAAATTTATATTCTTAAAAAAGTGATAAGAGAGACTTGTGAGAAGTAAAAATTTATGTTTTTACAAAAAGTGTTTTTTGCTTAAAAAACAACAGTTATGATTAAAGTTGAAGAAGCATTACAAAGAGTTGAAGCGAACTGTGTCAAAATGCCCACGAAGCGAATAGCGATACGCAAAGCATTGGGTTATGTTTTGGCCAATAAGGTGATTTCGCCAATCGATATGCCGCCGTTTCGTCAATCGGCGATGGATGGCTATGCTTTTATTCACAGTATAAAACATCAGTACGATATCGTAAGTACTTCTCAGGCAGGCGATCATTCCAATTTGAAATTAAAGGCCAATGAAGCAGTCCGAATCTTTACCGGTGCTTTTGTACCTGATAATGCAGATACGGTAGTAATGCAGGAGCATGTGATCGCCAATAAAGATTCTATTTTGATTGCTGTTATGCCTTCAAAAGGTACAAATGTTCGCTTAAAAGGAGAACAAATTGCGAAAGATCATGTTGTTTTTGAAGCAGGAACTTTAATAACCCCTGCGGCAATTGGTTTTTTGGCCAGTTTAGGAATCACAGAAATTGAAGTGTACAAAAAACCGAAAGTGGCCATTTTGGTAACAGGAAATGAATTAGTAAAACCTGGTGAAAAACTAAAAAAGGGAAAAATTTACGAAAGTAATTCCGTTATGCTTCAGGCTGCTCTTGAAACGGCAGGAATAAGCAAAACAAAAGTTTATCGCGTAAAAGACGATCTGAAAGCGACAAAAAAGTCATTAAAAGAGATTTTAAAAAAATATGACATTGTTTTAGTTTCTGGCGGAATTTCGGTCGGAGATTATGATTTTGTCAAAGAAGCTTTATTGCACAATGATGTCAATGAACATTTTTATAAAATCAACCAAAAACCGGGGAAACCGATGTTTTTTGGATCCAAAAATGGAACCTTAGTTTTTGCTTTACCCGGAAATCCGGCTTCATCCCTGACTAATTTTTATATCTATGTTTATCCGGCCATCAGAAACAGAATTGGGCTTTCTGAAATTCACAGAACAAAAATAGTCCGAACGCTAAATTCAGATGTTAAAAACGATACAGGCAAAACATTATTCTTAAAAGCAAGATACGACGAAACAAATGTCACAGTCTTGGACGGACAAAGCTCCGCGATGCTCAATACATTTGCCGTTGC
>JAHEZJ010000012.1 GCA_023251135.1 Flavobacterium sp. | reverse complement strand
TCTATTGAAGGTTCTATAGTAAACATCACTTTAGAACAAAATGAAAATGAACTGAAGGAAGTTACGATTAAAGGATTTGGCTCTTTGGCCAGTAGAGCCAGAGTAAGACTGCAATCGATACAAAGTTTGCCGGAAACGACGGTTGCTGTAAATGCCCAGACTATTGAAGCCAATGGAATTAATAATATACAAACCTTTACCTCTCAAATTTCAAATGTAACTTTTAATCAGGCACAGCAGCCCGGAGTTAACTTTCTTACCGTAAGGGGGATTTCGCAAATACGAAATGGAGAATCTCCTGTTGCCGTTGTGATCGACGGAATGACATTGCCCGATGCAAGTGCTATGAATATGTCATTATATGATTTAGAGTTACTGGAATTTGTAAAAGGTCCGCAAGGAACTTTATACGGGAAAAACGCCATTGCAGGAGCTATTAACATCACAACTAAAGACCCTACAAATAAATACAAGAACAAAATTACACTCTCGACAGGAAATGGGGGTTTGTATGGCGCAAGATTTTCATCTTCCGGACCACTTGTGAAAAATAAGTTTTATTATAGTGTATTGGGTGGTTATAAGTCATTTGACGGACTCATAAACAATACTTTTTTAAATAAAAAGGTTGACTTTTCTAAAGAATTTAATATTCGCGCAAAATTAAAATATGTGTTTAACTCGCAATGGTCTGCAACCTTTGTTCAGGACAATTTTAAAGTTAAAGCTGGCGGAAATTATTATGTTACCAAAACAGATATCTTTAAAACGTCTATTCCTCCTCTCGCAGACAACGATTATTCCCACGAACCTTTTAGTGATGTTATGGGAGACTCAAAATTATCTAACTCTTTAAGCAGTTTAAAAATTGAAGGAAATTTAAGTAAAGTAAAATTTCAATCGGTGACTTCTTTTAACGCTACCAGAAGATATTATATTGGAGAAAATGATTATTCTCAATATGCCTTCAGCAAGGTATCACAGGATTCTGACTCTGATACTTTTAGTCAGGAATTCAGACTTACTTCTAAAGATTCTAAAGACTCTAAATTTAATTATACCGTTGGAACCTTATTTCAGAATAGTAAGCGCTACCTAAACACTTCGACTTTTTTGAATAAAACGTTTTACGAAGGCGGTTTTACAGACGCTTCTGCAGCAAATGCCAAGTACGACACCAAACCCTTGGTGGGTAACAATGACGATAATACGATCAAAACATTTGCAGCATTTGTTTTTGGTGATTACAAAATAACTTCAAAATTAACAGCATCAGCCGGAGTACGTGTTGACAATGATAAGCTCGAAAACAAAGCACATATCTCTAATACGATTTCAAAAAACGACATTACCGTTTGGCAGCCTAAACTTTCCTTAGCTTATCAATTTTCTGAAACTGTTTTAGGCTATGTAAATTATGGAAAAGGATACAGAAGTGGCGGATTTAACTCGGCCAAAACGATAAAATTTGAAAAAGAGTACCAACCTGAATTTACGAATAATTATGAAATTGGTCTTAAAACCAGCTTTTTGAATAACCGAATCATTTTTAATAATGCTTTTTATCAAATCAATTTCAAAAATCAGCAGCAATATACCTTTATTCCCCTTACCCCTTCTGTACTGGGCATTTACAATCTGGACAAAGTAAAAATATCCGGATTTGAATCTGAAATCAAATTTAAAGCGACTAATAACCTGGACTTTTTTACAAGTTTAGGCTTTAATAATGGTAAAATCGAAAAAGGAAGTTACAACCAATTAACGAATGCTGCGGCTTTTGATTATGCTACTTATAAAACAATTGACATTAGCGGAAACACATCTCCATATACTATAAAAAGTACTATTCAGGTTGGTGGTAATGCGAATTTTGCATTGAGCGAAAAATCAACTTTAGGGTTTTATGTAAATGCAGATCATAGAGGGGAACAATTCTGGGACTCTCTTGAACATTACAAACAGGAACCTTTTACCCTTGTCAACGCCAGAGTAAATTTAAACCTCAGCAATTTTGGATTAACCCTTTGGGCAAATAATATTTTTAACACAAAATACAATACCGAATTTTTTCCTACGGCCGAGTTTGGCTTTAACAATTTAAGATTTCCAAGTACTCCAGCTACTGTGGGCTTAGATGTATCGTATAAATTCTAACCAGAACCAAAAATCATTTTATAAAAACCCAATACAACATCATATGAGAGTTGCAACAGACATAGGAGGAACTTTTACCGATTTAGTTTTCTTTGACTATGATAAAAAGAACAAAGAAGTTACCAATGTAAAAGTATCAAAAGCAAGTACTACTCCTGGGGAGTTTGAAAAAGGAATACTAAACGCTATAAAAAAAATCGAACTGGATTTAAGTACAATCGAATTTTTTGCTCATGGTACAACCGTTGTAATTAATGCAATTACAGAACGAAAAGGTTCTAAAACGGCCTTAATTACAACACAAGGATTTAGAGACGTTTTAGAAATAGGCAGAGGAACAAGACCCGATTTATACAACTTCAATTTCAAAAAAGAAGCTCCTTTTGTAGAACGTTACCTGCGTCAGGAAATACAAGAACGCATTAATTATTTAGGCGAAATTGTAACTCCTCTAAACACAGACAACATCGATGATTTATTGCATTATTTTATTGATGAAGGGGTCGAATCGATAGCCATTTGCTTATTACATGCCTACAAAAACCCTATTCATGAAAAAAAACTGTGCGAAATTATAAAACAAAAATACCCGCAGATTCAGGTTATTGCATCACACGAAGTGACAAGAGAGTGGCGCGAATATGAGAGAACCAGCACAACTGTGTTATCTGCTTATGTTAAGCCTATCGCCACAAAATATTTAAATAATCTAGCCCATAACCTTCAAAAACAGGGATACCATCATAACTTGTATATCATGCAATCCAACGGCGGCATAACAACGGTTGATGATGTAAAAGCGAACCCTATAACGCTTATCGAATCGGGTCCAGCAAGCGGTATGCTGGGTGGCGTTGTGCTGGGCAGAACTATAAACAAACAAAACTTAATTATTTTAGACATTGGTGGCACAACTGCAAAATGTTCTTTGATTGAAAATGGAGTACCAAAAATTGTAACGACTTATAATATCGAAAAAACAAAAACACAAGCCGGATTTCCCATCTTAACCCCTGTTATCGATATTGTCGAAATAGGAAATGGAGGCGGTAGTATTGCCTGGATAGATTCCGGTGGAAAAATGCGGGTTGGCCCTCATAGTGCGGGTGCAAGCCCAGGACCTTCTTCTTATGGAAAAGGAGGAACTTCGCTAACTACAACAGATGCCAATGTAATTTGCAACAGAATTCACAAAGACTATTTTCTTGGTGGTGAGTTAAAACCCGATTTTGACAATATAGAAAAAGCAGCAGCACCGCTTCAAAAAGAATTGAAGATGTCTACTGCAGAAATTGCAAGAGGTATTATTCGCATTGCAAATTCTAATATGGTTAATGCTTTAAAGAGCGTTTCGGTCAATAAAGGATACGATCCAAGGGACTTTTCTTTGGTTGTTATTGGAGGCGGAGGCCCTATGCATGGCGCTTACTTAGCTGAAGAATTACAAATACCAGAAGTAATTATCCCCCTAAATGCAGGTGTATTTTCAGCATTTGGCATGTTGATGTCTGACCTGAGAAGAGATTACATTCGTACAGATGTTTTAGATTTAAAACAAACCAACCTGAACTCGCTTCAAAAGGTTTTTGACGAAATGGAAAAGGAGTCTATCCATGCTTACAAAAAAGATAACTACGAAAAAGAAGTCATTCATTTTGAATATTATTTAGACTTAAGGTATAACGGTCAGGAACATTCTGTTAAACTAAAACTAAATGATGTAAAAAAGCTAAACCTTAAAGAAATCCAGGATGATTTTCATCTCTTACATCAAAAAAGATACACTTTTAAACTTGAGGATACTATTATCGAAATTGTAAATTATCATTTAGTTGCGGAAGTAAAAGTAAACAAACCTCTCATCGGAAAAGTTGAAGCAAAAAACACCTCTGTTGAAGATGCATTAATCACAACAGAAAATGTAGATTTTGACCAGCAAGGTATCTTCCTAAGTCATTTTTACGACCGGGAAAAACTAAGTCCAAATATGGTTATTCAGGGCCCCGCAATTATTGTTGAAAACTCAACTTCAACTGTAATTCCTCCCAATTGTGAATGTAGTGTTGATGATTACGCAAATATTATTATCTGTAAAAAAAATAAAAAATGAGCTTAGATAAATTCACTTCCGATATCATTCAGGATTCATTAATAGCTATTGGCGAATCTATGTTTGAAACTATTCAAAGAACAAGTATGAGCCCAATTATATATGAGGCTTTAGATTATGCTGTTGGCATTACAGATGGTGATGGAAAACTTTTGGCTCAGGGAAACGGGGTTATTACTTTTCTTGCTGCCATGAGCCTTGTTGTTGAAGAAACATTAAAACAATATAAAGACGCCCCCTTAAAAGAAGGAGATGTTATCATCGCTAATACTCCCTATGTTGGTGGTGGAACTCATTTATCTGACATTGCTATCATTACGCCTATTTTTTATCAGGGAAAAAGAGTCGCCTTTACCATAAACAAATCTCATTGGACTGATATTGGAGGCACAAACCCAGGATCTGTTTCTACTGTTTCTACCGAGATTTATCAGGAAGGATTACATTTTCCTTTTGTAAAAATAAAAGATCAGGGGGTCCTAAATGAAAGTTTGATCAAAATGCTGGAAGTAAATGTCAGACTTCCAAAAAGTACTTTGAGTGATCTTTATTCCTGTATTGCCGCCAATAATGTTGGAGGAGACAATATTATCAAACTTATCGAAAAATATGGTTTGGAAGCTTACGAAAAAGCCGCTGTTGAATTTATGGAGTATGGTGAAAGAATAAGTTTGCTGGAATTACAAAAAATTCCGAATGGCATTTACAAAAATACGGGCTGGATAGAAAATGATGGTTTCGGGAATGGTCCTTTTCCTTTAAAATTAAAAATAGAAATTACAGACACTAGTATGATTTGTGACTTTACCGGCTCTCACGAACAATTAAAAGGTCCTTTAAATTTATCCCGAACAGGTTTGGAAACCGCTGTCAGGGCAGCATTCAAATCTATTACTACACCTACTCTACCGGCAAATAATGGTTCATTTTCCCATGTAAAACTAATCTGTCCGGATAATACAATGGTGAGCGCAAGTGCCCCTGCCGCAACTTCTGTTTATTATGAGATATTTCTGACTGCCATTGATTTACTTCTAAAAACATTAGGTCCTATAGTGCCTGACAAACTACCTGCGGGACATTTCAGATCGGTATGTGTGACCTACATTTCAGGTTTTCACCCTGTAACCAATGAATTTTATGTACAAGCCGAATCGTTGTCAGGCGGATGGGGAGCGAGTGCTTTTAATGATGGCAACAAAGGTCAGTTTTCTTATGCCCACGGAGAATCTTATAATATTCCGGCAGAAACCAGAGAACGCAAATACGGTATTATGGTTGAAGAATATACTTTTCATAACGAAGGTGGCGGTTATGGCGAATTTCAAGGAGGAAACGGACAGTATCTTACTTTTAAAGTTTTATCCGATGAAGCGTTTTTAACCGGTGCTTTTTTAGGATATTCGATTCCACCCTGGGGGTTAAATGGAGGAAAAGAAGGAAGTTATAATTATTTTACAGTAATTAGAACAGACGGTACGATAGAAGATTACAATATTGTAACCAACGTAAAACTCAATAAAGGAGACAAAGTAAAATTGGTCACTGCAACCGGCGGAGGATATGGTAATCCTGAAAACAGACCCATTCAAAAAATCGAAAAAGATTTAAAAAACGAATACATTACCAAAGAGCAGGCATCAGAACATTATAATTACAAGTAAAAACAGCGCCGATCCACTAAAAATCAGATTGGACTAAAAATAATTGATTATGGAAATAAAAAAACTAACTTTCCCAAAAACCGGAGAGTATTATATGAAATACATTTTTGAGAAAAGCGAAAGTAATGTTCGTGCCTCTTGTAGATCTGTGTTTCTGAAAAAAGGAGAAATCCTTCCGTTTAAAACCTTAGATTCACATGAGTTTTCTTTATTAATCTCAGGAAAATTACTCGTTTATACACAAAGTGGAGAAAAAGTAGAAATGAACGCAGGAGATTTAATCTACATCAATAAAGAAGAAATCAGAGAAACCGAAACTCTTGAAGATTCTGAGATATTGTTTTTCTTATTTGTCTAAACTTATACGACAACTTAACATTCTAAAGTATTTCACTTCTGTTCCGATAAAGGAGGTTGCACCCTATAGAAAAAAGCATCTTATTTCAATTTTTGATTGCTGTTTCCAACGGATGCCCTCTTAATTTCTTCAAAAACACACTATTTTATCGTTATCTTAATCACAAAATTATCAAATTATTAATTTATCCTTTGTACTTTTGTACGGCTTTAGATTATTCGTAACAATCAAATCATCTAACCCTTAAATTGTCTAATTATCTAATTTTAAATAACATGCTAAAAGGATTCTTTCACGTACCAAAAGCGGTAAACGAGCCGGTAAAAGGATACGCACCTAATTCACCAGAAAAAGCAGCAGTACAGGCAGCTTACACTACTTTGTGGAACTCTAAAATCGACGTGCCGTTATACATCGGAAGCGAAGAAATCAGAACTGGAAATACAAGAACAATTTCAGCTCCTCACGATCATAAACATATCGTAGGAACGTATCACTTAGCTGAAAAACAACATATCGAAAAAGCAATTGCCAACGCTCTTGAATCAAGAAAAGCATGGGCAAATATGGCATGGGAACAACGTGCTGCTATTTTCTTAAAAGCTGCTGAACTTATTGCAGGACCTTACAGAGCCCGCATTAATGCTGCAACAATGATTGGTCAGTCTAAAAATATTCACCAGGCAGAAATTGATGCTGCTTGTGAGTTAATTGACTTTTTACGTTACAACGTAGAATTTATGACTCAGATTTACGGAGATCAGCCAAAATCAGATTCTACAACCTGGAATCGTTTAGAATACAGACCTCTTGAAGGTTTTGTTTACGCCATTACTCCTTTCAACTTTACTGCTATTGCGGCAAATCTTCCTGCAAGTGCTGCGATGATGGGTAACGTTGTAGTTTGGAAACCAAGCGACAGTCAGGTTTTCTCTGCAAAAATCATCATCGATATTTTCAAAGAAGCAGGTGTTCCTGACGGAGTTATCAATGTTGTTTTTGGTGATGCTTTAATGATTACTGATACTGTATTGGCAAGCCGCGATTTTGCTGGAGTCCACTTTACAGGATCAACTCACGTATTTAAAGATATCTGGGCTAAAATTGGTGCTAACATTCACCATTACAAAACCTACCCAAGAATCGTTGGAGAAACTGGTGGTAAAGATTTTATCATTGCACACCCAAGCGCTAACGTAAAACAAGTGACTACAGGAATTGTTCGTGGTGCATTTGAATTTCAAGGACAAAAATGTTCTGCAGCTTCAAGAGCTTATATCCCACAAAGTTTATGGCCAGCTGTAAAAGAACAATTAATTGCGGATGTGAAATCTTTCAAAATAGGTTCTCCGGAAGATTTTGGAAACTTCATCACAGCAGTTATTCACGAAGGTTCTTTTGATAAATTAGCAAGTTACATCGACCAGGCTAAAAAAGACGCTGATGCTGAAATCATCGTTGGAGGAAATTACGATAAATCAGTTGGATACTTTATTGAGCCAACCGTTATTGTAACGACAAACCCAAAATATACTACCATGGAAACCGAATTGTTCGGACCGGTAATCACGATTTATGTTTACGAAGATACTAAATGGGAAGAGACTTTAGAATTAGTGGATACTACTTCTGAATATGCTTTAACCGGAGCAGTATTTAGCCAGGATCGTTATGCTATTGAAGTAGCTACAGTGAAATTGCAAAATGCTGCAGGTAACTTCTACATCAACGACAAACCAACAGGAGCCGTTGTAGGAATGCAGCCGTTTGGTGGAGCAAGAGCTTCAGGAACTAACGATAAAGCAGGTTCTGCATTGAACTTATTGCGTTGGGCATCTCCAAGAACAATCAAAGAAACGTTTGTAACTCCGGAAGATTACAGATACCCATTCTTGGGTTAATTTTGTTTCAAGTTTCAGGTTTCAAGTTAGAAACTTTGTCCCTATAAAAAAGCCGAATCTTTTCATTAAGATTCGGCTTTTGTTTTTACGGGATATTTTATTTCCAGATTGGAACCTGTATAAAACTATCCGTGTACCATTTTACTTTTAAAGGCTCCTTCGCATCTTTAATCGTTTCATCACTCACCTCTTTTCCTGTTCCGTAATTCAATTGCGCATAGGAATTTTTATTCACATTGATCGAAACCAGTAATCGGCTTCCTTTACTCAATTGTTTACTCACCAAATGTGTATTTGAAAAAGGCATGATTTCGATTTGGCCAGGCTTCAGTAAATTCCTTTTTGTACTGTCTTTTACATAACTCGCACGCGCTATGAAATAAGACAAATGAAAATATTCCCCGTTTGGCATAACCTCATACAAAGTGACGCCAAAATCCATATCTTTTTTATTGATACTCGCTTTTATCTCGGCTAAAAATGATCCGTTAACCAGCATTGACTCTTTAAAAGGCGCACTAATAAAGGTAAAACCATTACTGGTCTCAATCTCTTTACGGATAACCGGGCTCGGGTAGTAATCATTGTTTTGCGTATTTCTGTCGGCAAAATCAACTTCCTGATACAGGTATTTACTTTGCGCTGGCTTACGATCTTCTAACGCGTAAAAATCACCCGACTTATGATCCGTCAAATACAATTTAATAAAACCATTGGCCATTTTATCCAAAGAAGGAGCGCTTCGCCATTCATTGGCTCCCATTACTTCATAGTTTATTTTGTCTTTCAGCATTTGCGGTTTGGTCCCGTTTTTCAGAATGTAATCAAACCACTCATAGGTTATTTTCCTCACATTGATTATCGCTGTCGAATCGACTTTGTAGTCATTCACAATAGTTTCTCCTCCAGTCTGGGAACCAAAATGACCGTATGGCCCAATCACGACGTAAACCGGTGTTTTTGGATTGTACTTTTGAAGCTCTCTTGCAAAATACAAACTTGAATTCTGCGAATCATTATAATACCCATCAAAAATTAAAACAGGGATATTGATCTGTGCAAAATCTTTTCCGTACGGTGCCATTTTCTGCCAGTAGGCATCAAAGGAAGGATGTGCCAGCCATTTCTGGAAAAACTTATTGGGAACACCATCAATACTGTCCATTTTTCTGTAAGCAGCTCCTGTCTCCCACCATCTAAAAGTCATTCTTCTAAAACGCTGCCTGTCATTTCCTGCCACCGTATCCAGGTATTTATTATTCCCTACATAAAACGCCCATTCGTAATTGGGGTTTATAAAAACATTATTTTCCATGGGTAGTCCCATTCCCGGTCGGCTGGCGGCAGAGGGCACGATCGTTTTAAGTGCCGGATGCATTTTTTTGCAGGCTGCCCATTGTGTAAAACCATTGTAACTGCCGCCATACATCCCTACACTTCCATTACACCATTTTTGTTTACTGATCCAGTCGATAACATCATAAGTGTCTGTCGTCTCGTTTTCATACGGCGATATGGTATCCGGACTGAATCGTTTCCCCCTCGAATAGGCCATAACACCCACATAATTATGGTCTGCTGCTGTTTTTAAGGAGGCAAGATCTCTTCCTTTCTCTCTGACATAAATGGTATGCTGATAGATCACGGGTTGGGGAGCAGAAACTCCTTTTTTTCGTACCACCATCGCCGATAGTAATGCCCCGTCTCTGGTTTTAATCATCACACTGTCCTGAATGTCATAAGCACTTTCCAGATCCTTTGATCTTGTCACGCTTGTCTGCTGCGCATAGGTGTTGATTATTGAAAAAGTAAAAAACACCAATTTAAGAATTAATTTCATTGCGTTGTTCGTTTTAAATAGTTCTGTTTAAATTTTAAAAGAAGCAGTGGTATCTAATCTGGGGTTTATTTTTCCGGAATTTTATTCCAAATACAACACACTGCGTCCTGCTGTTTTTAGTACCTCTAAAAACGGCTTCCTTTATGTAACCTCTTCTTTTGCTATAGCGATTTAAAAAGAATGAGTTTTTCTTTTTTAATTAAATCCCATTGAGATTTTTAAATTTCACGGCCTGACGGTTTGAAACTTCTAATCGTTCACCCGTTTTTAATTTCACTTCCAGTCTGCCCTCAGCGGTTCGGTTAACTTCCTGAATGTGATTGGTGTTTATAATTTCAGTTCGGTTTATTCTAAAAAAAACATTTTCATCCAGCATCTCTTCCCATTGACGAAGAGAGCGTCTTTGAAGCGCTTTTTTGTCCTGAAAAAAAAGTCTGGTATAATTTTCAAGCGACTCGATCAGGTAAATTTCGTCCAATTGAATAAAGAATCTTTTCTCCCCATCCTTGATGAAAATTTTTCGGTCTTTTGCTGCAGCATCACTAAAAGAAGGCTTTCCGGATAAAGCGTTTCTTATTTTATCGATTGCTTTTGCAAAACGTTCTTCCCTGATGGGTTTCATGAGATAATCTAAAGCATTTACTTCAAAAGCCTGCACGGCATATTCGTTGTAAGCTGTTGTAAATAATACTGCCGGTGCACTATCGAGTGACTCTAATAAATCGAACCCGGATTTTTCAGGCATCTGAATGTCTAAAAAGATCAGATCGGGCATTTTTTCCTCAATCAGACTCTTTGCTTCATCAGCATTTCCGGCCTCTCCTATAAGTACAAAATCATCGTAGGACTGTAAGGCCCTTTTGAGTTCTTCTCTCGACAGACGTTCGTCGTCTACTATAATAACTTTTATCTTTTTCATGCCGATGGTAGTAAAATAGTTGCCAAAACTGTTTCGTCCTGCATTTCTTTTATTTCAAAAGAAGCTTTTCCTTTGTACTGCAACAGCAATCTCTCTCTCAGATTATTCAATCCGATGCCGGAAGAATTCTGAATTTCTTTACTAAGTTTCCCTGAATTTTGAACGCTGATTTTTACAAGATCGCTCTCCTGCTCTACTTTTACAGCAACAAAGCCTCCCTTTTTTCTTTTTTCAATTCCATGTTTAATCGCATTTTCAACCAGAGTCTGAATACTTAAAGGTAAAACCAAATGCTCTGATAAAGCTGTAGCGACTTCAATTTTTACTTGCAAACGTTCTTCAAATCGTATTTTTTCCAATTCCAAATAATCCCTGACCAGATTAATTTCGTCAGTTAAATGTACCAGTTGACCAATATTATTGTTTAAAGAATTCCGCAACAGCTCAGACAAAAGATCAATGGCCCGTCTCGCCGAATGCGGATCTTCTAACACCAAAAACTTAATACTATTTAATGAGTTAAAAAAGAAATGCGGATTAAGCTGTGCGCTCAGATTACTTAGCTGTGCTTCTTTTACGATAACTGACAATCGTGCATTTTCTTTTACCGTTTCTATCTCAAGTCTTGAATAATGATAAAGGTGATACGCCAGCACCCAAATAGACATCAGCCTGGTACCCGTAATAAAAACCTGCAGCTGTGTTGATTGTAAAAACGAAATAAACGAAATGGAGGTACTTTTTAAAACAAACAACCGTACCAGATACAATTTTCCCACAATCAAAAACATATACAATAAGGAAAGTACCAAAACACTCCCTATTATTTTAGGAATCAACTTTTTGAGACTTAATTTATTCCAACCCTTTTTTAAAGCAAAGTTTCGATAAAGATGGGTCAATACAATACCGATACAGACATCCAGTACAAAATCGGCTATACCAATCGTCCACATAAAAGTACTGCCAAGGAAGGCCGAAATTCCCCAATACAAAGACGTTGCGGTCCACCCTGTGAGCTGAATTTTCCAATATGTCGATAATTTTGCCATTATTCTCAAGCCAAAAGTGATTATGCTGTAGTAAAGATATCCCTCTAACAGAGATTGAGCAAATAAAAGTACACCAGCGAAAGATAACTGAGGATGAATGACGTTCGTTCGCGAATTATGACCTCTGAAACATCAAAAAATCCATTTTTAGAGGAACCTCAACTCTTTTCTATTTTTTCCAACTTGTAGCAAAAACAACATCAATTCATTTTCAAAAGTATTAACCTACAAAAAAATCTTGACATTTTATTAAAAATTAAGTTTTTTCTTTCAATTTTATTCGGATTTATTAAAGATAAAAACTTTGTCTTATCGTGATAGTTATATGTCTTCCTATTACATAAAAAAAGAAAAACTCAACATAAATTTGCTTTATAATTGCGCATACAACGACCTAAATTTTAACTAAAAAACAAACTTCATAACCAATTATTACCCGACCTATGGGTCAAAAAAAAGTAAATCAACCAACAAACCAAATTGACTTATGAAAAGCTTAAAAAACGCACCGCAGATTATTTTAAATTCAAAACACATCGGGCATCCCATTGATTTTACCTGGAACAAAAAGAAGATGGAAAAATTCTTAGATCCTTTAGAAGAAAATAAGGACCTTGAAAAAATATTGTCAAGTATTAATCACAAAGCAACGGTAGGGCTTAGTGCCGCATTACTGGAATGGATACACTGGCGTTTTGTAGGGAACAGAACCAGTATCAACGATACGGAAAAACGAATTGAGGCACTCTGGTATTCGATCAAAAATCCGGAATTAACAGATCCATTATTATTTGATACTAATTTTGACATACCGGCTTCAGGCCCTATAGATGGACCTTTGTGGGCTGCCCACATGGCCGTAAGAATGATTGATGTAAGGTACAGAAAAGGATCTTACTTTTTGCAAAATGAAATTCTGGGACTTGTATTACTTGCCCGTCATATCACGCCAAAGAAGAAAAACTTTGACAAATGGTTCAATACGATCATTATACAATTAAACCATCTGTACCCTTGCCCTTACAAAGATGAAAATCTGGATGAAACCGACGAAAAAGTATACGATTCTAATAATGAACCTTTAATATGCCGTGATTTTTTCTTTAACCCTAAGTTTCAGTATACCATTGCCGCATCGGAAAAAGCCTTTCATAAATACATGCAAAACGTAAACCATAAAACCAATCCGTTTTTGCATTTGTCTAGAAAAGTTTCTTAATCATGATACACGGATTTAAACACAAAACCCAATAATGACGCTAAAACAGGCAGTCATTATTGGGTTAGTCTTTTCAGGAATTAAACCGTAAACTTCAAAGGCAGGTGTACTACTTTTTTGGTTTCAAAAAATTCATCTTCAAAAATCGTTGACAAATCATACAAAGTAGCTTTAGGAAAAGAAGCCAGTTCTTCTGTCAGATCTCCACCTTTTAAATACAGAATTCCATTTTTTAAGGTATGCTTATGCTGTTTCTTTATTTTATCTTTTATCCAAGAAACAAAATCAGGCATGTTCGTTACGGCACGACTCACAATAAAATCAAAGTCGCCTTTTACCAGCTCAGCACGCTTTTGTTCTGCTTTCACATTTTTTAACTCTAATGCATCTACCACTCCTTGCACCACCTTAATTTTTTTGGCAATAACATCAATCAGATAAAAACGGGTTTCAGGAAAAAGAATCGCTAATGGAATCCCCGGAAATCCGCCACCAGTACCAACATCCAGAACAGTAGCTCCTGGTTCAAACTTCATAATTTTTGCAATTCCAAGCGAATGCAAAATGTGTTTTGTATATAAGGCATCAATGTCTTTTCTTGAAATCACATTGATTTTTTCATTCCAGTCGTGGTATAAAAAGTCTAATTTTTGAAATTGTTCGATTTGAAGATCGGTCAAATCTGGAAAATATTTCAATATCTCATCCATTGCTCTAATTTTTTAACAAAAGTACTACTTTACGATTGAAATATTTAACTCAATTTTGCAAATTGAAAATTTATAATAATTACCTTTGAAACCTATTTAAAATAATTATGAATAACACTGCGCCTACATTTGCTAAGCAAGACAATCTGAAGTTCTTCAGAACACTTAACTCACGAGTAAACAATTACTTCAAAGAGAACAACATTCAGAAAACAGGAAACTGGAAGCTGCATTTAAAAGCTGTTATTCTTTTTGCCGTTTTTCTAACGCCGTACTTTTTAATTCTAACACTTAATATGCCTTTCTGGGCGCAATTACTGCTAAACATCCTAATGGGAGTTGGAATGGCCGGAATTGGAATGAATGTGATGCACGACGGAAATCACGGCTCCTACTCTTCTAAATCATGGATCAACAAAATCATGGGAGGAAGTATTTATATTTTAGCCGGAAATGTTCACAACTGGCAGGTACAGCATAATGTACTTCACCATACTTATACCAACATTCACGGTCATGATGAAGATCTTGATGCCGGAAGAATTATCCGCTTCACGCAAAACGCAGAATGGCGTCGTTTTCATAAATTTCAACACTATTATTCTTTCTTCTTATACGGTCTACTGACGTTTAACTGGGCTCTTACAACCGATTTCAAACAGATGAAGGATTATTTAAAAAGAAAACTATCCTACGGAGCACCACAAAGTCCAACCAAGTTATGGACTGTTTTAGTGATTACCAAAATAATCTACATTTTGATCTGGATGGCTTTGCCAATGATTTTAGGTGTAATATGGTGGAAAGTAGTTATCGGATTCTTTGTAATGCATTACACTGCCGGATTAATTTTAAGTATTGTTTTTCAATTGGCACACGTAGTAGAGGAAACTTCAAACCCTGTACCAAATGAAGATGGAGAAATAGAAAACACCTGGGCCATTCACCAATTGTACACAACTGCTAATTTCGCTCCAAAAAACAAAGTGATCAACTGGTTTACAGGAGGACTAAATCATCAGATCGAACACCACATTTTTCCAAATATCAGTCATATTCACTACGGAAAAATTGCTGAAATTGTAAAACAAACTGCCATCGAATGCAATTTGCCTTATCATGAATTCAAAACCATGAGAGGAGCTGTACTAGCGCACTACAAACACTTAAGAGACCTTGGAGCAAAACCAGAGTTAGCATAAAATAAGAAACTATTAATCATTAACCTTCCTTAATTAAAGTTGAAATTAAGGACATTCAAAAATTTTATAATGAATCATATTCTTTCAGACAGAATCAACAACTTAGCGACATCACAAACCTTAGCAATGGCTGCTTTAGCGCGTGAATTAAAAGCACAGGGAAAAGACATTATCAGTTTAAGTTTAGGGGAACCGGACTTTAATACACCAGATTTTATTAAAGAAGCCGTTAAAAAAGCAGTAGACGAAAACTATAGTACTTATTCTCCGGTAGAGGGTTATTTAGAATTGAGAGAAGCAATCTGCAAAAAATTCAAAAGAGATAACGGATTGGAGTACAAACCATCTCAAATCGTGGTTTCTACAGGAGCAAAACAATCTTTATACAATATTGCACAAGTAATGTTAAACGATGGTGACGAGGTTATTTTACCAGCACCATACTGGGTTTCTTACTTCGAAATCGTAAAACTTTCAGGAGGAGTACCTGTTGAAGTTCCTACTTCTGTAGATACTGATTTCAAAATTACACCAGCACAATTAGAAGCTGCCATCACACCAAAAACAAAAATGATGTGGTTCAGTTCTCCATGTAATCCATCTGGATCTGTATACAGCCGCGAAGAGTTAACAGCTCTTGCAAAAGTCCTGGAAAAACACCCAAACATATACGTAGTTGCTGACGAAATTTACGAACACATCAATTTCTCAGGAACTTTCTGCAGCATCGGTTCTATCCCGGGAATGTTAGAAAAAACAATTACTGTAAACGGAGTTGCAAAAGCCTTCGCTATGACAGGATACAGAATTGGTTACATCGGAGCTCCTGAATTCATCGCAAAAGCGTGTGTAAAAATTCAGGGACAAGTAACTTCTGGAGCAAATTCGGTAGCACAACGTGCAACAATTACAGCAGTAGAAGCGGATCCAAGTGTATTGAACCACATGGTTAAGGCTTTCCATACCCGCAGAGACTTAGTAGTAGGATTGTTAAAAGAAATCCCAGGTGTAAAAATCAACGTTCCGGAAGGAGCTTTTTATGTTTTCCCTGACGTTTCTTCTTTCTTCGGAAAAACTTTAAGAGGAACTGAAATTAAAGATGCAAACGATCTTTCGATGTATCTCTTAGGAGAGGCCAACGTAGCAACTGTAACCGGTGATGCTTTTGGAAACCCAAATTGTATCCGTTTCTCTTATGCTACAAGCGACGATATCTTAAAAGAAGCCTTACGCAGAATCAAAGAAGCTTTGACTGTATAATACCATAAAACAATAACTAAAAGGGCGTTTTCGAATGAAAACGCCCTTTTTTATTTAGTCCATTAAAAGCGAGGCTATATCTTTTGTAATTGAAGTTGGAGAATTACACTCACAATTGCTTAAACCCACTACATAAATTTGTTCTTCCGGCTCATAAACCCCCATTGATTTAAAACCAAAGATGCTTCCCCCATGTTCCCGAACGATTTTATCTTTTACTTTTTCTAAATGCCAACCGTACCCATAATCAATATTTGTCCCATTGTTTAGCGTGTAATTTACAAATGCTTTCTTTGTAGAAGCAGGATTTAATAAGGTATTCGCATTTATTGCATATTGCCATTTCAGCAAATCATCAACAGTTGATAATATCGAACCGGAAGCATACGGAATAGAAAAACTAATATAATTTGCATTTACATACCCCTCGCGGTCGCGATAACCGGAAACCCTGTTTTTAATAATTTTATCATGGCTCGCATAATAGGTATTTTCCATTCCGGTTTTCTTAAAAATATGCTGTGTTACAAACGCTTCATAAGTTTGTCCGGATACTATTTCAATAATATACCCCAAAAGCACATATCCTGAGTTACAATATTTGTATTGCTCACCGGGTTTAAAATCAGCGGGTTCATTCTTAAAAAAATCGACCAGTTCTTTTGGAGACAAGTCCCGTCTGGCAATATCTTTTATAGCCTTCATACTTGTAAAATCTTTAATTCCGGAAGTATGTGTTAACAAATGATGTAGGGTAATCGTATTGCCATTGGTTGGATAATCGGGAATAAACTTCGTGATTTCATCATCAAGTTTAAGCTTTCCCTGTTCGGCCAGCATCAAAACAGCAACAGCCGTAAATTGCTTCGTCATCGATCCAATTTCAAAAACAAATTCGGGCTGCATTTGAACACCCATTTCTAAATTGGCCATTCCAAAAGCTTTTCGATACACTACTTTTCCTTTCTTAACCGCCAGAAAAACAGCTCCCGGGTTTTCAGGTTTAAACTTTGAGGCAATTAATTGATCCATTTTGGTTTCCAAACTCTGAGCCGACAGTCCCGAACAGGCCATTAGAAATAGAACAATAAACAATTTTAAGAAGATTTTCATTTTGTGATTATTTAGTCTGATTGATAAAAGCTTTGACGACACTCATCGGCTAAAGGTTACAGAAAGTAGTTTTTACATTTTATGGGAATTTTTACGATTGAACTATCTGCTGGCTACATTCTAATTTGCAACTAGTATCAAAAAAAGCTTCCACAGAAATTAAAACAAAAAAGATCGTTTTACGATTTGAATCCATTTTCTGAGAAGAAAAACGACTTGGTTAATAAACTAATTCGTTTTTAGTTTTTATTAAATCTCAAATACTCTATTTTTATATCAAAGTACATAAAAACAAAATCCCCAAATGAGAAAAATAATTTTAGATCTGGCTGTAACTTTAGATGGTTTTATTGAAGGTCCTAATGGCGAAACCGATTGGTGTATTATGGACGATGATATGGATTTTGATGTTTTTTTATCCAGTATAGACACCATTTTTTATGGAAGAGTTAGTTATGATATGTGGGGCAACTATCAACCCGATGAAAATGCAAGTCCTGACGAAAAATCACTTTGGAAAGAAGTACACTCCAAAAACAAATATGTTTTTTCCAGTCAGAATAAAAAAGAAGAGTCTGTTACTTTCATCAATTCTGACCTCTTAAATAAAGTAAATGACATTAAAAAACAATCCGGAAAAGACATCTGGTTGTACGGTGGGTCGGGTCTCATCAAAACATTCATCGAATTAAACCTTATAGACCGATACCGAATATCCGTTCATCCAGTAGCTTTAGGAAGCGGCAAACCGTTATTTGAGGACTTAAAAAAACGAATTGAATTGAAACTAATTACAACTAATACTTTTAAATCCGGGGTAGTACAACTTATTTATGAACCGATTCAATTTTAAAAAGACATCCGAAACAACCGGAATTATTAAATATCTTAAATAAACTGCACTCTTAATCAGCATCATTCCATATAAGTTAACAATTCCAAAAAAATCACCTCAGTATTAGCAAACTCGAAATATTTATAAGAACTTTGCAAACTTTTTTGCGTGAATACCACAAAAGCCTAAAGTACTTAAAATGAAGAAGAAGATTGAAATATTAGCTCCTGCCAGGGATTTAATTGGAGGAATGGCAGCCATTAATAGTGGTGCCGATGCTGTTTATATTGGTGCACCACAATTTGGAGCACGCTCGAATGCCAACAATTCTATCGAAGATGTAGCTGCATTGGTACAATATGCACACCTCTTTAATGCACAGGTTTTTGTGGTTATGAATACCATTTTGTACGATAACGAACTGGAAACTTGCCGTTCAATGATTTGGGAATTGTACGATATTGGTGTTGATGCCCTGATCATTCAGGACATGGCGATTATGGAAATGGACTTGCCTCCTATCGTACTTCACGCCAGCACACAAGCCAATAACCGTGATGCCGACAAAATAAAATTCTTAAAAGATGCCGGAATCAAACGTGTGGTTTTAGCCCGTGAATTAAATTTACATCAAATTAAAACCATTTACGACGAAGCTGATGTCGAATTAGAATTTTTCGTAACCGGAGCTTTATGTGTTTCTTTCAGTGGAAACTGTTATATGAGTGTGGCCAATGGAGAACGCAGTGCCAATCGCGGTTCCTGCGCACAAAACTGCCGCTTACCGTATAACTTAATAGACGGAAACGGAGAAACTTTGATCCGAAACAGTCACTTGCTTTCCATCAAAGATTTAGATATTTCTGATCAGATTCCGAATTTAATTGAGGCCGGAATTGTTTCTTTTAAAATTGAAGGAAGATTAAAAGATGTTGTTTATGTTAAAAACAATGTTTCTTATTTACGACAAAAATTAGACAGCTACTTAGAAGGCGCAGGAAGTGATAAATACACCAAAGCTTCTTCGGGAAAATGTACTTATACTTTTGATTCTTCTTTAAGCAGAACTTTCAACCGTGGTTATACAGATTATTTTGTAAACGAAAGACACAGCTCTATTGGTTCTTGGGAAAGCCCAAAATCAAAAGGACAATATATTGGTAAATTAATCAGAACTGTTGGAAACGCTTACGAAATCGAAAACGGCGAATTACTAAACAACGGTGACGGACTTTGTTTCATCAATGAAAACAATGAAGCCGACGGAATCTATGTAAACAAAGCCGAAAACGGGAAAATTTATCCAAACGTTTTAAAAGAAGTAAAAGACGGTACTTTTATTTACCGTAATAACGATGCCGCTTTCATCAAAATTGTAGAAAGAGAAGACAGTGCTGTACGAAAACTGAGCACTACTTTATTACTTACCGAAACAGCAACTGGTTTTGAATTAATCGCAACCGATGAAGACGGAAATGTGAGTGTTGTAAATTTAGAACATTCTAAAGAGCAAACTAAAACGGGCGAATCTATCGAAGAAAACATTAAAACACAATTAGCAAAAACAGGTTTTACGCCTTACACTGCTGATGAAATTAATATTATGTT
Organism: Flavobacterium sp.; assembly: GCA_023251135.1. Lineage (GTDB taxonomy): Bacteria > Bacteroidota > Bacteroidia > Flavobacteriales > Flavobacteriaceae > Flavobacterium. The sequence continues at coordinate 109,801 of JAHEZJ010000012.1, read as the reverse complement.
CTCTCAAAACTGGTTCCTTCCTATTTCAAAAATCAATGAAATGCGAAGAACTGTTTACGATCAGCTGACCGAAATTCGTTTGAAAAACTACAAACGCGAAGAACACCAATTAGTTAAAACATCACACCCTTATCCAGAAACTAAACTGGATTTTATGTACAATGTTTCCAACAAAACGGCCCGTAAATTCTACGAGCGTCATGGTGTTACCGAAATTGAGAAAGCATTTGAATTACAATGGGATCCGGGAAAATCACGTGTGATGACAACCAAATATTGCATCAAATACGAATTAAAAAAATGTCCGATACACCAAAAAGACATAGCAGGTGTTAAGGTAAAAGAACCTTTGGTTTTAAAACAAGGTGAATTAGAGTATAAACTAAAATTCAACTGCAAACCTTGTGAAATGGAAATCTGGGAAAAAGATGCAGAATTTGAAATAGAGGAAGATCATTTTCATTAATAGCATTTAACCGCAAAGTTCGCAAAGGAATACGCAAGGTTCGCAAAGATTTAAAAAAATCTTTGCGAACCTTTTCTTTTAACTGAACATCAAAAGCTTTGCAAACTTCGCGGGTAATATAAATTGCATGGGCATACGAGACTTTGCGATTAAACTCTTTTTCGCTACTTTTACTTCTCCAACAACACAATTACTCTAAAATGAAAATACTACTCTTAGGTTCGGGTGAGTTAGGCAAAGAATTTGTCATTGCCGCACAACGAATCGGACAAACCGTAATTGCTGTAGATAATTACGAAAACGCCCCAGCCATGCAGGTAGCACACGGTTTTGAGGTCATAAACATGCTCGACGGCGAAGCACTGGATCGGATAGTAGCCAAACACCAGCCGGACTTTATCGTTCCCGAAATAGAAGCCATCCGAACAGAACGTTTTTACGAGTACGAAAAACAAGGCATTACTGTTGTTCCATCGGCAAAAGCAGCCAACTTTACCATGAATCGTAAAGCGATTCGCGATCTGGCGTCAAAAGAACTAGGTCTAAAAACAGCTAAATACCAATATGCTACATCAGCAGAAGAACTGCAAAAAGCCGTTCAAGAAGTTGGGATTCCGTGCGTAGTCAAACCATTAATGTCATCTTCCGGAAAAGGACAATCAACCATAAAAACAGCTGATGATATCGAGAAAGCCTGGCAATATGCTGTTGCTGGCTCGCGTGGCGATGTCATTGAAGTTATTGTAGAAGCATTTGTTGATTTTCACTCAGAGATTACTCTTTTAACGATTACTCAAAATAACAATCCAACCCTGTTTTGCGCACCCATCGGACACCGTCAGGAACGTGGCGATTACCAGGAAAGCTGGCAACCCGCAAAAGTTTCTGAAGCCGATTTGTATGAAGCGCAGGACATGGCCGAAAAAATTACCGAAGCACTGGGAGGCGCAGGGCTTTTTGGTGTCGAATTTTTCCTAACCAGCGATGGGGTTTATTTCTCAGAACTTTCTCCTCGCCCGCACGATACCGGAATGGTCACTTTAGCAGGAACACAAAATTTTAACGAATTCGAATTGCACCTGAGAGCCATTCTTAGCCTGCCAATCTTCGAAATCACTCTTGAAAAAGCCGGTGCAAGCGCTGTTATTTTAGCTTCACAGGATTCTGCAAATCCAACTTTTACCGGAATCGAACAAGTAGCCGCTTTACCCAAAACCGATTTCAGGATTTTTGGAAAACCCACTTCAAGACCTTACCGTCGAATGGGCGTTGTTTTAAGTTCTGATACCCTTGCAACACCAATCGACGAAATTACAGAACGCGCCAAAACAACTTCAAAACTAATAACCGTAAACCCTTAAAAATGAAAAACGCATTATTTACACTCTTCCTGCTTATAGGAATTACAGCTCAGGCTCAGGATAAAAAAGCAAACGAAAAACCCCTAACTGTTGAAACAGCCTGTGGCGAATGCCAATTTGGAATGAAAGGCAAAAGCTGTGATTTAGCGGTTCGCATTGATGGAAAAACTTATTTTGTAGACGGAACAACAATTGACGAACATGGCGATGCACATGCCGAAGATGGTTTCTGTAATGCGGTTCGTAAAGCCTCAGTAATTGGAAAAGTAGAAGACAACCGTTTTAAAGTAAGCTCATTTACCCTGATAAAAGAAAAATAATGGCGTCAATTCTTGAAAACATAGCCAAACACGTTTCACTGACTCCCGAAGAACAAGCTCATTTTTTATCGAAAACGGAGACTCATTCTTACAAAGCCAAAACAATTTTACTGAGTGCCGGCGAAATCTGTAAACACTCCTATTTTGTAAACTCGGGAATTCTAAGAAGCTTTAACATCAACGATAACATTGTCGAACATGTTCTGGCTTTTTCGTGCGAAGGTTGGTGGATGAGCGATATGTACAGCTATTTTTCACAGAAACCCGGACAACTCTTTATAGAAGTTTTAGAAGATGCAGAAGTCCTTTCACTGTCCAAAGAAAATCAGGAACAATTGTATCTTGATATTCCAAAGCTGGAGCGCTTTTTCAGAATTCTAATCGAAAACTCTCTGGTTGCCAATCAACAACGCTTAATGGATAATTTAAGTCTGACAGCAGAAGAACGTTTTGAGAAATTTTGCGCTAAATATGGCACACTGGTGTATAAAGTTCCTCAAAAACAAATCGCTTCTTTTATTGGTGTCACACCCGAATTTTTCAGCAAAATGAAAGCCAGGCTTTTAAAAAAATAGCCACAGATTAGGAGATAAAAAAAGAAAACCAGTTCGATGAACTGGTTTTTCTTTTGAATTAAAATTGCTCAACCTCCGTAGAGTGTTTCATTGCAGTAGTCGAAGACCTCCCGATGGTTACCGTATTCTGAACTGCATCAAAATAAGAAGTACCTACAAAAGCCTGATGTTTTACCGCTCTGAATCCGTTTTGCTGCAAAGCAAATTCTCTTTCCTGCAATTCAGAATATCCTGCCATACCGCGTTCTTTATACGCTTTTGACAATTCGAACATACTGGTATTCAAAGCATGGAATCCTGCCAGAGTAATGAACTGAAATTTATACCCCATAGCTGCCAGATCTTCTCTGAAAGTTTCCATTTCTGCTACTGATAATTTTGCAGCCCAGTTGAAAGATGGAGAACAATTGTAAGCCAGCATTTTACCCGGAAACTCTTTTTTCATTGCATCGGCAAACTTCTTAGCATAAACCAAATCAGGATTACTGGTCTCCATCCAAATCAAATCGGCATAAGGCGCATAACTTAATCCTCTTGCAATTCCCTGATCGATTCCGCTGTTTACATAGAAAAAACCTTCATTGGTCTTTTCTCCGGTAATAAATTTTGCATCTCTCGGATCGGCATCACTGGTTAGCAAATTAGCGGCATCGGCATCTGTTCTTGCCACAATCAGTGTCGAAACTCCCATAACATCTGCCGCTAAACGGGCTGCGATCAATTTGTTAATCGCCTCCTGAGTAGGTACCAAAACTTTTCCGCCTAAATGCCCACATTTTTTAGCAGAGCTCAACTGATCCTCAAAATGAACACCTGAAGCTCCTGCCTCAATCATCGATTTCATCAATTCGAATGCATTTAGATTTCCGCCAAAACCTGCTTCCGCATCGGCCACAATCGGAACCAAATAATCTTTTTTATCTTCAACTTGGTTTACTACCTGAATCTGATCAGCTCTCAACAAGGCACTGTTAATTTTTTTAACCACCATCGGTACACTATTCACTGGGTAAAGTGATTGGTCAGGATACATTTCTCCTGCCAAATTTGCATCGGCCGCTACCTGCCAGCCGCTCAAATAAATCGCTTCCAAACCAGCATCGACTTCCTGAATCGCCTGATTTCCTGTTAAAGCACCCAAACCAGCAACATAATCCTGACTTTTTAACTTTCTCCATAATTTCTCCGCCCCCATTTTAGCAATAGAATGCTCGATATGATAAGAGCCCTGAAGCGTAACCACCTCTGTAGCGGTATACGGACGTTCAACACCTTTCCATCTTGGGTTCGTGATCCAATCGTTAATCAATTCCTGAATTCTGTCTTCTGTTGTTTTCATAAGTAATATAGTTAAGTTGGTTAGTAAGTAAATAGTTTGCAGTCGCAGTTTTTAGTTTTAGCTGAGACTCGTTTAAGTTTTTTTTCGCGCAGATTTTTAATTATCAGCGCAACGTTTTTTATAAATATTTGTAGCAGGGAATCGTCAAAAAATCAACAAAATCAGTATTTACTACTAATCTTTCCAGTACTTTTTCTGCTAATGGAAATTGTTGTTTTTCATGAATTTCTTCTCCTAATTCATTTTTAATTTTTTGAAATTCCTCTAAAGCCAATTCGTGATAATAGGCCAAATCTAATTTTCGCCCATTGTCCAAAACCACTTTATTCTGAAGCCATTGCCACAATTGCGATCTCGAAATTTCGGCTGTAGCAGCATCTTCCATCAGGTTGTGCAGGGCTGCGGCACCTTGTCCGTTCAACCATGAAGCCAGATACAGCACTCCAACATTAATATTTTTGCGAACACCGTTTTCCGTTATAATCCCTATTGGCGGTTCGATCAAATCTGCCTCTGTTATTTTGCGATATTCTCTTTTAACATGAATTTGATTTGGCGTTGGCATTCCGGCATCAAAAACATTTTTAGCCAGTGAAACCAAATCCGGATGCGCTACCCAGGTTCCGTCATGACCATTTTTTACTTCACGTTCCTTGTCGGTTTTTACCTTTGCAAAAGCAACGGCATTTGCTTCCTCATTATTCTTAATCGGAATTTGAGCAGCCATTCCTCCAATTGCATGAATACCGCGTTTGTGACATCTTTGAATCACCAGATTCGAATAGGCATTCATAAAAGGCGAAGTCATATTTACCTGATCGCGATCCGGAACAATAAACTTAGGATGCTTGCGGAATTTTTTAATGTAAGAAAAAATATAATCCCAACGGCCACAATTCAGTCCTACGATATGTTCTTTCAATTCATAAATAATCTCATCCAATTGAAAACTTGCTGTAATGGTTTCAATTAAAACCGTCACTTTAATCGTTCCTCTTTCTAACTTCAAATAATCTTCGGTAAAATCAATTACCGTATTCCACCAGCGTGCTTCCAGGTAATGTTCTAATTTTGGAATATAGAAATAAGGTCCTGAGTTATTTTCTAAAAGCCTTTTGTGATTATGAAAAACATACAATCCAAAATCTACCAAAGAACCTGAAACTGCATTTCCATCAATCGAAAGATGTTTTTCCGGCAAATGCAATCCACGTGGGCGTACTATCAATGTCGCAATCTTTTCATTTAAGTGATACGATTTGTGTTTAACCAAATCAGTATAGGAAATCGTTTTATTAACTGCATCAATCAGATTCACCTGTCCGTCCATTAAATTTTTCCAGGTCGGAGAAGTACTGTCTTCAAAATCTGCCATAAAAGTTTTGGCTCCCGAATTCAAGGCGTTGATAATCATTTTACGATCAACAGGCCCTGTGATCTCAACCCTACGATCCAGTAAATCTTTTGGAATTTCTCCAGCCACCCAATTACTTTCTCTGACGGTTTTGGTTTCTGAAGGAAAAGACGGCATGACTCCCTGATCAAAAGCGGCTTGTTTTTGTTCGCGCTGCAACAACAATAATTTTCGTTGCGACTCGAATTTTCGATGTAAATCGGTTATAAAAACAATCGCTTCTTCTGTCCAGATCTTTGGATAGGAAAGCTTCTTTTCGGCCAAAAACTCCATTGCCGTCTCGGTAATCTCTAATTGGTTTTTCATAGCTACTGCTTTTAATCAGTTATCAATCGTTGGTCTTTTTCTGTCTTTCAAGACAACACCAATCATAACAATCTGACGGTTAATATTTTCTACACCACAATATTAGAAAAAAGTTTTTTACAAAACAAGCGAACGTTCGCTAAATTTAAAAAATATTTTTTTGGCGATTATTTTTAGATTACTTACATTTGATATTATGGATATCGAAAAAGACTATATAAAGCTGATTTTTGGGCTAAAACTCAAGCAGGTCCGCACCCAGAAAAACCTTTCTCTTTTTGGCCTGGCCAAATTGACCAACCTTTCAAAATCGTATTTAAACGAAATTGAGAAAGGAAAAAAATATCCTAAAACAGATAAAATTTTACTTTTATGCGAACATCTGGACGTTACTTACGACCAAATGGTCTCGCTAAAGCTCGATAACAACCTCGCCCCGATTGGAGAAATCTTAAAGTCGGGGATTTTAAAAGAGATTCCCCTCGAACTTTTTGGCATTCAGGAAGCCGATTTAATTGATATTATTGCCAATGCCCCTGCCAAGGTCAATGCCTTTATCAGTACCATTATCGAAATTGCACAGCATTACAATCTGAGCCGGGAGAGTTTTTTCTTAGCGGCTTTACGCTCCTACCAGGAAGCACACAGTAATTATTTTGAAGATTTAGAAGAGAAGGTCATTGCTTTTTCTAAATCCTTCCAGATTAATTTAGATTCTAAAATATCGATTAAAGAACTCGAAGCCATTCTTAAAGAGGAATTTGATTATACGATAAAAGAAATCGCCTTTACCGATCAGGAAGCCTTAGAAGATCTGCGCTCCATCTACGTGCCAAAAAGCAAAACGCTGCTACTTTCAACCGAGATTGACGATCCGCAGAAAGCCTTCATTCTGGCCAAAGAAATCGCTTATAACTATCTGAATTTATCCGATCGTTTACTTACGTTCAGCTGGATTAAGTTTGAGAACTTCGACCAGGTATTGCATAATTTCTATGCCTCTTACTTTGCAGGCGCTTTATTATTACCAAGACAATTGATCGTAGGCAAAATCAATGACTTTTTAAATAACGAAAAACCAAATCCGGAAGAATTTGTAACACTGATCGAAAGCTTTGAAGTTTCGCCTGAATCCTTTTATCAGAGATTAACCAATTTACTTCCTAGGGATTTTCATCTGAAGAACTTATTCTTTTTAAGAATGTCGCACAAAATTGGCTCTGACTTTTATCAGATCAAAAAGGAGCTGCACATTACCAACCAGCAGGAACCGCATGCCAACGAAACCAACGAGCATTATTGCAGAAGATGGGTTTCGGTAAAAACCATAGACGAGGCTATCAGACAAAACAAGCCACACTTTTTTGATGCTCAGATCTCAAGTTACATCCATAGCGGAAATGAATATCTGGTTTTTTCATCGGCCACAAAAGATCCTTTCATCAAAGACAACATACGCAGTATTTCAGTTGGTATTTTAATTAATCCAACCATGAAAAAGAAATTCAAATTCATCGAAGGAAAGCCACTTGTGAAGCGAATTGTTGGCGTAACCTGCGAAACCTGCGATGTAAAAGACTGCCTTGAAAGAGCCGCTCCTCCAATTGCACTTGAAAAGAAGAAACGCCATGAAAATACAGATGCCGTTGTGCAGCAGTTTATTTCGCAATACAGTTAGACCTTCTTAGATTGTTAGACTTTCTTAGATCTTTGGATTGTTGGATTATTTAGATCATAAACACGAAGATCCAGCCAATCTCAGTCGCCGCAAAACCTTTGTATCTTTGAACCTTAGCAACTCAGAGCCTCAGAACCTCAGACCCTTTTCTTAATCTACATTAAGTGCTTTTCATCCATGTTGATCGTAAATTTGTACTATAAAAAATAACAAAACAATTAGCATCATGGAAAACATAATAATACACAAGGCAGAAACAAGAGGAAATGCAAATCATGGATGGCTTAATGCCTATCACAGTTTTAGCTTTGCGAGCTGGTACAATCCGGAAAGAATTCAGTTTGGAGCACTTCGCGTTCTGAACGATGACACTATTGCAGGTGGAATGGGTTTTGGAACACATCCCCACGACAATATGGAAATCATCACAATTCCATTAGAAGGTGATTTAGCGCACAAAGACAGCATGGGAAATACTGAAATCATTAAAAATGGTGATATTCAGGTCATGAGTGCCGGAACCGGAATTCAGCATAGCGAGTTCAATCCAAATGCCGATCAGCAAACTAAGTTATTGCAAATCTGGTTGTTTCCTAACAAAAGAAATGTAACGCCACGTTACCAACAAATTACTTTGGATGTTGCCGACAGACACAACAAACTGTCTCAGGTTTTATCTCCAAATGCTGATGATGAAGGAGTGTGGATCCATCAGGATGCCTGGTTTCATATGGGGAATTTTGATGCTGGAATCGCAACAACCTACAAATTAAAAAAAGAAGGAAACGGAGTTTATATATTCATTTTAAAAGGAGATGTAACCATTAACGGTCAGGAATTAAACACTCGTGACGCTATGGGAATCTCTGATTTTGAAGCTTTAAACATCAAAGCAAATACAGCTGCCGAATTTCTGTTAATGGAAATTCCTATGAATTATTAATTCATCAGACACAGCTTACACTTTTCCAAAAGAAACGATAACAAACCTGAACAACAGCATGTTATCGTTTCTTTTTTTTACCTAAATTCCCAGTAAAGCCAAAAAGAAATACTAACTTTATAGTAGAAAATTGGTCTGAATTTAAAACTAAAATTAACCGCTAAAATTTTCAACCATGAATCCAAACAACCTGATCAAAGAATACACTAATGGAGAAGTTACCATTGTCTGGGAATCCGGAAAATGCATTCATTCTGCCAATTGCGTAAAAAACAATCCCGATGTTTTTCATCCAAAAGAAAAACCATGGATCCTTCCTGAACAATCTACCACCGAAAAAATAATACAAACGGTTCAAAAATGTCCTTCGGGCGCTTTGACTTTTTACATGAACAACAAAAGCTAATTTTCTTGCCACAGATCAGATAGATTAAAAAGTTTTTTTCTGAATTGAAACATACTAATCAATGAAAGCCCTTTAATCTGTGGCTAAAACAGAGCTCCCTTACTTCAATTAAAACAACAAAAAAGAATGTGATACTCAAAAAGTTATCACATTTTTTATTTCTTAATCTAGGTTAAGTCCCTTACCCTCACTACCGCCGTAACTTTGTCCTATCAAAATGAAATTAATTATTTAAAAAATAAAATTATGGCAACTACAAAATGGTCAATTGACCCAACACATTCAGAAATTGGTTTTAAAGTTAAACACATGATGTTTACAAATGTTTCAGGTAAATTTGGAACTTACGACGCAACAATCAACACGGACGGAGACAACTTCGAAAATGCTGCAATCGAATTTACAGGAGACATCACTTCTATCGATACTGCAAACACAGACCGAGACAATCACCTAAGAAGCAGCGATTTCTTTGATGCTGAAAATCACCCAAAACTAACATTCAAAGGTTCTTCTTTCAAAAAAATCAATGCTGGAGCCTATGAATTAACAGGAGACTTAAACATCAAAGGCGTTTCAAAATCAGTAACTTTTCCGGTAGAATTTAGCGGAATTATGACTGATCCCTGGGGAAATACAAAAGCAGGATTAAGCATCGAAGGAAAAATCAATCGTAAAGACTGGGGACTAAACTGGAACTCCGCTCTTGAAACTGGAGGTGTTTTAGTAGGGGAAGAAGTTCGTTTGAACATTGAATTACAATTTGCAAAGCAAGCCTAATTCTTCAAAAATAGATTTAATTTGGTTGGTTATAAGATCCTGTATTTTTTAAGTACAGGATTTTTTTGTTTGCCACGAATTCATGAATTTTCATTTTACAAAGCTTAGAAAAACAATTCGTGAATTCGTGGCTATAAAAAATTATCGCACAGTATTTCGAAATTCTGTAGGCGACATTCCGGTTTGTTTTTTGAAAAATCGGGAGAAATACGAATAATCTTCGTAGCCTACTTTAAACGCCACTTCGTTAACCGCCAACTGTTTATCAATCAGCATTCTCTTTATCTCCAAAACTACCCGGTCTGTAATAACTTCCGTTGCGGTTTTTTGTAGAATTTCATTACAGATTCGGTTTAGATGTTTTAAAGTAATACTTAGTTTTTCTGCATAAAAAGAGGGTAATTTTTCTTGTTTGAAGTATTGCTCCAAAAGCATTTCGAACTTATCAATTTTAATATTATACGAATGCGTTTGATGCGAATACGTTTCATTGTATTTGCGCGCGATCTCGATATGAATACAATCTAATAAATTCAGCATTTTATCGAGCTGGTACCTGTTATCCTGAATACTCTCCTGAATTAATAAATCAAAATAAGGCCTGATTTTAAGGATTCCCTTTTCTTCAAAAACCATTTCCGGCCTATTGTGAATCGAATGGTAAAAATTATACTCGTTGATATTTTTCTGCCCGAAATATAAATTATACAATTCCTGCGAAAAAATAATCACAAACCCCTCAATATCTTCAGATAAGCTCCAATGATGCATTTGTCCGGGCTGTAACACAAACAAGCTTCCTTTTTTGATTTCGAACTGATCAAAATCAACTTCGTGCTGCCCCGAGCCTTTCGTAAAAAACACCATAAGATACGAATCATGCCGGTGTGGTTCTTCGACAAAACTGTGACTTTTTAAATGCTCCTTGAACGTATTGACATAAAAATCACGATGAATATCGTTACAGCTAAAATTCTGAACACTATAAACCGGGTATTTTTTCATATATGTAGAATTTATTTTTTATTGGTCATATATGCGATCGCCCAATCCTATTTTTCGTTTACAAATTCGTTTAAGGTAGGCAATGTCATAATAAATGTCTTTATTGTGCTATAAGTAGCGAAGATATAAAAAAGACTTTAATACAACTCTGAATTACCTTTGTATAAATAAAAAACAACAAGATCATGTCAAGTGCATTAACTCATATTTTAAGCAACGAATGTCCTATTTGTCATAAAGGAAAAGTTTTTACGGATAAAAATATTTTTTTAACTTTTGGTTTTCCAAAAATGAACGAATATTGCAGTCACTGTCATTACAAATTTCAAAAAGAACCTGGCTATTTCTTTGGCGCTATGTATGTAAACTACGGATTAACAGTAGCTCAGGGAATTGCAACGTACTGTATTGCACAATTTTTCTTCGAAAAGAATTTCGATTTAAGAATCATTCCAATTATTGCTATTGTCATTACCCTGCTCACCTCTTTTAATCTCCGATTTTCAAGATTAGCGTGGATTTACATGTTTAAGGATTATACGAAATAAAAAAATGTTATTTTTGCCTTTCAATTGAAACTAATTTTCAATTCAAAAAAATTCAATCTTTAAATTAGACAAATGAAAGCATACGTATTTCCGGGTCAGGGCGCACAATTTACAGGAATGGGCAAGGACCTATATGAAACATCGGCTTTAGCCAAAGAATTGTTCGAAAAAGCTAATGAAATCTTAGGTTTTAGAATTACAGATATTATGTTTGAAGGTACTGCCGAAGAACTAAAAGAAACTAAAGTTACACAACCGGCGGTATTTTTACATTCGGTTATTTTAGCAAAAACTTTAGGCGAAGATTTTAAACCTGAAATGGTTGCAGGACATTCTTTAGGAGAATTTTCAGCATTGGTTGCAAACGGAACTTTATCGTTTGAAGATGGACTTAAATTAGTTTCTCAACGTGCTTTAGCCATGCAAAAAGCCTGTGAAATCACTCCATCTACAATGGCAGCGGTTTTAGGTTTGGCTGATAACATCGTTGAAGAAGTTTGCGATTCTATTGACGGAATCGTTGTTGCCGCAAATTACAACTGTCCGGGACAACTAGTAATTTCAGGAGAAACTTCAGCAGTTGAAAAAGCTTGTGAAGCTATGAAAGCTGCCGGAGCAAAACGCGCTTTAATTTTGCCTGTTGGAGGAGCATTTCACTCTCCAATGATGGAACCAGCAAGAGAAGAATTGGCTGCTGCAATTGAAGCAACTACATTCTCAACTCCAGTTTGTCCGGTTTACCAAAACGTAACCGCAAATGCTGTTTCTGATGCAAACGAAATCAAAAAGAACTTAATCATCCAATTGACTGCTCCGGTAAAATGGACACAATCTGTTCAGCAAATGATCGCTGACGGCGCTACTTTGTTTACTGAAGTTGGCCCAGGAAAAGTATTAGCAGGTTTGATCAACAAAATTGACAAAGAAGCGGTTACTGCAAATGCATAATTAGTATTCAGTCTCAGTAGCAGTTTTCAGTTGCTGACGATATAAATAAAATCCTCATGAACCAATGGTTTATGAGGATTTGTTTTTTATAGCTCTTTTGCTTCTACACAATAATTATTTATAATTCCTGTAATCAAATAATTTTGATCTTTTTTATCAAAGAAGATATACCAGGTTGTCCTGCCATTGGTTTTATAAAAAACATAATGCAAACCTAAATACTGAAGTGATTTTGGTGTTTTCTTATGAGGGAAACTTGAAATACCTGAAATAACAAAATCAACTATTTTGCCTACATAATTCTGAGAGGACTCCAGAAAACCAAAATATTCCTCTTTAAAAAGTGCAAAAACTAAATCTTCAAAGGAGTTAAGAACTTCTTTTTCAAAAATTATTTTTTCCACGGATAAGCCTCTATTCTCTTAAACATTTCGGCTTTAAATTCTTCCGGTGTTAATCCTTTTGCAAACTCGGCATCAAAATCAAAAGTTTTTCGATCGATTCCTTTAAAGTTAGATTTTTGAACTTCATATTCTACAGCAGGCTCTTCCACCTTACTAACTCTGGGCTTTTCATTTTTCTTTTTCATAATTCCTACAATTTATTCTTACAAAATTACAAAATAAAGTAAACCAAAAATAAAAATCCCAAATAATTTTTTAGATTATTTGGGATTTTTCTTATGTTTTGTTTTCGTCTGAAAAAAGCTAAGAACGAACTTTCTGTTCCCATTTCCAGGCACTTGCCATGGCTTCGTCTAAGCTTAGTTGCGCCTTCCAGCCCAAAACACTGTTTGCTTTATCGGTATTTGCGTAGGCTTCGGTGATATCTCCTTCACGACGCGGCATAATTTTATACGGTAATTTTTTATCGCTTACTTTTTCAAAACTATGAATCACTTCCAAAACCGAACTTCCTTTCCCGGTTCCTAAATTGAAGGTTTCTACTTTCTGTAAGTTCTTTTTATTAAACAAACGCTGTAATGCAATTACGTGCGCTTTCGCTAAATCTACCACATGAATATAATCACGAACCGCTGTTCCGTCCGGAGTTGGGTAATCATCTCCGAAAACCGATAATTCCTGACGCAATCCCACTCCTGTTTGCGTAATAAAAGGCACTAAATTTTGAGGAACACCAATTGGTAACTCCCCAATTTCGGTTGTAGCATGTGCACCAACCGGGTTAAAATAACGCAACAAAATAGCACTGATGTTGGTTACTTTGGCCGTATCAGTAATTATCTCTTCCCCTATTTGCTTGGTATTTCCGTAAGGAGAAATTGCCGTCTGTACCGGAGCATCCTCCGTAATTGGCATTTTTTCAGCCTGACCATAAACCGTACAAGATGAACTAAAAATAAAACTTGCCTCTGGTTTTTGCTGTAATTCCTGCAATAAATATACTAAGGAAGCAATATTGTTTTCATAGTACAACAATGGATTCTCAACACTTTCTCCAACTGCTTTTGAAGCCGCAAAATGAATTACTCCTGTAACATCGCTATGTTTTTTAAAAAACTCCTGAACAGCTGCTTTTTCTCTTAAATCTAATTTTTCAAACAAAGGTGTCTTACCTGTAATGGCTGTGATTCCTTTTAAAACATCTTCTGTAGAATTGGAAAGATTATCGATGATTACTACCTCAAATCCTTCATTTTGCAATTCGACTACAGTATGAGAACCGATAAATCCCAATCCTCCTGTTACTAATACTTTCATTTTGTGGTTATTTTGTGTTGTTGTTTATTTGGTTTAATCTTTAATTATTTATTCAAAAATTCCAAAACAGAATCCGTTATAAATTTAATTTGCTCGTCATCCAGCTCTGTATGCATTGGCAAAGCAATTACTTCTTTCACCAATTGATTGGTTACCGGAAACTGCTCTTCTTTGTAACGAGAATCGACATAAGCTTTTTGCGAATGCAATGGAATTGGATAATAAATAGCACAAGGAATGGCTTTATCCAATAAATGCTGCATCAAAGCATTACGATCTGCATCAATAATTCTCAATACATACTGATGGAAAACATGATCGTTTTCGTTTGCATCAAATTCAGGTGTAATAATATGTGCATTGCCTGCAAAAGCTGCATTGTATTTTGTAGCCGCCAAACGACGTGCTGCATTGTACTCATCCAATAATGGTAATTTTGCGTTTAAAACTCCTGCCTGAATACTATCCAAACGCGAATTTACACCCACAACATCATGATGGTAACGTTCGTACATTCCGTGATTTACGATTCCTCGGATGATGTGCGCTAATTTATCGTCATTCGTAAAAATTGCTCCTCCATCTCCATAACAACCTAGATTTTTAGAGGGAAAAAATGAAGTAGCCGCTACATGACCAATTACACCAACTTTGCTTTTTACTCCCGATTTAGAAATATAATCTGCTCCTATTGCCTGCGCATTGTCCTCAATTACATATAAATTATGTTCGGCAGCAATTTCCATAATAGCATCCATGTTTGCTGCACGTCCAAATAAATGTACCGGTACAATCGCTTTTGTTTTTGGTGTAATTGCTTTTTTGATTGCTTCGATATCAATGTTCATATTTACTACATCCACATCAACCAAAACAGGCGTTAATTGCAATAAAGCGATAACTTCAACTGTAGCTGCAAAAGTAAAATCGGCAGTAATTACCTCATCGCCCGGTTTTAAATCCAATCCCATCATGGCAATCTGCAAAGCATCTGTTCCATTTGCACACGGAATCACATGTTTTGCTCCCAGATAGTCTTCCAGATTTTTCTGGAACTGATGTACAAGAGGTCCATTGATATAAGTATTGGTATCCAAAACCTCCTGAATAGAGGCGTCAACTGTAGTTTTTATTTTTTCGTATTGACTTTTTAGGTCAACCATTTGAATTTTTTTCATTTTCAATATATTTTAAAATTAAAGACTTGCATTTCATACAGCGTCTCTAAAAGGAGGAACAAAAATAGTTATTTAATACCTTCAAACCAATGAAAATAATCGAAAGAACCGTAATTTAGCCACAAAAACAAACAGATGCTTTTTCTCTATAATTTAGTTATTTCTATTGCTGGCTTTTTTCTGAAAATTGTTGCGCTTTTTAGTCCGAAAATTAAGCTTTTTATCGAAGGTCGTAAAAACGTTTTTGCCATACTGGAAGAAAAAATAAAACCTTCAGATAAAACGATCTGGTTTCATTCTGCCTCACTTGGCGAGTACGAACAAGGCCTGCCGGTAATTGAAAAAATCAAAGAAAAATATCCTGCTCACAAAATCATCGTTACCTTTTTCTCTCCTTCCGGTTACGAAGTGCGCAAAAACAATACTGTTGCAGATGTTACGCTATACCTTCCTCTGGACACCAAAAGCAATGCAAAAAAGTTTTTAAAACTAGCCCATCCCGAGCTGGCTTTTTTCATAAAATATGAATTCTGGCTGAACTATCTAAACCAATTAGAAACGACTCACACTCCAACTTATTTGATCTCCGGAATTTTCAGAGACAATCAGATGTTCTTTAAATGGTATGGTGGTTTTTACAGAAAAGCACTAAAAGCATTCACTTACTTTTTTGTTCAGAATAAAAGTTCGAAAGAAAAAATAGAACGTATCGGATTTCACAATGTTGTGGTTTCAGGCGACACCCGCTTTGATCGCGTAAATGCTATTTTAGAAAGAGACAATACACTGGATTTTATCGAACAATTCAAAAACAACACTCCAACCATAGTTATAGGAAGCTCATGGCCCAAAGACGAAGCGTTACTAGCTGAATATATCAATCAGGCAGGCGAAAATGTAAAATTCATCATTGCACCGCACAATATTAAGACCGATCAGATTGCAAGCCTAAAAGCGCAAATCACGAAATCGACTGTTTTATTCTCAGAAAAAAAAGACAAAGACTTGTCCAGCTACAACGTCTTTATTATAGATACTATAGGATTGCTGACTAAAATTTACAATTACGGAACAATCGCCTATGTAGGAGGTGGTTTTGGAAACCCGGGAATCCACAATATTCTGGAACCTGCAACATTTGGAATCCCGATTGTAATTGGCCCTAATTACTCCAATTTTGCCGAAGCTGTCCAGCTGGTCAAACTTGGAGGATGTCTGGTAATCTCTAATCCCCTTGAACTAAAACAGCAGCTGGATCTTTTGCTTCACAACAAAGAATACCTGGAAGAGAAAAGTCAGATCTGTAAATCGTATATTCAGGACAACATTGGCGCTACTAACAGCATTATGAATATCGTTGCCTAAGCCCTTTTTTCAAATCACACGAAGTCCGGTAACCTTATTACACATAAAAGAGCTTAAATAAGCTCTTTTTGTTTTTCCTGATACAACTCCGTAAACTGTAAAAAACAAAACAAACTGCAACTAAGAGAACAAAAACCCCCAATTCTCTTATGAAATCCTCAGCGAAAAATAATTTAGACAAAATATACAGCAATTTAACAAATTTTTATTACTTTGGCATATTCTTTGATAAATAAGATAATCGTGAGCAATGAAAATATTTTAAAAAAAAAATAAAAAAATATTTTACATATTAAAAAATTTATATCTTTGCCACGAATTAATAATTAACCTTTTATAATAAAGTAAGATGAAAAAAGTATTTTTAAGTTTAGCTGTTGTTGCTGTTTTAACTGTTGTATCTTGTAAAAAAGCTGACGCTGCAGCTACTGAAGCTGTAGATTCTACTGCTGTTGCTGTTGATTCTGCTGCTGCTGTAGTTGATTCTGCTGCTGCAACTGTTGATTCTGCTGCTGCTAAAGTTGACTCTGCTGCTGCAAAAGTTGAAGAGGCTGCTGCTCCTGCTAAAAAGTAATTCTAAATTACACAAAAAATTAAAAAGCTATCTTTTAAAAGATAGCTTTTTTTTATACCCCTACACCAAAAAAAAAGTATCTCAAAGATACTTTTGTATTAATCCATCACTTCCTCCTCCTCATTCACTTCCTCATCCTCAAAAATTGACTCACTTGACGAGAAGTCCAAAATCTCCGATCGCGAAGCATACGTCACAATTTCCTTGATTCCCTTTTGCAAAAGCAATTCAGTAGTGTATTTTCGGCTTGTCGCGAAGTGAACCTCCCCCAACATCAATTTAAAGAAATACTTTCCCCCAGAGCCTTTAAATTTCAAAAACCTAGCCATGTCAATATTCGCCTTAAATTTTTCAACATCCTCCTCACACTCAAACTTCAATTCATAACTCAGACTCGTAAATATCACTTTACCTTTCCTCGAAGTAAACACGAATTTGTATTCATCATTAAACCGCTTACTAATTACAAAGGCACCCATATATTATTTTAGATTTTAAATTTCAGATTGTTGATTTTAGATTTCTTAGAATCCTAGATTCTTAGTAATAAATTCACTTCGTGATTTCATTATTAAACGCGTGAGTTTACGCCATAAAAAAAGCCTCTTCAAAAGAAGAGGCTTTAGTACTCAGAGCGGGACTTGAACCCGCACGAACATTACTGTTCACTGGATTTTAAGTCCAGCGTGTCTACCAATTTCACCATCCGAGCATTATTTGGTATTGAGCGAAAAACGGGGCTCGAACCCGCGACCTCGACCTTGGCAAGGTCGCGCTCTACCAACTGAGCTATTTTCGCATTTCAAATTCTAATTAAGAACTACAATACTTGACTTGTTCTGTATTGCGAGTGCAAATTTAGGACATTTATTCAATTACACAAGCGTTTTTCGAAAAAAAATCGACTTATTTTATAACTTTCTGATAACCTAAACTTTAAAAATGAAATTTATTTTCGAACTAACATCCTTTTAATCTCGTTGAGTTTCATCAGTGCTTCGACCGGTGTAATCGCATTGATATCAAGCCCCAGAATTTCTTCTTTTATCTCTTCCAATAAAGGATCATCCAAATTAAAGAAACTCATCTGCATTTCGTCATTTTCAGACTTAACGCCATTTAACGCTTCACTTGAATGGTTTTTCTCCAGTTTCTTCAATAACTTTTGTGCCTTCAAAATTACAATCTGAGGCATTCCGGCCATTTTTGCCACATGAATTCCAAAACTATGAGCACTTCCCCCTTTTACCAGTTTACGAATGAAAAGAACATTATCTTTTAGCTCTTTTACCGCAACATTATAATTTTGAATTCTAGGCAACGATTCCGTCATCTCGTTTAATTCATGATAATGTGTTGCAAACAAGGTTTTAGGCCTTGATGGGTGTTCGTGTAAAAACTCGGCAATTGCCCAGGCAATCGAAATCCCGTCATAAGTACTGGTTCCTCTTCCTATTTCATCCAGAAGGACCAAACTGCGATCTGAAATATTGTTCAAAATAGAAGCCGTTTCATTCATCTCGACCATAAAAGTAGATTCTCCCATCGAAATATTATCCGACGCCCCTACTCTGGTGAAGATTTTATCTACAACTCCCATTCTAACACTATCAGCAGGAACAAAACTTCCCATTTGAGCCAACAACACAATTAAAGCGGTTTGCCTTAAAATAGCAGACTTACCCGACATGTTCGGACCGGTAATCATGATCAACTGTTGTGTCTCTCTGTCCAGATAAACATCATTAGCAATATAAGGAGTGCCAACCGGCAATTGTTTTTCAATAACAGGGTGACGCCCGTTTTTGATCTCCAATTCAAAAGTCTCATCGATCTCCGGACATACATATTGGTTTTCTATAGCCAATTGCGTAAACGAACACAAACAGTCCAGCTGTGCCACCAAATTGGCATTCATTTGCACAGGTTTGATATAAGTTGCAATCCAGGCAACCAATTGCTCAAAAAGCTCCGATTCTATTTTATAAATTTTCTCTTCTGCTCCCAGAATTTTGCTTTCGTATTCTTTTAATTCTTCTGTAATGTAACGCTCCGCATTTACCAGTGTTTGTTTACGAATCCATTCTGCAGGAACTTTATCTTTATGGGTGTTTCTAACTTCAATATAGTACCCAAAAACATTATTGAATGAAATTTTAAGCGAAGAGATTCCTGTACGTTCTGATTCTCTTTTTTCAATACCTTCCAGGTATTCTTTTCCGGAAGTTGAAATAGCACGCAAATCATCCAGCTCTTCACTGATTCCTTTTGCAATGGCATTTCCTTTAGCCACAGCAACCGGCGCATCCTGATTTAAGGTGGTTCCGATTTTCTCTCGCAACAAATCGCAAGCATGCAGACTATCTCCAATAACCTTCACTGCTTGTTGCGGACTTTCAAGCGCAAGGGTTTTGATCGGAATAACAGCATCCAGAGATTCCTTCAGATAGACAATCTCACGTGGTGAAACTTTCCCTGCTGCAATTTTAGAAATCAAACGCTCTAAATCCGAAATCTGCTTGATCTGATATTGAATACTTTGTAAAACTTCGGAATTGGATTTTAAATACGAAACGACATCATGACGTCCTTTTATTTTAGCATTATCCTTTAAAGGCAAAGCCAGCCAGCGTTTCAACAAACGTCCTCCCATTGGCGAAAGTGTTCTGTCGATCACATCCAGAAGGGTTACTGCATTCGGATTGTAACTGTGATACAATTCTAAGTTTCTGATGGTAAAACGATCCATCCACACATAGGCATCTTCAGCAATACGCTGAATGGCTGTAATGTGCTGCACGCGGTTGTGCTGTGTTTCGGACAGGTAATACAAGATCGCTCCGGAAGCAATGATTCCTTCTTTTAATTCTTCTACACCAAAGCCTTTTAAGGAAGCCGTCTGAAAGTGCTTCGTTAGCGTTTCCAAAGCATAATCTTCCTTATAAATCCAGTCTTCTAAATAAAAGCTATGAAAATCATCTCCAAAAGCGCTTTTAAAATCGCCCTTATTGTTTTTCGGAACCAAAACCTCACTCGGGTTAAAGTTCTGCAACAATTTATCGATATACTCGGCATTTCCCTGAGCCGTTAAAAACTCTCCTGTAGAAACATCCAGAAAGGAAACTCCGATATTTTTATTAGCAAAATAAACCGATGCTAAAAAGTTATTTGATTTAGACTGTAAAACCTCATCGTTTAAAGAAACTCCGGGAGTTACAAGCTCCGTTACACCACGTTTCACGATGGTTTTGGTCATTTTCGGATCTTCAAGCTGATCACAGATAGCCACACGAAGTCCGGCTTTGACCAATTTTGGCAAATACGTATTAATAGAATGGTGCGGGAAACCAGCCAAAGCAGTTTCTGTATCAGAACCTGCACCTCTTTTGGTTAACGTTATTCCCAGAATTTTTGAGGCTCTAATAGCATCTTCTCCAAAGGTTTCATAAAAATCACCTACTCTAAAAAGCAAACATGCATCAGGATATTTTCTCTTGATCTCGTTGTACTGTTTCATTAAAGGTGTTTCTTTCACCACTTTCTCTTTCGCTGCCAAATTATTGTATTTTAAATGAAAAAATTAAGACAGCGAATTTATGATTTTTTGGAGGAATATAGAAGTCGTTCAAAAATTAAAATATTTTAAGCTTTTTTTAAGTTGAGATATAAGAATTTTACATAGATTTGTCATAATTAAAAAAGACTCTAAAAGATGAAAAAAATAATTTTAATCGCTATGTTAGCTGTAGTTGGAATTACAGCTTCTAACGCTCAAAGCGCTAAAAAAGGTAAAGCTCCTAAAGTTGAAGGTGCTGGAATGGCTTTCGAAACAGAAACTATTGATTACGGAACTATCGCTCACAATGCAGATGGAAAACGTGAGTTTGTTTTTGTAAACAACGGAACTAAACCATTAATCATCACAAACACAACAGGATCATGTGGTTGTACTGTACCAACAACTCCAAAAGAGCCAATCGCTCCGGGAGCTAAAGGTATTATTGGTGTAAAATATGCTACTGACAGAGTTGGTGCTTTTACAAAAACAGTAACTGTTACTTCTAATGCTGAAGGACAACCTACAAAAGTTCTTACTATTAAAGGTACTGTTTTACCAGATCCGGTAAAAAGCTAATCTGAAAAGTAAAATAAAATAATTAAAAAAGCTTCCTTATCTTTGGAGGCTTTTTTTATGACCTGAATACAAACAATATGAGAAAACTTGAAAATAGCGAACTGGACCGAAAATCAATTGAAGATTTTAAGAGATCAGACAAAACTCCCTTAATTTTAGTCTTAGATGATATTCGCAGTCTGCACAATATTGGATCTGTGTTTAGAACCGCCGATGCTTTTTTGATCGAAAAAATAATTCTGTGTGGTATTACTGCCACTCCACCCAATAAAGAAATCCACAAAACAGCTCTTGGCGCTACCGAAACCGTAGCCTGGGAGCATCACGAGAATGTACTCGAGGTGATCGAAAATCTAAAAAAAGAAAATGTACTGACGCTTGCCATTGAACAAGTGGAAAGCGCTATTTTTCTTCAGGATTTTAAAACCGAGGAAAATCAAAAATACGCATTGGTTTTTGGCAATGAAGTTTACGGTGTTGCTCAGGAAGCCGTTGCCCTTTGCGATGGCTGTATCGAAATTCCGCAATTAGGGACCAAACACTCTTTAAACATTGCAGTAAGTGCCGGAATTGTTGTTTGGGATTTGTTTCAGAAATTAAACTGGCCGAAATAGGCAATGAGGTAATTAGATAATGAGATAATTGGTCAATTAAGTAATTATCACATTATCTAATTGACTAATTTATCTAATTAAAAATCTTCTTCTGAATTTCGTCTAAAATAAAAAGGTAATCTTTATGGTTTTTCACGAAGTCGCGATCTGAAACGTCAATAATCAGTACGTTCAGATCGGTTTGAGATTTAATGTACTCCAAATAACCGTTGTTGATTTTATCGAGATAACCTGCTTCAATATTCTGCTCGTAATTTCGTCCGCGTTTCCTGATATTTTGCAGCAATCTTTCCGTATTCTGATACAAATAAATGTACAAATCAGGTTTTGGCATTTCTTTATAGATGATATCAAACAAATTTCGATACAAGCGATATTCATCTTCAGCAAGGGTAATTTTAGCAAAAATCAAGGACTTAAAGATGTGATAATCGGCTACAATAAAATCTTTAAACAAATCAAACTGTGCCAGATCATCTGATAACTGCTGGTAGCGATCGGCCAGAAAAGACATTTCCAACGGAAAAGCATAGCGATTTTGATCTTTATAAAATTTAGGCAAAAACGGATTATCGGCAAAACGCTCTAAGACTGTTTTAGCATTAAAATCTTCGGCTATTTTTTGCACCAAAGTCGTTTTCCCTGCTCCGATATTCCCTTCAAAAGCAATATAATTGAAGTTTTCCAGAACAATTTCGCGCAAAGGATTTTTCAAATCCTGAACGACCTTGCAAATACTATCGTCCGGCGAAATGGCAATTAACTCTGAAACAGATTTCTGAAAAACCGGGTGTTTCCAGTCTAAGCTTAAATCCTGCATGGGAAGCAAAACAAAATTTCTGTTTTGCATTAATGGATGTGGAATCTGTAATTTTTCAGACTCAATAGTTTCATCATCAAAAGTAATCAGATCAATATCGATAATCCGGGATTGATACCCTTGCTGCTCCAACCTGATTCGGCCTAATTGTTTTTCGACTTTTAAAACCTGACTTAATACTTTTTGTGCCGATAAGTAGGTATGCAAAACCAGCGCGCAATTATAAAATGCATCGCTTTCAAACCCCCAGGCAGGAGTTTCATAGAGTTTTGAAACTCTGATTACAGTCCCCACTTCTTTATGTATCAAACTGATACACGTTTCGATGTTTGCTAACCTGTCTCCCTGATTACTGCCTATTGATAAAACGATCTGATGTTGTGACTTCATAATTAATGCAAATTAACTAAAACTATTTTAGAATTAACCACATTATTTGATTCAAGAACTAGAAGTTTCCATCTATTTCAAACTCTTTCTTGTTGTCTTTGTTTTCTGAAACCCGTTTCAAAAACGCACTTAAATCATTTGTTAACGGCAGCTGATTCTGACTTTTCCAAAATTGTTGTGAGTACGGATATTTAACTTTAAAAAGATCCTTATCCATCGACAAATTTGACTTTGCTTTTTCGGCAATAAAACTATTGGTTACAAAAAAATTGGTCGAATAATCGTAAAACGCTTTTTTCACTACTTCGTTTTCAAGCAATTCTACTCTAACCTCTGATTTTGCGTTATTCAGATAATATTTATTGGTAGTGCTGCTTTTCTTATAGTTGGCACTGATCTTTAAAACAGTCGTTCGATATTCGACTTTACCCTTTTTTTGAAACGGTATCTTTTCCTCATTATCATTAAAATCAAAATAGGTTTCTACAATAGCATAGTCGTCCTTGTTGATGATAAAATAACCACTCCTTTTTTGCCCACTCGCATTCTCCGTTTTTCGGATAAAACTAATTTTAAAAAAATTACCGTTTATCTTTTTTTCCTGAGTTAGCTCAAAGTCTTCCAGATTGATTAATATCATCGCATTTAAATCAAATAATTTTTCAAAACTCTGAAATTCAAAATACACAAAATCCTCCTTCACTTTTATTCCGGCTTTCCTCATATTCAAAATCTCCACTTCGCATTTATTATCCGGTTGTGATTTTGTTTTAAAAATACCCTTTCTCGATACTTTTCCATAAATATCCTGCAGTCGTTGCATTTCTCCATTTCTCTTCAAAACACAGCGCAAAAAGAAATTTTCATTGTAAGGTTCGAAGATATAATTCTCTTTCACTTTCGCATATGCTTTTTTCATGATTGCCATTTCGGCACCCACTACTACTTCTTCAAGTTCAATGGTTTTGCTTTCTAAAAAGATGGTGTCCCGTTTGTTTATTTCTGCAAAGCTGAGTTTAAGATTTTCATAACCAATCAAACTAAAATTCAATTCATCCTGATCTGAAATAAAAGAAAAAGCACCGTCCGCATTAGTCATCGAGTTGTCTTTTTGATTGTAAACACTTACATTTTCCAAGGGAAGTTTCGTCAATTTATCGACTACTACTTTTTTGGTCTGTATTTTTTGAGCCCCGGCATAAAACCCAAAGAAGAAAAGGGTTAAAATGATCACTTTATCTTTCATAGTACAACAATTGTTTTCATCAAATATAAAATATTCTAAGCTCAAACAATATTTATCTTACTAAATATCTTATCTTTAATTTAATGTCCCAAAACATAGCAGTTACAGCTATTTCATCAAATTCTGTATTCAAATTACTTTGTTTTTAGACTACTTTTGTAACAAACCAACCTTTTTAGATACTTATTAAAAAAAATACACTTATGAAGTTTTTAGGAAATATAATTGCCACCGTTATTGGTATTTTTGTGTTTATTATCCTCTTCTTTTTTGGGGTAATTCTTATTGGAGCAATTTTTGGAGGAGACGATGCTGTTTCTGTCAAAAGTGATTCTGTAATCGAATTAAATTTAAAACAAATTCAAAACGACTATGCCGGAAAGTACAAAGACCCTTGGGTAACTGTTTTCTCGGATAAAAAAGGCATCGGCTTAACTGATGTAATCAATGCCATCGAAGCGGCAAAAACAGATGACAATATTAAAGGAATTTCTATTTTAAATGACGAGTCTTCTTTAGGTTTGGCACAATACAAAGATTTGAGAAATGCGCTTGAAAGTTTCAAAAAATCAGGAAAATTTGTTTGGGCTTATGCCAATACCTACTCTCAGAAAGAATATTATCTTAATTCAGTGGCCAATACTATTTATTTGAATCCTGCCGGCGATTTAGACTTTAAAGGTCTTTCGTCTGAGGTGATGTTCTTCAAAGATTTTCAGGATAAATCAGGTATCCATATGGAAGTGATTCGTCACGGAAAGTATAAAAGTGCTGTTGAGCCTTTTCTTGAAAATAAGATGAGCGATGCCAACAGAGAACAAGTGACTGCGCTTTTAAACTCGATCTGGACTACTGTTTCGACGGATATTTCAAAAAGCCGAAATATTCCGCTGGCCAAATTAAATGAAATCGCCAATGGTTTATTAGCAAGAACTCCGGAAATGGCCAAAGCACAACATCTGGTAGATATTATTGCTTATGAGGACGTTTACCATAATGCAATCAAAAAAGCCCTGAAAGTAACGGGAGATGACGATTACAACAAGATTTCTATTTCAGATTATACGCAAAATAACATTACAACAGCTTTAACCAATACGGCAACGGATCAAATTGCTATTATTTATGCTCAAGGCGAAATACAAAGCGGCGAAGGAGATGTTACGGTAATTGGCGAAGGTTCTATGCGACGTTCTTTACAGGAAGCCCGCAAAAATGAAGATGTAAAAGCAATCGTTCTGAGAATCGACAGCCCTGGAGGAAGTGCCTTAACTTCTGATCTGATCTGGAGAGAAATTGAGATTACCAAAAAAGTAAAACCGGTTGTGGTTTCTATGGGGAATTATGCTGCATCAGGCGGTTACTATATTGCCTGTAACGCCAACAAAATTTTTGCAGAGCGCAATACAATTACAGGTTCTATAGGTGTTTTCGGGATACTGCCCAACTTTACGCCTTTGGCCAATAAACTGGGCATAAACACCGAACAGGTAAAAACGCATGAAAACTCAGCAAATTACAGCCCGTTTGTGCGTGTGGACGAAAAATTTAAAGCCTTTACTTTAGAAGGCGTAGAACACATTTACAACACTTTTGTAACGCATGTGGCAGAAGGCCGAAAAATGACTTTTGCTCAGGTAGATGCTATCGCACAAGGAAGAGTCTGGTCAGGAAGTGAAGCTTTAAAAATTGGATTAGTAGATCAAATCGGAGGCTTGAATGATGCTATTGCTGAAGCAGCAAAAATTGCCAAAATCAAAACGTACAGCACACAAAACTATCCTGAATACGAAAAAACATTCAATGACCTTATTTCAAGACTGCCTTTTGCGCAATCAAAAGAAGCTTTTATTAAGGAAGAAATTGGTGAAGAAAATTATATGCTTATCGAGCAGGTAAAAAGACTTCAACAACAAAAAGGCGTTCAGGCGATGCTTCCTTTTGGAATAAACATTAAATAATTCCATTTTAAAAATGAAAAAGTTATTTGCGCTTGCTGCTCTTCTGTTTCTGAGTTTTGTAAATGCCCAAAAAAAAACGGAAGTTCCTTTTAAAGAAACTCCGATCGTTTTAAAAATCAACATCGATCAGCTTTTTGGTACGTTGACAATGCCGGATTTAAAAACAAAATGTCCGGTAGCCTTAATCATTTCGGGTTCGGGCCCTACGGATCGCAACGGCAACAATCCGATGATGAAAAACAATTCTCTGAAAATGCTGGCAGAAGCCCTGGCAAAAAACGGAATTGCCTCATTGCGATACGATAAAAGAGGAATTGGAGAAAGCAAACCATCGGCCATTTCAGAACAAACTCTTGTATTTGAGAATTACACTGAAGATGCCAAAAGCTGGATCAATTTGTTAAAGCAAGACCTTCGTTTCTCTCAGATTATTGTAATCGGACACAGTGAAGGCTCTTTAATTGGAATGATTTCCGGAGCAAAAGCCAATAAATTTATCTCCATTGCGGGGGCGGGAGAATCTGCAGACCAATTGATCAAAACGCAAATTGCTTCTAAATCAAACAAACAAATAGAGGAAATGACTTTCCCTATTATTGACAGTCTGAAAAGCGGTCATACCGTAAATAAAGTAGATCCAATGCTGAATTCTCTTTTTAGACCAAGCATTCAGCCCTATTTAATTTCGTGGTTTAAATACAATCCGCAAACCGAAATCAAAAAGTTGAACCTCCCTATTTTAATCGTTCAGGGAAATCAGGATTTACAGGTAACCGTAAAAGATGCAGAACAGTTATCTCAAGCCAATAAAAATGCGGAACTCCTGATCGTTGACAAAATGAATCATATCATGAAAATCGTCGACGGAGACCATCAGGCCAATCTGGAAAGTTATAAAAATGAAAGTTTGCCTGTCTCCCAAATCATGATCGATAAGATTGTTTCTTTCATTAAAAAATAATCCCAATCATAAAATCCTTAAAAAACCGTTTGAATATATAATTCAGACGGTTTTTTGTTTTTAAGAAACCGGAGTATACTCTTATGTTTTACAAAAACTTTATATACGAACTCCACCAAAAAAAACTATTTTTGCAGCAATCAGTTAGCAATTTAACCCCTCAATTTATTTATATGTTAAAGAAAATTTTAAAAATAACAGCCATAGTTCTTGTGGTCCTAGTAGCGGCCTTATTTGCCATTCCGTATTTCTTTAAAGATCAAATAAAAGCCAAAATTTCAGAAGCCATCAACGAAAGTGTTGACGCAAAAGTAAGTTTTACGGATGCCGATTTAAGTTTGTTTCGAAACTTTCCGAACGCGACAGTGGGGATCGAAAAACTGGTGATTATCAATAAAGCTCCTTTTGAAGGTGACACTTTGGTTTCGTTAGGCGAACTAAATTTGAAGATGAGTATTAAAGAACTTTTTAAAGGAAAAGACGAACCTTTGAACATACAGGGAATCAGTTCTACAAACGGCCTGATCAATATTATTTTTAACAAAGATGGTGTTGGTAATTTTGATATCGCCCTAAAAAACAAAGAAAAAGAGACGAAAGACGACAAAAGCAAACCGCTTTCGCTGAAAATTCAAAACTATAAAATTGAACAGTTTACTTTCAGATATATCGATCAGGGATCTAAAATAAGAATGGTAATCGACAGTCTGAATCACGAAGGAACGGGCGATTTTACAAACTCAAAATTAGATCTAACCACAAAGTCTACGGCTAACGTTTCTTTGGATATGGATAAAATCAATTACATGAAAAATGTAAAACTGACTTTAGACGCTGTGTTAGGAATTGACCTTGAGAAGAGCAAGTATACGTTTAAAGAGAACAAAGCTTTAATCAATCAGCTGCCTTTAGAGTTTGACGGATTTATTCAGATGGCAGATGCCAAACAAATTTACGATCTGAAGTTTAAGACACCTACTTCGTCTTTTACAAACTTCCTGGGACTAATTCCTTCCGCTTATGCTTCCAGTCTGGACGGGGTAAAGACTACCGGAGATTTTACAGTAGCTGGTTTTGCTAAAGGAGAATTGACGGAGACCACGGTTCCTAAATTTAATATTGCGATTGCTTCAAACAATGCTTCGTTTCAATATCCAAACCTGCCAAAGTCGGTTCAGAATATTGTAATTGACACGAAAATTATCAACGAAACAGGAATCCTAAATGATACTTATGTAAATCTGGATAAACTTTCTTTCCGAATTGATCAGGATGTTTTTAACGCCAAAGCAAACATCAGAAACATAACACAAAATCCGATGGTGAACGCCGCTTTAAAAGGGACGATCAACCTGTCGAATCTTTCTAAAGCGTATCCAATTAAGATGGACAAACCTCTTGCCGGTATTTTAAAGGCCGATGTTACCACACAATTTGATATGGCTTCTGTTGAAAAGAGTCAATATCAAAATATTAAAAACGCCGGAACAATGAGTTTGTCAGGATTTAAATATACCGACGAGAACAACAAATCGATGAACATTAGTACGGCATTGGTTGAGTTTAATCCGAGTACCATAAACCTGAAGAAATTTGATGCTACGACCGGAAAAAGTGACTTAAGCATTAATGGTGTACTGGAAAATTTCTATGGTTTTATGTTCAAAAAACAAGAGCTGAGAGGAAATTTCAATATGAGTTCAAACCAGTTAGCGGTTGATGATTTTATGACTTCGGGAACGGCTGCAACAGAGAAAACGGCTGCCAAACCATCTGAAGCCATGAAGATTCCTGCTTTTTTAAATTGTACTTTAAATGCCAAAGCGACTACGGTTTTATACGACAATCTAAAACTAAAAGACGTTTCGGGAAGGTTGATTGTGAAGGATGAAAAAGCAACTTTAGAAAACTTTAAAACATCGATTTTTGGCGGAACAATTGGTCTTAACGGAGCTGTTTCTACCAAAACAAAGGTGCCTACTTTTGATATGAATTTAGGTTTCAATCAGGTGGATATTGCGCAAACTTTTACGCAATTGGACATGATGAAAAAAATTGCTCCTTTGGCCGGAATCATCAACGGAAAACTAAATTCGACTATAAAATTAAACGGAAACTTAGACGACAAAGAGTTAACTCCGGACTTAAAATCGATTTCAGGAGATTTGATTGGTCAGTTGCTTTCGACTACTGTAAATTCTAAAAACTCAACGGTTTTAAATGCCTTAACTTCAAACCTGAAATTTATTGATCCTAATAAAATAAATCTGAATGATATTAAAGCAGCCTTAACGTTTGATAACGGAAAAGTGAGTGTAAAACCATTTGACATCAAATATCAGGACATTAAGATTACAGTTGGCGGAACACATGGTTTTGACCAAACGATGAATTACAATTTAAAATTAGACGTTCCTGCCAAATATTTAGGCAATGAAGCCAATGCTTTCCTTGCAAAAATGTCTCCTGCGGATGCTGCAAAACTGCAAAACATTCCGATAAATGCTATTGTTAGCGGTAATTTTTCGAATCCAAAAATAACAACGGATATGAAAAATGCAGTGACAAGTCTGGCGGCACAGGTTGCGAATCAGCAAAGAGACAAGCTGACTCAAAAAGGAACTTCGGCCCTTAATGATTTTATCAATAAAAACACAAAGGCAAAAGACACCACAAAAGCAGCTGCCACCGAAAAAGAGCAGAAAACTCAGGAAGTAACTAAAAAAGCCAGTGACTTAATAAATGGCTTGTTTAAGAAGAAAAACTAAATAAAAAAAGGCATCTACGGATGCCTTTTTTGTTGTTCTTATATTTTTAAATTGCTTGTCCGATAGTACTAAGCTTCCCATTATTCAGGATGGAGTTTATGATTTTCACATAATCCTTTTTGGTGTGCAAATTAATATCTATTCCGATACTGCAATTGTCGTAAGGTTCGTATTTTTTAAGGTTTGACACCGAGAAGAGTCCAATTGTTGGAGTCTGTACTGCGCTGGCCAAATGCATGATTCCGCTATCGGCACCAATAAACAAGTCGGCATTGGCGATTACAGATCCTATTTCGCGGATGTCCTTGCTGTAAAATGTTGGGGCTTGAAAGGCAATCTGCGAAACATTTTCTACAGGCAGAATTTCAATAATATTATAGTCTTTATATTCTTCCTT
The DNA here is from genome assembly GCA_023251135.1 of Flavobacterium sp. Lineage (GTDB taxonomy): Bacteria > Bacteroidota > Bacteroidia > Flavobacteriales > Flavobacteriaceae > Flavobacterium. The sequence goes on along the minus strand of JAHEZJ010000012.1, from coordinate 79,582 downwards.
TAGTTGGGTGTAGAAGTTCTCCCACCACTCCTCTGGCAAGCATTTTGCGCCTGTTGCATAAGTAAAAATACAAATCGTTCTTTTAGAGTTTTGTACTAAATCAGTTAAGATTTTCTTTCCTTCCACAATTTCAGAAGAAGACAATCTAAGGTCAATCGGGGCTATTATTTTATTGCTTTTTGCTAATCCAAGTTTCGTTAAATAATGTCGGAAATTATAAACGGGGTATTTCGCAATATGATCGTAGTCATTTTTTAGAAGTTGAGATTCATCGTTTGAATCTCCGTAGAATTTATATTTAGCATTAGAGAACTGGACTGCTAAACGTCCTGAAGAAGAATTTTGATCGACATTGATCGCGATATCGTAGGATTGTCTTTTTATTGAAATCCAGACATTCAGATATTGGAATAAATTGCTGAATGGTTTTTTAGGCAAACCGATTACTTTATTAATATTTTGATAATTTCCAAAAATCACCAGAGCTAAAGCTCCCTTAACAAACAAATCGACTTTACAATTTGGAAACATATCGGTGACTTCCTGAACAAGTGGCGTAATCAATAATAAATTTCCCAGTCTGGCATTTGGCCTACAGATCAAAACCCGCCTTACTTCGTTTTTATCTACTAAAACAATGTTCTGTTCTGTTCTTGGTTTTCCAATGTTCTTAGTGAGGTAGTGCATTAAGCTGCGCCTGACCACATTTACTCTTTTTAAAACACTCATCTTTTAACTAATTTATTGATTAAATATTTGTCTTTGGAAATTCAAAAAAAACTTTCGTTTATCCTTTTACTAAACTAGGTTCTCTTTAGATCTAAAATAAAAATCTTCTAATAAATAATTATTACAAAATTGTAATCAAATCTTTCAGGATTCAGATTACAACATGCTAAAAACAGTGTTATAAATATAATAAAAAATTAACAATCAATACTTTACGAGATATTTTTTCTCTCTAAAATGTTAAACCGATATGCTCACCACATAACCTTCGGACCCTCTAACATTAAAAACAGTTCCGTTTTCAAAAATCAGATACTGCCCTTTAATTCCGGTTAGTTTTCCCTGAAAAGTTGGAGTTTTATCCAGATTAAGACTTGTTACTTTAGTTGGATAATTTAAGACCGGATAGTGCAGTTCATACAAATCATTCTTTTGAGCATAAAAATATTCCTGTACTTCTGCCGGAATTAAGCTTTCAACTTTTGCTTTCTCGGCAAGCAGGTCAAAACTTTCACCTGCATTTTGAAGCATCTTTCTCCAGTTTGTTTTGTCGGTATAATGGTCTTTTAGTGCGACCTCTGTAATTCCGGCCAAATATCGGTTTGGAACTTCAACAATCGCAATCGCCTGAGTTGCTCCCTGATCGATCCAACGTGTTGGCACCTGAGTTTTACGGGTTACTCCAACTTTTACCTCACTCGCCAAAGCCAGATAAACCACGTGCGGCTGAAGCTGTACTTTTTGTTCGTACTCCAAATCCCGGTCTGCAATTCCCAGATGCGCCGTACTCAATTCCGGACGCATAATCCAATCACCAACAGCAGGGCTCGAATAAAAGCATTCATAGCAAAACCCTTGTCGGTAAATCTTTTTCTTCTTGTGACAGTTCAGACATTCAAATCCCACAAAATTAATCTCAATTTCTTTGTTCAGTAATTGATTCATGTTTAGAAAACTGTCTTCGAAAACCAAATAATACTGAATTGGAGCCCCTATTTCAGTTTGCATTTTTGTAAGTACGCCTTGATATGTCATTAGAATTGAGATTGCTGATTGTAGATTTTAGATTGGCCTGCCTGAATTCTGAATTTTAAGAATTAAAATTCAGCTGAACGCGAATGTTTAATAAAAATAGAATGTTATTTTTTACAAAAAAACACTATTTTTGATACAACGGCAAAGTTAGTATTTGTCTTTCGATATTCAAATTTTAAGGTTCCTGATTTTACGCGAATTGTAAAATCTAAAATCTACAATCAGCAATCTAAAATATAAATTTCACTCATGCCCTTATCAATAATCAACTCTTTCGCTTCCTGGGTCCTAAAACAAAGGATACATCAAATAGAACTTTTTCTAAAATATCCGAATGAAGTTCAGGAAGAGCTGCTGCACAATTTATTGACAGCTTCAGAAAATACTATTGTAGGGAAACAGTATGATTTTGCATCGATCAATTCTTATCAAACTTTTGCCGAAAGGGTGCCGATTGCGACCTACGAAGAGCTTCAGCCTTTGATTGAACGCACCCGACAAGGGGAACAAAATGTATTTTGGGAAACCCCAATAAAATGGTTTGCTAAATCGAGCGGAACTACCAATGCCAAAAGTAAGTTTATCCCTGTGAGTAATGAAGCCCTCGAGGATTGTCATTATAAAGGGAGTAAAGATTTACTTTGTCTGTACCTCAACAACAATGAGGATTCGGAATTGTTTCTGGGCAAAAGTCTCCGTTTGGGCGGAAGTTCCCAAATCTATGAAAACAACAATACCTTCTTTGGCGATTTATCTGCCATTTTGATTGAGAATATGCCTATCTGGGCTGAATTTAGCAGTACCCCAAGCAGCAAAACTTCGCTAATGAGCGAATGGGAATCTAAAATTGCTGCGATTATAAATGAAACGAAAAACGAAAATGTAACCAGTTTTGCAGGCGTTCCGTCGTGGATGCTCGTTTTAATGAATAAAGTTTTGGAGAACACGGGCAAGGAAAGTCTTTTGGACCTCTGGCCAAACCTAGAAGTTTATTTCCACGGAGGCGTAAGTTTCTCCCCATATAAAGAACAATACAAAAAGATTTTACCGAGCAAAGATTTCAGATACTACGAAATCTACAATGCTTCGGAAGGCTTTTTTGCTATTCAGGATTTAAACAATTCGAGCGATTTACTGTTGATGCTGGATTATGGTATTTTCTATGAATTTATAGCCATGGATACCTTTGGTACTCCAAATCAAAAAGTAATTCGTTTGGCCGATGTGGAGCTGGATAAAAACTATGCCATTGTCATTACAACGAATTCCGGTTTATGGCGCTATTTGATTGGAGATACGGTTCGTTTTACTTCGCTAAACCCTTATAGAATCAGAGTAACAGGCAGAACCAAACATCATATTAATGTTTTTGGAGAAGAACTAATGGTCGAAAATACCGATCAGGCCATTGCCAAAGCCTGCCAGCTGACCCACACCGAAGTGATCGATTATACCGTTGCACCTATTTTTATGCAGGACAAAGAAAAAGGAGCTCACGAATGGATGATCGAATTCAAGAAAAAACCTGCTGATGTAGGGCTTTTTCAAAAAGTGCTGGATGAAACACTACAAACTTTAAATTCTGATTACGAAGCCAAACGTCACAACAATATGACTTTAAATCCTCTGGTGATTAATGTAGCGCGCGAGAACCTGTTTTACGACTGGCTAAAAGAACGTGACAAATTAGGCGGACAGCATAAGATTCCAAGACTTTCGAATCAGAGGGATTATTTGGAGCAATTGAAAGAGATGTAGTTTTTTATAGGAACTTTAATGAAATACCACGTTAGTTAGAATGGAATCAACAGAAAAAATCCAGAATTTAATTCCAATAGGTTATCTGTTTCTTGTCGTACTGGGAATTTTAAAAGAATGTGTTTTCTTTTTCCAATTAAAAATAAACATTCTGAAATACTCCACCATTATGGATATTCTGATCAGTCCCATTGCTGATCTGACTGCAAATCCGATTATCATTTTAAGCCTAATGGTTTTCGCCGTTCTTATCTTAGTTTTTCTGAGTTTGTGCTACAAGGATCGCAACAAAAGCTGGGCAAAAAAATTAATCGGTACTAAACCGGATGGCGATAAATTTTCAGACTTAGAGATCAAAAGCAAGCTGAAACATTTTTTTCTAGTTTCCATTGGAATTGGATTGCTTAGTTTTTTTCTTGGTTTAGGAATTGGCGAAGGTCACAAAATTGCAGAGAAAATCAGGCTCAATAAACTGAAATACGAGCAAAAACTTACCTTTAACACAGGCGAAACCGAAGCCATTTTTTTGATAGATGTAAATAGCGCTTATTATTTTTATCTGACTCCAAAAAATAATGCGATCAAAATTGCTCCTCTGGGATCTATTAAAAATATTGAGTTAACAAAGTTAGAATCTGCAAAATGAAAAGTTACCTTTTGATTTTATTGTTTATTCTCGTTTCCTGTACCAAAGAACAACATTCAAAAATAATTGTTCTTCAACCTTTGGGGAATTTCAAAACAGAGCAGGCAAAAAATGTTTATCATAAAATACAAACGATTAATCCTAATGTTGTTTTAAGAGCCAACATTCCCTTCCCGGAAAACGCATTTTACCCGGCCCGAAACAGGTATCGTGCCGACACTATTATTAAAACCATCAAAGATAGCGTCGGTAAAGATTCTGTAATTGTGGGTTTATCCAACAGCGACATTAGCGCTACCAAAGGTAAAAACAAGGATTGGGGCGTTATGGGACTAGGGTATCATCCTGGCAAATCCTGCGTGGTTTCTGATTTTAGACTGAGTAAAAGAAACAAAGAAGTACAATTCTATAAAGTTGTTTTGCATGAGTTAGGTCATACCGAAGGTCTGCCTCATTGTCCTGTAAAAACATGTTTAATGAGGGATGCTGAAGGAAAAAATCATTTAGATGAGGAAACTAATTTTTGCTTAAAATGTAAAAACTATTTAATCGGAAAGGGGTGGAAACTAAACCATCCTGCAACCTGAAATCTCAAAATACACTATTCAATTAACCAAAAACCAAAATAAGATGAGTACTAAAAAATTTAGCGAAATGACTACTGAAGAATTACTTAAAAGCCAAAAAATGTCAAAAACAGCCACCTATAGCTTTGCCGTAATTTTACTTTTATTATGTATTGTCAACATCTATCTTGTTTTTAAAAAAGGATTCAGTGCTTCTCAGGTTGTTCCTATTGCTTTACTACCACTACTTGTTTTGAATTTTAAGACTTTAAAAGACATCAAAGAAGAATTGAAATCCAGAGAAAAATAAGACTCAATATTACCGAATCGCATGAGGGATAGAAGTGGAAATCCTTTTGTGTCCGCCGCAGCGGACACAAAAGATTGCAGCGAATAGCCCGACCCGCTTTTTCAGCGGGACATGCCCATAAAAAAACCTTAGCTTTTATAAAAACTAAGGTTTTTTTGATTTATTTCGACTGTCAGGTTTACATCATATCAATATACCTGTCGTGGTATCCTAATAAGTATAAAACTCCGTCAAGACCCAGGCTTGAAATTGAGGTTGCAGCGTTTTCTTTTACTTTTGGTTTGGCGTGAAAAGCAATTCCCAAACCTGCTAAATTTAGCATTGGCAAGTCATTGGCACCGTCTCCGACCGCTATGGTCTGATTGATGTGAATTCCTTCTTTTTCGGCGATTGCTTTAAGGTATTCGGCTTTCTTTTGGCCGTCTACAATATCGCCTATATATTTACCGGTTAGCTTACCGTCTTTAATTTCTAATCGATTCGCATGAACATAATCGATACCCAATTCTTTCTGTAGGTACTCTCCAAAATAGGTGAATCCCCCAGACAATATGGCCGTTTTATATCCGTAATATTTTAAGGCTTTCATCAATCGATGCGCTCCTTTTGTAATGGGTAAATTGAGGGCAACATTTTGCAAAACATCTTCACTCAGCCCTTCAAGCAAAGCCATACGCTGTTTGAAACTTTCGTTGAAATCAATCTCGCCATTCATTGCCGATTCAGTGATAGCACGAACCTCATCTCCTACTCCGTTCAGCTCAGCCAGTTCATCAATTACTTCAGTCTGAATTAAAGTCGAGTCCATATCGAAGCAAACCAAACGTCTGTTTCGTCTGTAAATATTGTCTTCCTGGAATGAAATATCGACATCCAAAGTTCTGGAAATCTCCATGAAACTTGCCGTCATATGGATCTTATCTACAATTTCACCGGTCACGGATAATTGTATGCAGGAGCGTGGATATTCTTCTATTTCTACAATAGAGGTTCTCCCTGTTAATCTTATGATAGAATCAATATTCAGATGCTGGTCTGACATTATTTTAGTTACAGCAGCCAGCTGAGAAGCGGTCAGTTTTTCGCCCAGTATATTGATAATGTAACGCTGTTTGGACTGTGATTTTACCCACTTTTCGTAATCGTCGATAGAGATTGGAATAAATTTTACTTTAATTTCCAACTCATAAGCTTTGAACAGCAAGTCTTTTAAAACCGGGCCCGAGGAGGAACCTGCCTGAATTTCAAATAAAATCCCCAGAGAAAGTGTGTCATGAATATCGGCCTGACCAATATCTAAAATATTAGCATCGTAGGTTGCCAACACAGCAGTCAAACCTGCCGTCACTCCTATTTTATCATGTCCTGAAACTTTTAATAAAATAATCTCTTTGTCTTCTCTTACCATCTTAATCTTTATTGATTTTATGAGTGACAAAAATCGACAATCTAAAGTTGATAAAAAAAGATATTGCTTGTTTTTTAAAAAGAAAAAGCACCTAAGAATGTGCTTTTTGGAGTAATTTAACAATTAAGTTCCGGGATCAAAATAACCTAACTTTTTTGATCTCAATACTGTTTTTTGCCACAGATTTCAAGGATTAAAATAAGCAATCCCTGAAATCTTTTTTATGGTGGACAAAATGAAAGAAGTTATTTTAAGTCGGTATATTTTCATCAAAGTTTACCATCCAGCTTACACCGAATTTGTCTTTGAACATTCCGAAATAAGCTCCCCAAAAGGTTTTCGCCATTGGCATAAAAACGGCTCCTCCTGCTGAGAGTCCGTTGAAAATTCTATCGCCTTCTGCTGCGCTGTCTACATTTATGGAGATTGAAAAATTCCCGCCAAAAACTACATCACCGGATTGTTCGCTGCTATCACTTCCCATCAGGATAGTATTTCCAATTGGCAATGAGACGTGCATGATTCGGTTACCGTCTTTTTCGGATACCGGACCACATCCTTCTTCGCCTTCCGGCATTTCATTAAATCTTCCAAGAAACGGAAATTCTCCTCCAAAAACGGATTGATAAAACAGAAATGCTTCTTCACAATTTCCGTTAAAAATTAAATAGGGGTTTACTGCTGTTGCCATGATATTTGTTTTTTTTTGTTTATTGTTTGTCGTTTGTCGTCTGTTATTTATTGTTCTGAAAGTTCTTTGGCCATTTCGAGCCCTTTAGGAAAAGCTTCTTTAAAGTAGTCAATGTATTTTTCGACTACATCTACCTGAGCCACCAGATCGGTAAACTCATCGTCGGCTGTTAAACGATAGGTTTCCATTGCGCCGCTCCACTTTTTTGTTTCTTCGTCAATAGGCAGTTCTTTAAAATCTTTGATTTCACCTATATGCTTAAAAGCCATGTACTCGTTTGGCGTTTTGGTCTCGATAATGCTGTTCATTCCTTCTCCGTTTGGAGACAGAAAATGTATTTTATCACCCTGATTCCAGTCGCTTACCGCATATGAACCTTCGCAAAAAGCTCCTGTCCATTTTTTATACGTTTCGTCATTCCACAAAACCGACCAGACTTTTTGTGCCGGAGCTTTAATTCTAATTTTAAATTCTAAAGTTTCCATACTCATGATAGTTTACTAAAATCCATAAATAATACGTTCCAACGATGACCGTCTAAATCTGCAAAACCGAAACCGTACATCCAGCCCTGACTTTCTGCAGGAGAAGCAAAAACAGTTCCTCCGGCTTCTGTAACTTTTCTCGCCAGTTCGTCGACCTCGGCAATACTTTCGGCATCAATGGAGATCAAAACTTCTGAACTTGTTTGGGTATCGGTAAGTTTATTTTGAGAAAAACTGGCAAACAATGCTTCTTCAAAAAGCATCACTACAAATTTTCCTTCTCCAACCACCATGCAAGTCGAGCTTGGTGTATCGTGTTCTTCATTAAAAGAGAATCCTATTTTCGAAAAAAAAGCTTTTGATTTTGCCACCTCTTTTACTGGCAAATTCAGCCATATTTGCTTTGTCATTCTTACTGCTTTTAAAATTAAATTCTTTCTCTGCGATGTCAATCAGCACCTTTGTCACTTTGCTTCTCTGAACCTTTGAGCCTAAAAAAACTAATTGCTCTCGGTATAACTTTTAAAATTATCCATGATCGCCTGCCAGCCGCCGCGTTGCATTTCTTCCGGATTTTGCGTTTCAGGATCAAAACTTTCAATGACCTCCACTCCGTTTGCTGTTTCTTTAAAAGCAATTTCTACTTTTCTTCCATCTTCTAAAATATACTCAATGGCTTTATTTTTTTCGACTACCGTATATTCCCCTCCAAAATCAAAACTCATACTGCCATCTTTTGCAGCCATAGTCGATGTAAATTTCCCTCCTACTCTCAGGTCATTTTCGGCATGAGGTGTATGCCAGTCCGGAGAAGCAAAACTCCATTTTGTGATGTGTTCCGGTAACGTCCAAAATTCCCAAACTTTGTCTATTGATGCTTTAATCGTGTTTTGTACTGTTATCATTTTGTTTTTCTTTTTAATTGTATTTATTAAACTTAAATCTTGTTCCGTTTTATATTTAGTTATTTTCAACATAATCTTTAAAACAGTCAATCACTGCCTGACACCATTGCCTTTGCATGCTTTCAGAATTTTCTGTTTCAGGCTGAAATTTTTCTGTAAGAATTACTTTTTCAGCACTTTCTTCAAAATGAACACTCCCGATTCTGTTGTCAGATAGTTGATACGCTATTACCAAAAAGGTTTCTACCCCAGTATAAACTCCTTCATAATCAAAAGTCGCGGTTCCGTCTTTGGCAGCCATCGTATATTTGAATTTACCTCCAACCTTCAAATCATTTTCGACATAAGGTGTAGACCAGTCCGGAGAACCAAAACTCCATTTTGTGATGTGTTCGGGTGCTGTCCAGAACTCCCAGACTTTGCTTACGGGTGCGTTAATGGTATTTTGTACTGTTATCATGGTTTATTTATTAAAATAAAAGATCTTTCTTTATAAAATTACAAATTATTTAAAGCAAATTTAATTTTTTAGGATTAGCTTTAGGTTACATTAAAAGTCAATTTTAGGGGCATTTAAGACAAAATACTTACTTTTGTAAACATTCATTTTTCCAAAAACCTATATTATCATGACTAAGAAAGTAGGATTAATTGTTCCGCACGACTATAAATTACTAAGTATAGCGGCCATTTTAGAAGTTTTTGAAACCGCCAATAAACTCTCTAAAGAAAACGAAAAACCTTTTGAAATTATGGTATTTCAATCGGCTGAGCAGATCAATGAAGGACAGTTGTTTGGGTATAAGGTTAATCCGATTGAAGATTCGGACACCATTCTTGAACTTATTTTGATCCCCGCTTTTACCACTGATAATATGAGTGAGATGATTGCAAAGAACAAAAATTTCATTCCCTGGCTGAAAAAACACCATCAGTCCGGAGCCGAACTGGCGAGTTTTTGTACCGGTGCCTTTTTATTTGCCGCTTCGGGTTTGCTTAACGAAAAGTTAGCCACAACACATGTTGATGCCTGCAGCGCTTTTACGAAAGCATTTCCGCTGGTAAAATTAAAACCCGAGGAAACTTTAACCGCAGACGGTAGTTTGTATACCAGCGGAGGCTCGACCTCAACGTTTCACTTACTGATTCTTTTGGTTCAGAAATACTGTGGAAATGAAATTGCAGTTCAAATTGCGAAGATTTTCTCAATTGATTTAAACCGATACAAACAAAGTTATTTCAGCACCTTTAGACCGAATCATTTGCACAATGACACCTTAGTTGCGATGCTGCAGCAAAAAATAGAAAGTCAATACCACACGATCGAAAAACTGGAAGAAATTACCAAAGACATTCCTACGAGTGCCCGCAACATGACCAGACGGTTCAAGCAAGTTACAGGTATCCCGCCAATCGAGTATTTGCAAAATATAAGAGTGGAAAGTTCTAAAAAATATCTGGAACAAACCCAGCTTTCGATTTCTGAAATTATAGAGAAAACGGGCTATAATGATCCCAAAGCTTTTAGAAAAGTATTTTATAAAATGGTAGGCATGAAACCTATTGAGTACAGAGAGAAGTTCAGGGTGCAGTAAAAATGTTCCGGAAATGACGGGTTACTTTATGTTTTTCATCGCCTCTTCTTCCTGAACAATCCGAATCACTAAAAGTATCAGATACACAGGGAAAAGATATGTTAATGTCTTCCATGCATTACACAATAATCCGACTCCCACAAGTTCGGGAATGATATTTAAAAAGTAATTTGGGTGTCGTATCGTTCGAAACAAAAATGACCGGACTATTTTGTGATTCGGAGCAATATATATTTTTACAGTCCATATCTCCCTTAACTGATAGATAATATAAAAAAGCATTGCATAGCCAAAGATCATAAGACAAAGCCCATATTCACTATATCTGTTGAACGTTGTTTTCTGGGTATAGGCTTCATAAAAGCAGCATACATAAAAAAGAAAATGCGTTACGGACAGAAAAAAAGAATTTAGTTTCCCAAATTGTGTTGCTCCCTCAGCTTTTAGTCTTTTCTCATTTGCAAGAGATATGGCAAGCGATATAATCCGCACTGTAAAGAATGCTATTAAAATAATTAATACTTTATTCATAGTGTGTTATGTTTAATTAAAATGGTATTTTTTGGACGGTTTCAATCAAATAGTTCTCAATTGTAACTCGTAATTAACATAATCGCCAATTACTCTGACTAGCATCTTCTTCATAACAATACATTTTTTCAAATGTAAGAAAAAACTTAAAATAAATTAGATTAGGAAGATATTTTACTGCATAAAAAAAACCTGCCCGAATTAACGAGCAGGTTTTAATAAACTATTTTAATCTAATTTTAGAAACTTATGAAGCGATTTCCATGCGTTTCAATAGATTTTTATTTAAAGTATGTTTTGCATAATCTTTATCGATACTTAAGACTTTATCGTCTGAACTTGGCAATTCGTACATGGCATCGGTTAAAATTGCTTCGCATAACGAACGCAATCCACGTGCACCTAATTTGTACTCTAATGCTTTGTCTACAATAAAATCTAATGCTTCATCTGTAATGGTGAACTCAACATCATCCATCAGGAATAATTTTTGATATTGTTTTACCAGAGCATTTTTAGGCTGTGTCAAAATTGCACGCAAGGTCTCTTTATCTAAAGGATCCATATGCGTTAAAACCGGTAAACGTCCAATAATTTCAGGAATCAAACCAAAATCTTTAATGTCTTTTGGAATGATGTATTGCAATAAATTGTCTTTATCGATATTGTCTACATTCTTAGAAGTCGAATATCCAACGGCCTGACGGTTCAGACGTTTAGAGATAATGCGTTCGACACCATCAAAAGCACCTCCTGCGATAAATAGGATGTTTTGTGTGTTTACTTCCACAAATTTCTGGTCCGGGTGTTTACGTCCTCCTTTTGGCGGTACGTTAACCACTGTTCCTTCTAATAATTTTAATAAAGCCTGCTGCACTCCTTCACCTGAAACGTCACGGGTAATGGATGGATTATCGCTCTTACGGGCAATTTTATCGATCTCATCAATAAAAACGATTCCTCTTTCGGCTTTGGTTACATCATAGTCGGCAGCTTGCAGCAAACGTGTCAAAATACTTTCAACATCTTCTCCCACATAACCTGCTTCTGTAAGTACAGTCGCATCAACGATAGCCAAAGGAACATCTAACATTTTAGCAATCGTTTTGGCTACTAATGTTTTTCCAGTTCCGGTTTGTCCCACCATGATGATGTTACTTTTCTCAATCTCTACTTCATCGTCTAATTGCTGTTGCATTAAACGCTTGTAGTGATTGTAAACAGCAACCGACATTACTTTTTTTGTCTGATCCTGACCAATAACATATTGATCTAAGAAGGCTCTGATTTCTTTTGGTTTCTTTAAAATTAAATCCCCAACAAGTTTCGCGCTTCCGCTTGATTTTAATTCTTCTAATACAATTCCATGTGCCTGTTCGATACACTTATCACAGATATGTGCATTAATACCTGCAATCAATAAATTGGTTTCTGGCTTTTTTCTTCCACAAAACGAACATTCTAATACTACTTTAGCCATTCTTTCTTAGTTACTAAGCTGCAAAGTTACTAAGTTTCTAAGATTTATCACTAAAACCTTAAAAACTTAGCAACCTCTTAACTTTTTATTTTTTGTTTCAAGTGTAATTTTGTTTCAGGTTTCAAGTTTCAAGTTAATCTTATAACCTTAATAACTTTGCAACTTTGAACCTTTAAAAAATTATCCTCTTCTTAATACTTCATCAATCATTCCGTATTCTTTCGCTTCGTCAGCAATCATCCAGTAATCACGCTCACTATCTTTATGTACTTTGTCAAAAGTTTGTCCTGAATGCTGAGAAATAATATTATACAATTCATCTTTCAGTTTCAACATTTCGCGTAAGTTGATTTCCATATCTGTTGCAACTCCCTGAGCTCCTCCTGATGGCTGGTGAATCATTACTCTTGAATGTGGTAAAGCCGAACGTTTTCCTGCTGCTCCTGCACATAATAAAACAGCTCCCATAGAGGCTGCCATACCGGTACAAATTGTCGCTACGTCTGGTTTGATATACTGCATGGTGTCATAAATTCCTAATCCTGCATAAACACTTCCTCCAGGAGAATTTAGATAAATTTGAATGTCTTTTGAAGCATCAGCACTTTCTAAAAATAATAATTGTGCCTGAACGATATTCGCGATCTGATCGTCGATACCTGTTCCTAAAAAGATAATTCTGTCCATCATTAATCTCGAGAAAACATCTAATTGAGAAATATTCAACTGACGTTCTTCAATAATGTATGGAGTCATATTAGTTGGATTCATTGCAGCTATGATTTTATCATAGTACATTGCGTTTACTCCCTGGTGCTTTGTAGCAAATTTTTTGAATTCTTTACCGTAGTTCATATTTTTAGTTTAAAGTTTGAAAATCTAAAGTCAGAAAGTGACTTAATCGGATAAGACAAAGTTCATACCTTTTTATAAAGGATGCCAATTTGTCTTACTTTTTTTTGTTTCAGGTTTCAAGTTTCAGGTTGTTTACTGTTCGCTCCAACGAAAACTTGAAACCTGAAACAAAAAAAAACTTGAAACAAAAAAAAGAGCGTCAGAAAAAACTCCTGACGCTCAAATATACTTATTTTTTAGAAATTATTCTCCGTATGAAGCGGCAATAAATTCTTCGTAAGTTACTTCTTTTGTTGTTGGATTTGCTTTTTCTTTGAACACTTCCAATAATTTTTCAGCTACTACCTGCTCAGAAAGTCTTTTCACTTCTTCCTGGTTAGATAATACTCTTGCAACAATTCCCTGAACTTCTTCGTCAGTTGGATTTGTTTGTCCAAATTGAGCCATTTGCTGTCTGATTGCGTTTGTTGTAAAAGCTTTCAAATCTTCAAATGTAATTTGGATATTGCTTTGAGCCATAGCTTTTCCTTCGATCAATTGAAAACGTAATCCTTTTTCAGATCTTGCGTATTCAACCTCAGCTTCTTCTGCAGAAAGTTTTTTCTCTCCAACAGTTTGCAACCATTTTTTAAGGAATTCAGCTGGTAAATCAAATTTTGTGCTTTCGATCAGGAATTCCTGAACGTCTAACAATAATTTTTGGTCTGCCTGTTGTGCGAATTGAGCTTCAGCATCTTCTTTAATTTTAGCTTTCAAATCCTCTAAAGAAGCTACTTTTCCTTCACCAAAAAGTTTATCAAATAACTCTTGGTTCAATTCAGCCAATTCAGCTCCGTTGATTGCCTCGATAGTAAAGTTTACTTCGATATCTAAACCGTGAACATCATCATGAGCTACTTTTAAGTAATCCATTAATTGGTGATCATCTTCGAATAAACCTTTTGTACTTACCGCTACAACATCACCTACTTTTTTACCGATGAATTTATCAGCAGTAGCTTTGTTGAATGTAGATAAAGCAATTGTAGTGGTATTGTTGATTCCTTTTTCTTCGTTAGAGAAAGTTCCTGTCAAATCTGAATCAGCTACTACCGCTTCTTGTGGAATTGCTTTTCCGAATTGTTTTTGGATACGCTCTACCTGACCGTCGATTAATTTATCGTCAGCAGTTACGATGTATTTTACGATATTGTTTTTAGCTTCTAAATCAATTTCGAAGTTTGGCACTAAACCAATTTCGTATTCAAATGTTAATTCTTCAGCATCCCAGTCAAAGTTTTCATTTTCTTTGGCAAGTGGAGTTCCTAAAAGATTTAATCTTTCAGATTGAACAAAACGCTCTAAAGCCAAATCAACTACTTTTTTAACTTCTTCCTGCTTAATTGCTTTTCCGTATTGTTTTTCAACAAGGTCTTTAGGAACCTGTCCTTTTCTAAAACCTTTTACAGTAGCCAATGGCATTTTTTCGTTTATTCTTTTTGCTACCTGACCTTTATAATCCATGTGAACAACTGTCATTACGATGGTTTCGTTCACAGCGTCTGTTGCTACTCTTTTAATATCCATTTTCTTCTTTAATTTACATAATAAAATTGGGTCGCAAAATTATAAAATTTTTGCAACCCAACCAAGTTTTTAATCTATTGTATTTGAATACGTTTTAATCACGCTCTCTCAATTTGTTTTAATTCTCGTCTCCTACTATTTTGTAGGTAATAGACTGAAGGATAGACAAGATGACACTAAAGAACAAGGCCGTCCAGAATGAATCGACCGCAAATCCTCCGACAATATTGGTACATAGTAAAATAATGATCGCATTAATCACCAGTAAAAACAAACCTAAAGTAATAAGTGTTACAGGCAATGTCAGGATGACTAATATTGGTTTTATAAACAGATTTAACAACCCTAAAACAACCGCAACAATTATTGCTGTCGTAAAACTTGCCACATGTACACCCGGTAAGAAATTTGCGATTAACAAAACCAAGCCTGCGGTAACAAGGAGTCTAAGTAATAGTTTCATATTTTTTTGATTTAAAATTTTATTTAAAAGTACTAAATTTTAGTAATATAAACCTTTAGTTAAAATTCCGCTGATCGCTTTTTTTTCGTGCGCCAGCAATTTTTCTTTTTCCTCATCAGACATGTCGTGTACTACCCCGGCATATTCTATACCTTCAAATCCTAAAATTTCATCAAAAATAAGCTTTACCCTTTCCAGATGATAATCGGAAGTAATGACAACAACTGAATTTAAATGATGTTTTAGAATTATTTTTTTAGACAATACAGCATCCTCAACTGTATTAGCGGACAATGCGGTCTCTAGAAAATTTTCCGGACTAAGTCCGTTGTTTCGTAAATGTTTCATGGCATAATCGGCATGCGGAAGCAACGCCTTATTAAAATGTTCGCCAAAACCACCCGTACAAATAATACAATGCTCTTTAGGACTAAAAATATCCAGACAATAATTTAAACGGTCTAAAGCAATTTCCCCTAAATCTCCATCGTCTGAGTTTGGAGATCCTAATACAATTATAACTTTCATCTTTTTAAGCGGAACAGCATTTACAGTCTGAAATCAAAGCTTACTCTTTTAAAAAGGTAGCGGTCAGTTCAAAAAACAATTTTGGATTTTCGGCATGTAACCAGTGTCCGGCATTGGGAATGGTTTCGAATTTCGCCTTTGGAAAATGCCCGCGTATGGCGTCAAAATCTGAATCTGCAATATAACCTGAATCTCCTCCTCTAATAAATAAGGTATCTTTATCGAAAACCAGACCTTCAGCCAGTGGTTTTCCGATAGCGTCCAGATTATTATTAAAAACAGCCAGGTTGAATCTAAAAGCCAACTGCCCTGGTTCAGCCCAATATAAGTTTTTTAGCAAAAATTGTCGGGTACCAAAATCGGGAACGTATTGTGCAACGATTGCCTCAACATCATTTCGGCTTGGTTTTACCGAAAA
The DNA here is from genome assembly GCA_023251135.1 of Flavobacterium sp. Taxonomy (GTDB): domain Bacteria; phylum Bacteroidota; class Bacteroidia; order Flavobacteriales; family Flavobacteriaceae; genus Flavobacterium. The sequence goes on along the minus strand of JAHEZJ010000012.1, from coordinate 63,613 downwards.
ATCAACGGCATTTAAACCTGCCAGGATATCCTGATGGTGTTGTTTGTAAAATCTTGGACCAATATCGGCTACAATTAATTTATCAAGGATTTCAGGATAGGTAGTCGCAAAAAGCATGGCTACTTTCCCTCCCATTGAATGTCCCAAAAGATCTATTTTATGCAACTGATTGGCCTGACAATATTCAAACACATCCTGTACCATCGCCTCATAAGACCAGTCGTCTGAATGAAAACTGCGGCCGTGATTTCTTAAATCTAAAAGATGAACCTGAAAACCGGCATCGACATATTGTCCTGCTAGTGTTTTCCAGTTATCAGACATTCCTAAAAATCCGTGCATGATGACTAAAGGTTTTCCTTCCCCTTCTATTTTTGAGTATAACATTTATTTTGGTTTTAAAAACTGCTCACAAAGGTAAAAAAAGTTTAGGTATCCACCTTTAAACTAATTAGGCTTCCTAAGGCTATTTTAGTAGAAAAAAGTTTCCTGCCTTACGGCTTCCCGTAAAGAAAGCACAAATACTAAACGTAACTTGCGGCTCTAAAAATCAAAGTGAATTTTTGATTCAATTTATTTAATTTAAACCTCAACCATGATTAAAAAATTATTTTTACTATCGTTAGTTGCTTCTCAACTTATGGTTTCATGTTCTAGTGACGAACTCAAAGAAGAAACTCCAACTGAACAAAACCAGACTCTGGCAGAACAAATTGCAAATCTTGTAAAACAGCCTTATTCAAAACTAACTCCAGCGGAACAAAAAGTAAAATTAGAAGCTGAAGCGAATGAGATGCTGGTTCAATTAGACAAATCAAAAAGTTCTGGTGCTATTGAAGCAATACAAAACTTAGGCAGATTATTAGGCCTTAGAAAGATTGATATTTTTAATGGAAAAAATGATAATGCAGTAGAAGACATTTTAAATGTTTCTGGTGTTTACGGTATTTATACCTGGGACAATACTGCAAAAATCTGGGTTAAAACAGCTTCTACTACAGAATTAAAGTTTGTTTTCCCTGCAAAAGCATCGCAAACAGCAAACAATGCAGTATTCTCTGCTAAAAGCACTTCATCTGATATCAAAGTAAAAAGCATTGATACTTATGGAAGCTGGAAGTATGACCCTGTAAAACAGCAATACATTCAAAGTCCATCTGTATATGACTATTTCTTTTTACCAACAACTGCAGATGCTACCTTAACAATTGACAATGCACCGGCAGCTACTTTTACACAAACTGCAAAGTATTCTAACAAAAAAGAAATTCCGGACGATTTTGCCTACAAGATGACTTTAAATGATGGGTATGCCTGGGAAATGAGTGGTAAAAAAGCACTTGAAAGCACTTCAAAAGCAGCTTTTACTTTTAACGGAAAAACATTAGTTGATTTCAACGCCGGAAGTACAGCAAACATTGATGGTTTACTTGAAAATAGCGAACTAGTTCAATACAGAGGAAAAGCAAATGGTTTAATTAAGTTGATGGACAATTTTATTATTGTTGCTAATATGGATTTAGCTACTGAAGCAGCTGATGATATCGCATTAGACAAAAGCATAATCCGTCCTGCTTATATAACTGACAACACCAACCCTAAAAATGACTACAAAGCCTATTACACCGCTTTAAACGCATACGAGAAAAAATACTCTGAAGGTTTGGTCGCTCTTTTCAACAAAAACATAAAATTGATCTTAGTTTCTAAGAAAGACGGAACTAAAATAGCTGATATTATCCAACATTCAGAAGCGAGAGGTAAACATACTTTTAACCTGCCTGTTTGGAATGAGAAAGACAAATACTGGTCATGGGGTACAAATCAAGGGGAATCATTTTCACAACCTTACATGGAAGAAATCTATTACCTGAAATTCAGTGACAACACTGAGGTAGAAATGAGTACTTATTTCTCAGAAGGTTTTGGAGCACTTGAAACTAAATTCGAGAATTTCGTAAAAGCATTCCAAAGATAATTGCTTTTAAAATATAACCTTAAAGCCGTTTTGAAAACATTTTCAAAACGGCTTTCTTTTTTCCGGAGTCTTAACAATCAAAGTACTCTGACCATATCCTGCCCAAATACCTATACCGCCTTTTATATTCGATTTTAAACTGCTGTTTGCCGGATAAATAGGATTCCTGCTGTTTACGATTTCGTTTTGCCAGCTGTTCCAAAAATCCAGCGCTTCTTTATTTTGAGTTCTCAATTTTACATGAATTAAATCTCCGTCTGTAAAATAAGGCGTAAACTTAGTTTTAGGAAAGAGTAAAACTCCTCTGTTAATTTGTACGGATACTGCGGCTGTACTGAAGTTCTTATCGTCTAAATTACCATAAAACGAAGGCACAAAAATAGACTCCTTCCCTTCTATTCGTGTCGCAATCTGATAATAGTTTTTTTCGTTTACCGGATCGTCAAATTTCACAAAAACATAACCCGTTGTATCGGTATCCGTTTTCTTTACGTACTCTGCACTTTTTATCGCTACCGTTTTTGGAATTTTGGTTGTTGCTTCCACAATCCGATTCAGGAATTCAATTTTTAGCGAATATTCTTTTCCTGCTTCTCCTTTTAAGATTGTCCCATAATACACAAACGGAGGCACCCTGTCTTTATCATTTTTAACCTTTAAGACCTCCGACGTCTGACCGTCTGAAACTGTAATTTTGGCTGATCGGATCACATGATTTAAAACATTGGTAGAATCAATCATTTCGGTAACCGGAATACTCCTCGACAATAAAACCTGAGCATAATCGCCTTCCTCAATCCAGCCTTCTACTACAATTTTAGATTCGGCGCTTTGTTCACTAAAATCGTCTTTCGAACAACTCGTCACAATCAAAGCTACAAGAAACAGTATATATTTTTTCATCTTTTAAAATTTAAATCTCCAGCTTACAGAAGGCAATATGCGATACAAAACCTTTTCTTCCTGTTTTACAATTACACTGTTTTTATCTTTATTCACCTTAACATCCAAAACCACATAAATCGGATTTTCTATATTGAAGGTGTTGTAAATTGAAAAATTCAGCGCACTTTCTTTTTTATTCGTTTTCAGGAAAAAGTAATTCACCGAAAGGTCTGTCCGGATATAATTAGGCATCTGCGCATTGTTGTAGCCCGAATATTCTTTAACGGGATTATTGTTGATGAAATACCAGGAAGTAGGCATTGTAAATCGGTTTCCGGAACCAAATAACTGTGTCACTCCAAAATTCCATTTGGCATTCAGCTCATACATTCCAACGATCGACAAATTATGGCGTCTGTCGTATTTGGCAAAATATGTTTTCCCATTATTCAGTTCCGCAAAATTTCGATCGGACCAGCTTAATGTATAACTCAGCCAGCCTGTAAACTTTCCATTGCTTTTGCGCAGCATTACTTCCAGTCCGTATGCTTTTCCTTTTCCTGTTAACAAATCGTTTTTGAATGTTGTCGTTTCATTAAACTGAGTAATCCCGTACGGATATTCGAGTAAATTTTTCATCGAGCGATAGAATCCTCCAAGAGAAGTCGCAAAGCTCTTCGAAATATTCTGATTCGAACCAATCGAAAACTCATCTGACAATTGCGGCTTTATACCGTCGGAACTAGCGATCCAAAAATCAGTAGGAATCCCGACACTTGAAGTTGTGATCAAACTCAGATATTGATATTGTCTGTTATAAGATCCGTAAAAAGAATATTTCTCATTCCAGTTATAATTCAACAAAACACGGGGCTGAAAATGCAAATAGGAATCACGGGAACCGGACGTGTAATAATTAACCCTAAGACCCAATTCAGCATTTAATCGATCGGTGAATTTTGGTCGTATAGTAGTAAAAACAGCCGCTTCATTGGCATTAATTGTTTTGTTTTGAATAGCACTATTGGCATCGGTCAGGTTTTCGACATTCACTTTTTGAGGCTGCAAATCATGATGTACGTATTGCAGACCGGATTCTACAGGCACATTTTTTATCTGATATCGAAAGACATTATTAAATCCAAAGTCTTTTACATAGGACGAAACGTCAAACCCAATTGTGGCCTGCTCCATATCCAGCTCATTAGAATATTTACTAAAATAAACGGCGTTTGACATGCTTATTTTTGGCGAAATAGTCGTGACTAAGGTTGGCGAAATGGTAACATTACTCCACTTTAAACTTGTGCGCAAAGCAAGATTTTCATCATTAATTTTTAATGCATCACCACTAACAAAAGCATCTATAGAGAGTAAGTTGTTCTTAGAAACCTGAGAAATAAAAGTGATATTTCCGTCAGAGAAACCGTATTTCATATTCTGAACGTCATTGTTTTTTGAACCGGAACGCAGTAATGGTGCAACAATCTCATCAATATACGTTTTCCTGCCCGAGAGGTACAAGCCTGAATTTTTACCTACAGGAGCTGTCAGGGTAAGCTGTGAAGCTAAAATTCCAACATTCCCCTGAATACCCAATTCTGAAGGTACTTTTTTATTCGGAATCAAAAGTGTGGTTGAACTTAAACGTCCGCCATATTTTGCATTCGAACTTGATTTATCAAACTCGACACCTTTAATATGATCGGTATTGTAAAAAGGAAAAATGCCCAACAAGTGTGACATTCCATATACAGGAGTTCCATCGTATAAAATGGCATTGTGCCCCGGGTCTCCACCCCGAACATATAAATATCCGTTTGCGTCTCCCGAATTTTGCACTCCGGGGGTCAACTGCAAAAGCTTGATGATATCGGTGGTTCCCAAAACGGTCGGAACAGAGGACAGTTCCTTTAAATTAAACGATAATTTGCCGCCTGATAAAGTCGTAATGGCACTTTTTTTATCATTGTTTACTATAACTTCTTTGAGATGCGAAACATCTTTTTCGAGTACAATCGAAAACACGGTATCTTTGACGATCTTAAACTTAATAACTTTCTTAAGATATCCCAATTGACTAATGGCTATTTCTACCTGCCCTAAAGGCATTTGCTGTGAAAAATGACCAATAGAATCTGATATGGTGTAATAGTACTGCTGATTCGCCTCTAAAGAAACACTTGCTCCAATGAGGTTTTCGTGTTCAGAAGATTTTATATTTCCAATGATGCTGGCTTTGGATTGGGCAAATACATTGGAAAAACAGAGTAAAAAAAAGAGGGTAATTGTTTTTGGCACTTGATTTTAATAAGAAAAGTGCGAAAGTAAACAATTACCCAATGTTTTCTGAGCGTATATGCTATTTTATTTCCTCAATGAATTGGCGTTCTGTTCAATTCGGTACGCAATGCGTCACGAAATCATCTAAAACAGAAAACTTACTTCAACTTATTCAGATACATATTTACGACATTATCCAAACCAAGATAAAGCGCTTCTGAAATCAAAGCATGACCAATAGAGACTTCCAGCAATCCCGGGATGTTTTGTTTGAAAAACTGAATATTATCCAGGCTCAGATCGTGACCTGCATTGATTCCCAAACCTAATTCATTGGCCAGTTTTGCAGCTTCCACATAAGGATCGATTCCGTTTTTATTTCCTAAGCCGTATTGATGTGCAAAAGCTTCGGTGTACAATTCGATACGATCTGTCCCGGTTTTTTTTGCTCCTTCAATAACCTCCAACACCGGATCAACAAAAATCGAAGTTCTGATTCCGTTGCGCTGAAATTCCTGAATAACTTCGGTTAAGTACGATTGATTGGCTACAGTATCCCAACCCGCAGACGAGGTAATCGCCCCAATGGCATCAGGAACCAAAGTCACCTGTGTTGGTTTGCATTCTAAAACCAAATCGATAAAATTATGCTGTGGATTTCCCTCAATATTATATTCGGTATGTACAATTGCTTTTAAATCGCGTGCATCCTGATAACGAATATGACGCTCATCCGGACGCGGATGAATCGTGATTCCCTGCGCACCAAAATTCTGAATATCGGCTGCAACTTTTAATAAATCAGGAACATTTCCGCCACGTGCATTTCGCAGCGTTGCAATTTTATTGATATTTACACTTAACTTTGTCATATAAATAGATAATTAATTCTAGTAACACTATATTTGTTACGACAAAAATACAAAGTAAAACGTAGCGTTTTTTGCTATTTTTTGATTATTTTGCATGAAATATCTTCAATAGATTTATGACAGAAATTACAAACTATATCACCAATGATTTCAGGGCAATTGATAGTCAGGAGACGATAGCATCGGTTCAGGACTTTTTTGCTGATTTGAACTTTTCGCATTTTCCGGTTCTGGAAAACGGCATTTTTATTGGAAGTATTGCCGCTGATGATGTCGAAACTTTTGACACCGACAAAAAAGCCATTGATTACAAATATACTTTAGAACGTTTTTATGCCCGAAAATCAATGCTGTGGCTCGATGTTTTAGAAGTATTTGCAAAAAATCATACCAATACCATTCCGATTCTTGACGAAAATAATGCCTATGTAGGTTATTATGAAATGGAGGACATCATGAAATTTTTTCAGGAAACCCCATTCATAAAAGAGCAAGGCGGTATTATTATCGTTCAAAAAGGACTTTTGGATTACTCTATGGGCCAAGTGACTCAAATTATAGAAAGTAACAACGGTAAGATCCTTGGCTGCTTTATCTCTGAAGCCGATTTAGACAATGTCCAAATCACCATAAAAATTGGTGTTGGGCCTATGAATGAAATCATTCAGACGTTTAGACGCTACAATTACGAAATCATCTCAGAACATCAGGAAGACGCCTATATCAACAGTTTAAAAGAGCGTTCAGATTACCTGGACAAATACCTTAATATATAATGTGCCAATGAGTAAATTAGATAATTAAACAATTTCCTATTGACAAATCATCTAATTAACACATTGACTAATTATCTAATTTCTAATTACCTCATTATCTAATTACAAAGAATGAAAGTAGCCATTTACGGGCAGTATTACCAAAACAGTACAGAGCCTATTATTAAAGACATTTTTATTTTTTTCAATTCCAATAATGTCGAAATGGTAATTGAAGAGAACTTCCTGAAAATGCTCTACGAAAAGAAGATCGTTAAAAAGGAATACAACACCTTTTCGGCCACTACTTCGTTAGATGATAGTTTCGAAATGCTTATTAGTATTGGTGGTGACGGTACCATTTTGAGAGCTGCCACCCTGGTTCGCAACTCGGGCCTTCCTATATTAGGCATCAACGCAGGAAGATTAGGATTTCTGGCAAGCGTTCCAAAAGAAAGTATTGATAATTTTCTACAATATATCATTGACAAAAAATACACCATCTCCGAAAGGACTTTACTGAGTTTAACCTGCGATCCGAAAAACGACGCTATCGAAGACGAATTAAACTTTGCGATGAACGAAGTTACGGTGAGCCGAAAAGACACCACCTCGATGATCACGGTTGAAACGTATTTAAACAACGAATATCTGAATTCGTATTGGGCAGATGGCCTAATCATTTCAACACCTACAGGTTCAACAGGTTACTCTTTAAGCTGTGGCGGTCCTATTTTGACCCCAAATGTCGAAAGTTTAGTAATTACTCCTATTGCACCACACAATTTAAACGCCAGACCATTAGTCATCCCGGACAATACCGAGATCAAACTTCGCGTTACCGGAAGAGAAGATCAGTATTTAGTCTCCTTAGATTCCAGAATCACTTCTGTAAAAAACGAATCTGTTTTAAAAATCAAAAAGACGGATTTCAAAATAAAAATGGTGGAAATACCGGGCGAAACTTTCTTAAAAACCTTGAGAAACAAGCTACTTTGGGGAGAAGACAAGAGAAATTAAGCTTTTTTCTGAATTACCACTATACGATAATGCTACATTTTCCCGTTCTGCATATAGCGAATCGACATTAAATGGCTTAAAATCATATTGTAAATTGAAAAAAAAGCACATTTAGCTAAACAAACGTTGATTCGTATCGATAATTATTATATTTGCACGCAATTTCCAATTAAATGAAGAAAATTTTTAATTTATTGTTATGTTTTTTCCCCTTTATCACACTAAATGCTCAAATCAATGAGATTGGTGTTTTTCTGGGCGGAAGCAACTTTGTAGGAGATGTAGGCAACACTACTTATATCTCACCGGAAAAATTGGCTTTCGGCGTTTTGTACAAATGGAACAAGAGTCCACGTCACTCGTATCGCTTCTCCTACACTCAATCAACCGTTGTTGGAAACGATTTAGACTCTAAGGAAACAGGAAGAAACAGAAGAGGCTATAGCTTTAAAAATAATGTAAAAGAACTTTCTGCGGGTTTGGAATTCAATTTTTTCGATTTTAATCTGCATGATTACCACCCAAAAGTGACTCCTTATATATTCTCGGGATTAAACTTTTTTATGTACGACAAATTGTATCGCTTTACATCAAGTCCAAGCGTAACACAATCAGTGAGCTCAAACTCATTTGCCATACCTATTATATTAGGTATAAAATCTAACATTACCCCACATTTAGTGCTTGGAGCTGAAGTTGGAGCACGATATACTTTTACAGATGCTATCGACTCCAGCAATCCAAATACAAAAAACACGAACATATTACAGTTTGGAAATTTAAATAATAATGATTGGTATGTCTTCTCTGGTATTACTTTAACTTATACCTTTGGACAAAAACCTTGCTATTGCGCAGAATAATAAAATGAATTTACTAGAATCTATAGATCAAACAAACTTACCCAAACATTTGGCCATTATTATGGACGGAAATGGTCGTTGGGCAAAACAACAAGGTTTTTTAAGAGCATTTGGTCACGAAAACGGAACAAAATCTGTAAAAAACACCATAAAAACCTGTGCCAAACTTGGTATTGAATACCTGACACTATACGCCTTTTCGACAGAAAACTGGAATCGTCCAAAATTGGAAGTCGAAGCACTGATGAAAATTTTGATCAATTCATTAAAAAAAGAACTTGTTACCTTACAGGAAAACAACATCAAACTTAATGCAATTGGCAACCTTGAAAAACTACCAAAATCAGCTCAAAAAGAGCTTTTGGATGTAATCGACAAAACAAAAAATAACACGCGTCTAACCTTAACTCTTGCATTAAGTTACGGATCAAGAGAAGAATTGGTAAATGCCGTGAGAATCATCAGTGATAAAGTTAAAAATAATATAATTTCAATAGACGCTATTGACGATTCAATTATAAATGAGCATCTTTACACGCAAAATTTACCTGACGTAGATTTATTAATAAGAACAAGTGGAGAGCATAGAATAAGTAATTTTTTGCTATGGCAAATCGCCTATGCAGAACTATATTTTACTAATGTCTTATGGCCAGACTTTAAAGACCAAGATTTATATGAGGCTATTATTAGTTATCAAAAAAGAGAACGTAGATTTGGAAAAACCAGTGAACAAATTAAATAATATTTTAGTGTTGCAAAAAAGAATACAAATAGTCTTTACCCTACTTATTTTGGGTAGTTTTTCACAAATTAAAGCACAAGAAAGAGTTCCTTTTGATCAAGGGAAAAAATATATTCTTGCTAAAGTTTCTGTTGTTGGTAAAATAAGCTTTAACGAACAAACCGTTGTTACTTTCTCTGGCCTTCAAAAAGGACAGGAAATAGCAGTTCCGGGGGAAGAAATTAGTGGCGCTATTAAAAAATTAGGTAAACTAGGACTTTTTGACGAAATCTCTTTTTACGTTAACAAAATCGACAACGACAGTATCTATCTGGATCTGAACATTGTCGAGCTTCCTAAATTAAATGAAGTTAAATTTGTAGGGGTTAAGAAAAATAAAATCGAAGGATTAATTAAGGACAACAATTTAACCAAAAACAAAATTGTCAACGAAAACTTAATCACGACAACCAAAAATTATATTGAAAATAAATATAAAAAAGAAGGTTTCTACAACACCAAAGTGACCATTACCAACACTCCTGATACCCTAAACGGTCATCGTGTAAACATGCTGGTACGGATAGACAAAGGCGATAAAGTCAAAATTAGCAATATCGATTTCATAGGTAACAAACAACTTACCGGAAATCAATTGCGCTCTGCTATGAAAGATACCAAGCAAAAAAATGTACTTCGTATCTTAAAATCTTCCAAATTCATTCCTGAAAAATACAAAACCGACTTAGAAAAAGTCGTTGCTGCTTATAAAGAAAAAGGATATCGTGACGCCCGTATTATTTATGATTCTGTTACTTACAACAAGAACAAGAACATGTTGGGCATCAAAATTAAAGTTGAAGAAGGAAATAAATACTACTTCGGAAACATCAAATTCTTAGGAAATACCGTTTACTCTGATCAGTTATTAAACCGTTATTTAGGAATCAAAAAAGGAGAAACCTACAATGGTGTTTTATTGGAAAAACGTATCGCCGACAAAACAAAACCTGATGCAGAAGACATCACAAACTTATATCAAAACAACGGTTACCTGTTCTCTAACATCAACGCTGTAGAGGTAAAAACAGTAAACGATACTATCGATTTTGAAATTAGAGTTACCGAAGGTCCTATCGCCTACTTCAACAAAATATCGGTTGTAGGAAACGATAAAACAAATGACCACGTTATCTATCGTGAGTTAAGAACAAAACCGGGAGAAAAATACAGTAAAGAGCAATTGGTAAGAACAATTCGTGAGATTGGACAATTAGGATTCTTTGATCCTGAAGCAATTGATCCAAAATTCAAGAACGTAGATGCCGCAGCCGGAACTGTTGATATTGAGTACCATGTTGTAGAAAAAGGATCCAGCCAGGTCGAACTTCAAGGAGGTTACGGTGGTGGAGGTTTCATTGGAACACTGGGACTATCGTTCAACAACTTCTCAGCAAGAAACCTTTTCAACAAAGAATCGTACAAACCATTACCAATGGGAGACGGTCAAAAAGTAGCCCTTCGTTTACAAGGAAGTACTTACTTTCAAACCTATAGTGTATCGTTTTCAGAGCCATGGTTTGGAGGAAAAAAACCGGTACAATTTAGTTCATCTATCTCATACAGTAAACAATTCTTAAACAACTTCGCTACCAGAAATGTAGATAAAAGCAAAAGTTTTAATATCTTAACGTTACAAGTTGGTTTAGCTAAAAGACTTACTGTGCCGGACGATTACTTCGTATTGTCACAATCTGTTAGTTACCAGCACTATGATTTGAACAATTATAATACAGGATTGTTTACCTTTGGTAACGGAGCGTCAAGAAACTTAGCCTATACTATTGGACTTTCGAGAAGTAATAAAGGGCTTAACCCAATATTCCCGACCTACGGTTCAGACTTTAGTATTTCGGCAAAAGTAACACCTCCTTATTCCTTGTTTAACGGAATTGATTATGGTGATTTAAAAAATCAAAAAGAATACAAAACACAATATACAGGAAGTCCAACATCTGGTGCAGATGGAAGACCAATGAATACTGGAGATTACACTAAAACAGAAACCATAAACGGACAACCGGGTGTAGTGAGTGTAGGTTCTGATTACGCAAGTGCAGATACAGACCAGGGTAAAGTGGATCAAAAAAGATACAACTGGCTGGAATATTACAAAATTAAATTCAAAGGTGAGTGGTATACCAAACTTTATGGTAAATTAGTAATGCGAACTTTAACAGAGTTTGGATTCCTTGGAGCCTATAATCAGCAAAGAGGTGTTGTACCGTTTGAGCGCTTCTATTTAGGAGGAGACGGAATGGCGAACTACTCGATGGATGGTAGAGAAACAGTACAGTTAAGAGGTTATGAAAATAACTCTTTGACTCCGGTAAATGCAAATGGAGATCAGATTGGAGCAACAATCTACAACAAGTTCTCTATGGAATTGCGTTATCCGATTACGTTAAAAGCTTCTGCATCGATTTATGCATTGGCGTTTTTAGAAGCGGGTTCATCATACCCAACTTTTAAAGCTTACAATCCATTTGATCTGAACCGTTCAGCAGGTGTTGGTTTACGTGTATTCATGCCGGCCTTCGGATTATTAGGAATTGACTGGGGTTACGGTTTCGATCCTCAACCGGGAGAAACTAAGGCGCATGGTAAAGAAATTCATTTTATTATCGGACAACAATTTTAAAAAAACAATAGTTGGTTAAAAATTTTCAAATAAAGTAATGTTATGAGAAAACAATTTTTATTTATATTTTTAGCCCTGATTGTAGCAAATACAAGTCAGGCTCAAACAAGAACGACAAGGATTGGCTACATCGATATGGAGTATATTTTGGAAAATGTTTCTGATTACAAAGAAGCAAAAGCACAATTAGAGCTTAAGGCTCAAAAGTGGAAACAAGAAATAGAAACCAAAAAAATAGACATCAATAATCTTAAAGAAAGCCTTAAAGCCGAAAGAGCTTTACTGACGAAAGAGCTTATTGAGGAAAAAGAAACCGAGATTAAATTTCTCGAAACTGAAATGATGGATTATCAGCAGAAGCAATTTGGTTCTGACGGTAATTTAATGCATCAGAAAGCAGGATTGGCAAAGCCTATACAAGATCAGGTTTTTACAGCGGTACAAGATATTGCCGAAGCAAAAAATTACGATTTTATCTTTGACAAATCCTCTGATTTAACCATGCTTTTTAGCAATAAAAAGTACGACATCAGCGATCAGGTTATTCGTATTCTGAACCGAACTGAAAAACGCGAGCAGCTGTCGAAAAAACAATTGAAAAACCAGGAAGCTAAAGAAAAACTGGAAAATGCAATTGATGAGAATCCGGAAATGGCTGACCGTCAAAAAACATTGGACGACAAAAAAGCTGCCCGATTAAAATTGCTTGAAGACAGAAGACTGGAGCAGGAAGCTAAGAAAAAAGAATACGACGACAGAAGAAAAGCACTAGCAGCTGAAAGAGACGCCAAAAAAAATGGCACGGTTTCTGAACCTGCGAAAACAGAGCCAGTAAAAACAGACGGTACAACAGCTAAACCTGCCACTACCACTGCTACACCAACGGAAGGAACAACGCCGGCACAACCGGCAGTAAATAAAGCTGAAGAAAGACAAAAACTTTACGAACAGCGCAAAAAAGAATTAGAAGACAGAAGAAAGAAAATTTTAGAAGAAAGAGAAGCGGCTAAAAAAGCAAAAGAAGCCGAAATGCAAAAATCAAATACGACCAATAATTAATTAATATTTTTAAAAATGATGAAACAAATCAAAACTTTACTAATTGCTGCAATACTAGTTTTAGGAGCAAGTAACACGATGAACGCGCAAGCTAAGGTAGCTCACGTTGATGTTAGCGAGATTATGTCGAAAATGCCTGCAATGCTAGATGCTCAAAATCAACTACAAAAATTAAGTGGTACATATGATGCTGAATACAAAAAAATGGTTGACGAATATCAAGTAAAAATCAAAAAATACGAAGCTGAAGCTGCAACTGTAACTGATGCTGTAAACGGAGAACGTTCGAAAGAAGTTCAGGACATGCAAAAAAGAATTGTTGACTACAGAGACAACGCTCAAAAAGAATTACAACAAAAAGAAACTGACATCGTAAAACCATTAATGGAAAAAGTAAGAGCTTCTATCCAAAAAGTTGGAAAAGCTAAAGGTTTCCAATATGTATTAGACGGTTCTACTTTATTATTAGCTGATGGTCCAAACATCACTGCTGATGTAAAAAAAGATTTAGGATTCTAATAAACGAATTCTTTATATAAAAAACGGTCTGTACTTATGTACGGACCGTTTTTTATTACGATCTATTCAACTGTAAAAAACCTGTCATCTTTTCATATTCTACTCTCCGAGATAAACTCCGCTAGGAGTTAGATATCAGTAACCAAAAAAACTTGGCGACTTAGCGTCTTCGCGAGCAAAAAAAACATTCAAAGATTTCCTTTAAATTGAGATATGCATATATTTCAAAAAACATTAAATTTGTACTATGACAAACAACAATCCTATAGGCGTTTTTGATTCCGGTATTGGAGGAACTTCCATCTGGAACGCCATTCATGAGCTGCTTCCAAACGAGAAGACCATTTATTTAGCCGACAGTAAAAATGCTCCTTACGGTCAAAGAACAAAAGAAGAGATTGTTGCTTTAAGTAAAAAGAATGTCGATTTTTTACTGGAACAAAACTGCAAACTAATCGTCGTAGCCTGCAATACGGCAACAACCAATGCCATTCGTGAACTTCGCGCTGATTACGACATTCCCTTTATCGGAATTGAACCGGCCATTAAACCGGCTGCTACCAATTCAAAAACACAGGTTATTGGAATACTGGCGACCAAAGGAACCCTAAACAGTGAATTGTTTAATAAAACGGCCGAAATGTTTCAGCATACGACTATCATTGAACAGGTGGGTTACGGACTCGTTCAGCTCATTGAAGACGGGAAGCTCTATTCGCCGGAAATGACTCAATTACTGGAATCCTACTTACAGCCTATGATCGATGCCAATATCGATTATCTTGTACTGGGATGCAGTCATTACCCCTATTTGATTCCACAAATCAAAAAGATTCTTCCGGAACACATTCGCATCATTGATTCGGGAGAGGCTGTTGCAAGACAAACGCAAAACATCCTGCGCGAGACCGTTGGTTTTACCACCAACCCAGAAAGCGAGCCTGTATTTTATGTCAACTCCAATCCCGAAGTTTTAAAATCGATTTTGGAATACAAATATCCCGTAATTGAAAAGGATTTTTAAAGCCTTATTCAAACTTTCGCTTGACGAACCAAATTCCGTCCAACGATAAATTAAGGGATATTTTATGGTAGTTTTCTTTGATTAGATTATCCGAAATTCTTCCTCTTTGTCCGTACGAATAAGAAATATTTAAAGACGAGTTTGTATTTTCGATAGGCAAAGTAAGCCCTATGGAAATTGCGGCATTGTTGATTCTTTTTCCATCGATTTCAAGATAACCGGTGTCAAAATTCGCTCCCGCAGCATACTGTACCCTATCCCAATATTTGCGCACATTTTTTCTCCCACTATAGGTAAATCCCAAAGCAAACCGATCCTGGTTTACAAAATTGCCGTACAATTCAGATTGATTGGTATTCCCCCACAGGCTTTTTTCGTAATCCAGTGTCATGTTTAAATTATTTTTGAAGCGTTTACTGATCCCGATACCCATCTCTAAAGGCATATAATAATCATCGGTATCCGAAGCTACATCCGATTCTATTGTTGTTACCACATCATTGGCAATGGTTTGAACGGTTTGCACTTTGGACGCTTTTATCTGACTTGGTACTTTAAAAGTTGTCGCAACCGTAAAAGTAGAATCAATTTGATATTGAGCCCCCAATGTGGCACGCAGACCATTGTAATTTGTTTTTTTTTGAATGCTGGTAACCGAATTCATGATTAAAAAACTCCTGTTGTCGGTTGTATTTCCAAACAGCACGGATGCCGAAGCTCCAACTGAAAACTTCTTACCAAATCGGTAACCATACGACAAATCCAGATTGTTTAATCCGCCGGAACCTGCTGCCGTTAAATAATAAAAATCCTGACTGTTTTCGATTGGCAGTTTTAAATTCGAAATTTTAAAAGCCGAACTCGAGTAAGGGCGTATTGCAATACTAAATCCTGAGTTTTTAGTTACGGGAAATGCAAAAGCGAGATGTGAAAATTGAAAATTGTTACGGCTTTCGCTTCGCGAACTGCTTTGGTAAGTGGTAGAAATCGCTTTTCCTCCAATATCAAACATAAAATGATGCTGTGGCAGATACCCCAGAGAAGCCGGATTTAGATTATTGATAAAAGTAGCAGACGGCAAAGCAATTCCCGACGACCCAATAGACGGAATGTCTCCAAAATCGGAATCATACACGCTTCCCAAACCATACAACGAATAAGGAGAACTTGAAATACTTTGAGAAAACGAAGTAAGTGATATCAAAATGAGCCCACTTAAATAAAGAATTTTACTTTTCATTTAATAAGAGATGTAATAAATTTTAAGCAGGAGTTTATTGTTCAAATGTTTCTGATCGCCTAAAACAATCCGATCCACTGTCTTAGAAATCCCAGGCAAGGTGAGAATAAGAGAAGATCTTGTATTGGATGGTTTCAGCATTTCTTTCTGCAGGAAATAACCAATAGGGATCGAATAACCAACATTTTCATTAAATTCATCGCTCTTTTTGTTCAAAATACCAAATACTTCCTTTCTGGCTGAATTGACCAATGAAGCACTAATTCGGTTTAAATTATCGCTTACATAAATTTTCAGAGAATCGGCCAGCGGGTATTTTTCTGAATAGGTATTGTTAACCGGTTTTAGAAACAATTGCGCATCGACAATTGCTCCATTAGCCGAGATATTCTTCAATTGCTTAATGTTGGGGAAATCAATCCTACAGGCCACTCCGGTACCCGCCTGAATAAACCCCTGTCGATTAGTCAGCGAACTCGGCAGTTTACTATTCGAAGCCGGCAAATTTTGGATTATAGTTCCCGTTTTATCCAAAGAGATCGCATTAAACTGTTTTTGCGCATCCGAAATTTTAAAATCAATCGTGTATGGCACTTCTTCGGTGTTTGCCTGATATTTCGAATAATACAACCGCACTGTACTTGTCGCGACATGAAAACCAATAACGCTTCCCGAATTTGTAGTAGATGGAACGAGAACGAGCCCTTTTAGATATTCACTAAAACTATCAAAATCTGTAATTTCTCTTTTCTTGAGTTTCTGAAAAAGAGCGGCTCCAAAAGCGCTGCTCATTTTTACATTAATCGAGTCTTTCTCACCTGGTCTGGGCTTGTATGAAATAGTCCCCAGACTCTCATCACCATAACTTAAAACCGAATTGTTGTAAAAATTATAATCGTTTGTATTGGGCTTCACTTTCTGAGTCAGTCGACGAATGTCAAAAGTCTGTACTCTGGTGGTATCTCCGTAATAATACTTGTCGTATTTGAGAATCATCGAAATAGAATCAAAAACATAATTGGTAGTTTCCGTATCCGATCCGTCATTTTTTAAAGCATAAGAATCTGAAGCCAGTTGAAAATAACTGTTCGATTTTACCTTTCCGTAAATGGGATCTTCATAATTCCCAATTAAAATCCGCTTTTGATTAGACGTTACCAAAGAGTCAAAGTTTATGGTTGACACTTCTACACTCATTGTGTCAATCAAAATAACCTTATTGCCTAAGGCCAGATAATCGGACCCCACCACAAATTCGCCGGCATCCGAATCGGTTCCGCATGAAAACAGGCTGATCGCTAAAAATAATATCCCTATATACTTGTGCATAATCTAATTTTTTGAACAAATATAAATGGCACTCTTTCGCGCTGCATCATAACATATACAGTCCTGCATTTTTGCACTACAAACAGCCAAAAATCATCTATAACAGATCAACACCAACAAATACCGCATTCAGCCTTAAAAACGGCTGTTTAGTCTATCAAAAATACCCATACATATATCTTCTTTTTTTTAAAACCAGTAGCCTCCTACTTTTGAACCAATAAATAAACAATGAAAATAAGGGTACTCATTCGTTCGATGTTGTTGATTTCGTTTTTCGGGATGAAAGCTCAGGAAAATATTGAAGTCAACCTGAGTTTAAAAACGGAACCAACAGATCAAATTGATTTCACTCAAAGCAGTATTGGCATATCCTACAGCAAAAAAACAGGTCGTAAAAACGAAATAACAAACACATTAGCCTATTCGAATCTGAACGTGAATTATGAATTAGGACATTACAAAACAAAGGAGAATGAGGAACAATTCAACCAGATTCAAAACAAATTTGAAATTACGCATGCGCTTTCCAATACAACACATATGAGTTTTTCGATTGTTCCAACGCTAAATTTCCAGAGTAGTCCGGAGCTGAGTGATCTTTCTCTTTTGGGAAGTTTAGAAATGAAGCAGCAATTCAATTCGAGAACAAGCCTTCAGATCGGAATTGCGAGATCGACTGCACTGGGCAATGCCAAGTTCTTACCTGTACTGTCTTTGCATTATAAATTCAACACTGAAGGCAGTTTGCTCATTGGTTTTCCGGATTCAAAGATCACCTACGCTAATAATGTCCGCAACAAATTTAGTCTGACCAACAGTTTCAATGGTAATTTCTATCATTTAGATGCCGAAAATCAACCGATTAACAATGCTGCTAAGGCTACTTTATCACAAATGACAACAGCATTTGAATATGAAAGAAATGTAGACAAAAACTGGTTTTTGAATTTTAAAGCCGGATATGATTTTAACAAAAAATACAGTCTGACGGACAAAGACCATCATAAAGTCTATGATTTTAATACCGGCAATGGCTATGTCTTAGGAATTGGCATCAAATACAAACACTAAATAAACTTAATACATTATGAATAATTTTAAAAAAAGAATAGTATTCGCAACGTTGTTTTCAAGTCTCTTTTTTATAGGCTGCAGCAACGACAGCGACGAAGATTTAATAGGAAACTGGATTAAAAAATCGGCATTTGACGGACCTGCAAGATCCAGTGCCACCAGTTTTGTAATTGGCGATTATGCTTATGTAGCAACAGGTTATACCGGAGATGTTTATTTGAAAGATTTATGGTCTTACAATTCTACCGGAGATTACTGGGAACAAAAAGCCGATTTTCCGGGTATCGGAAGAAGTTCTGCCTCGGCTTTTGCCCTGAATCAAAAAGGGTATATTGGTTTGGGTTATGACGGGACGAATAAATTAAAAGACTTTTATCAGTACAATCCCACTAACAATACGTGGACTCAAAAAGCCGATTTTGCCGGAACAGGCCGTTACGCAGCAGTAGGTTTTCAGGCGGGTGGCAAAGCTTATTTTGGAACCGGTTATGACGGAAATTACCTGAAAGATTTCTACCAATACAACGACCAGACCAACACCTGGACGCTTGTAAATGGTTTTAGTGGAAATAAACGACGCAACGCAACAGCCTTTGTGATTGCCGATAAAGTGTATCTTGGAACAGGAAGTAATAATGGTGTTTATCAGGAAGATTTTTGGGAATTTGATCCTGCTACTGATGTATGGACCCGAAAACGCGACATCGATAAAGATACCGATGATGACAACTCCTACAATGACGATTATGCTATTGTACGTTCAAATGCCTCAAGTTTTGCAATGAACGGTTTAGGATATGTTGTAGGCGGAGAAAACATCAAAACGATCTGGGAATACAATCCAACTACCGATTTATGGGCAGAGAAAACACCTATGGAAGGTGCCAGCCGAACAGATGCTGTGGGTTTTGCCATTAACAATCGTGGATTTTATATGCTGGGAAGAACAGGTTCAACATATTTTGATGATGCCTGGGAATTTAAACCTTTAGAGGAACAAACAAGTGATGACAACTAAAATAAAAATGCAGTTCTTCTGGAGTAAAATCCGGAAGAATGTATTGCTTACGGTACTTATTTTACAATTTATAGCCTGCGCGAAAAATGAAACTTTTACAATCGAAGCCTTCAAAACTACGTCAGGTTGGGGTTATTCGATTGCTACAAAGAACAAAATCATCATCAAGCAGGCTATTATTCCGGTCATAAACGACTCTAAAAGTTTCGCCACAGAAAGTGACGCCTTAAAAGTGGCGCACTTAGTCGCAAGCCGACTCGATCAAAATAGATCGCCAACAGTAACCAAAAATGATTTAATTTTATTAAAAATAAAATTATAGATGACACTAGATACGATCAGAAATACAAGTTCAAACAAAATTTTGTTCCATTCCATCATCTGGGTTTTCTTTATTCTGACTTCATTAATTCAATTTTATGAAAGTCCGTTTAAGGTCAGCACCGATTTTTATGTACAATGGAGTACGGGAATTGTTTTGTTTTATCTGAACTATTTTTATCTGGTTCCTGTTTTGCTTTTAGAGAAAAAATACTGGCTCTATTTTGTATTTGTATTTGCTCTTATTTTACTTTTTATGATTATCCGGATCAATTATTTTATTCCTGATTTTAGCCAGGCAAGACCTTTAAAAAATTTGCCGCCTCCGGAAGATCTTAAATTAATGTACAAAGGCACCAGAGTAAAAGCAATTTTTGCAACAAGACAGCAGCCTTTATTTTTTAAAATTGGCCCATCGTTTTTCTATATTTTAATCATCACCATCAGTGCGATTATCAGAACACTTACAGCCTTTTACAACAATCAGCAAAACAAACTAATTGCCGAAACCCACCGAACAAATACCGAGTTGATCTATTTGCGCAAACAAACCAATCCGCATTTTTTATTCAATTCCTTAAACAGTATTTATTCGCTGGCACACAAAAAATCCGATTTAGTTCCTGATGCCATCGTTACCTTATCCGAGCTCATGCGGTATATGCTGTATGAGACCGATAATAAAACTGTTGATTTGGAAAAAGAGATCAACTACATCCAGAACTATATCGAATTGCAAAAACTAAGATTAAACAATATTGAAGACATCGTTATCAATGTTCATGGCGACACCCGAAACAAGTTTATTGAGCCCCTGTTATTGATTTCGTTTGTCGAAAATGCGTTCAAATACGGAACAGATTATAAAGGCGCGGCTCATGTAAAAATTAAAATATTCATTCTGAACAACAGTCTCGATTTCTGGATCGAAAATACTATCGAAAACTATAGCAAAGATCCTGACAATTCAGGTATTGGGTTGGTGAATATTCAAAACCGACTGGATTTGCTGTATCCCAATGCGCACAAATTGGATATCACACAAGACGACAAATTTTTTCGTGTGCATTTGAATCTGGAATTAGATAAAATTCAAACAGCCATAAACTAAATACGATGAATTGCAATTTTACAACAGCTTACCGCAAAACAAGACCCCGAAAGTAGCAGGATCGTTTAAAATCCGGTCCGTATTTTATGATAATTTTAAAACTTATTTTACTGGTTTAAAAGTACTTTTGGCTCTAAACAAAATTTTTAAAATTAAAACTTCAACAGATGAAATGTGTAATTATAGACGATGAACCTTTAGCGGTTGAGTTACTGGAAGATTTTGTTCGAAAAGTAGATTCTCTCGAATTGGTGCACACTTTTAACAACGCCATTGATGCCGTTTCTTTTATCAATCAAAACAATATTGATCTGATTTTTCTGGACATACAGATGCCTCATTTCTCCGGAATCGATTTTTTAAATACCATTGAAAAAAAACCATTGGTTATTTTTACCACCGCCTTTTCCGATTATGCTGTAGAAGGTTTTAATCTGGGTGCAGTAGATTATCTGGTAAAACCCATTCCGTTTCATCGTTTTCTAAAATCGGTCGTACGAGCACAGCAGGTTTTACACCCGGCCACAACCGTTCAGGCTATTTCTGAAAACACAGCCGGAGCTGAAACAGAACAGGATTTTATGTTCGTAAGGGCTGAATACGAAAATGTAAAAATGAATTTTTCTGATATCCTTTTTATCGAAGGACTTAAAGATTACGTAAAAATATATACTATTGATAATAAATTTACTCTTACTCTAATTAGCTTAATCAAACTTGAAAACCTGCTTTCAAACAAAGGGTTTTCACGCATTCACCGCTCTTATATCATCAATATAAAACATGTGAAATCCATTCAAAAAAATAAAGTTTTGATCAGCGACAAGCGAATTCCAATTAGCGAAAGCTATAAGACGGCTTTTTTCGAAAAGATCAACCTGTAATTGGTTAAATTCCAAAAAAATAAAATTCCAAATTCCAAGGTTTAACACCTCTGGAATTTGGATTTTTTTTTTTGGAATTTGGAATTTGAAATTTGGAATTTCTATTCCTGTTCATCGTTTTTAAACCAGCCGGAATACATGACGTAATTGTTTGAAATACGTTCTATTTCGCCTGCAAAATCAGATTGATCAATGTCTTTGACTTTTTTAGCCGGAACACCCGCATAAATACTTCCCGAAGTGATTACCGTATTTTGCGTAACCACAGCGCCTGCCGCAACTATGGAGTTGCTTTCGACCACACAATTGTCCATAACAATAGCCCCCATACCGATCAGCACATTATCGTGAATGGTACAACCGTGAACAATAGCATTGTGTCCGATTGAAACATTGTTTCCTATGATCGTCGGGTGTTTTTGATACGTACAATGAATAATGGCTCCATCCTGAATATTCACCTTATTTCCAATGGTAATAAAGTTTACATCACCACGGATAACGGCATTAAACCAAACACTGCACGAAGCTCCAAAGGTAACATCACCCACAATTGTTGCATTTTCGGCAACATAACAATCCTCTGGAATCAAAGGTGTTTTTCCATTTACAGATTTAATCAGCATACTATATTTTTAATTAATTGCAGGACAAGCGCAGTCGTAGCGTTCCTTTTTACAAAATAAATTGATTCCCAGTGTAATTTGGTGATAGCCACCTGTATTAAATTTTACATCACCAGTAACCTGAGAATAGGTATAGGCAAACATGAAATTTTTATAATTCACACCCACGATTGGTGTAATATACTGTAGTTTTTGAGCGGCTACTCCACTGTTAGTACTGTATTGCGTACCGTTAAGACTTTTTCTGTAGGACAAAGCAGCCCATAAACTTCCGAAGTCCATGTTTTTGTAAGCTTTAAGGTTTAAATCGATTGTTTTTTCTTTGGTTTTATCAAAGAACTGAAACAATACGGAAGGTTCCCAGGTAATATCACTTCTTTTTCCAAAAACATATCCGGCGCTAAAAAGAAATTTTCTCAGGTTGTCGCTTTCATATTCGGTATATAACTCTCTTCTGGTTTCCAGCACGCCCTGAACTGTTGCATGGGCATAAAAATCAAGATAGTTGTACGATGCTCCGATATCTAAATTGAAGTATGAATCTTTTTGAATCGAACCAAAAACGATAGGATCAAAAGTAGTTCCGAATTTCGTTTCATCCAGCTGGCTCTGAATCACTCCACCGCTAATACCAAATGACAGCTGATTTAAATCAACTTCGTCTCTCGAAAACATAATATGATGTGCGTAGGTAAGTTTTAATCCTTTTTGAGAATGGTAACCGTTTTTGTCGTTGAAAATAATAATCCCGGCACCTGATCGTTCCCCTATCCTGCCATTAAAAGTCAGTGTTTGTAGCGAAGGAGCATCTTCCTGACCAAACCATTGTTTCCGGGCCGTCAATCTTATCTTAGCGCAATTTGCAGCACCCGCCATAGAGGGATGAATTAAATAATAATTATCTGACAAATAATCGGAGTAAACGGGAATTCCTTCTTGTGAATAGGAGTAGGTCGATACAATTAAAAAAAACAATAAAACACTGATTCTAAACTTCATAAAACAACATATTAATCAACTAAATTTAAGGCAGTACAAATTTAATAAGATTTATTGGAAAAGAGTCTTAATTCTTTTATTAAAAAATCAAATAGTAGGTATCAGCAAAAAATAACTTTACTAAATTTGTAAAAAATTACAAATCATGACAAAAATCACCATAAAAGAAACTCAAAACCCAACGATATTAAAATTTGAATTTGAAGATTTTATTACTCAAAATCAAAGTTTTGAATTCAAAAATATTGATGAGGCACAAGCGTCTCCTTTAGCACAGCAATTATTCTATTTACCGTTCGTAAAAACCGTTTACATTTCAGGAAACTTTATCGCAATCGAAAGATACAGTATTGTAGAATGGGATGATGTAAAAGATGCCGTTGCAGAACAAATTACGGCATTTGTAGACAAAGGTGGTGTAATTATCAAAGCCGATGAGAACACAGCTAAAAAACAGCCCATCACAGTTTATGGAGAAACAACTCCAAACCCTGCTGCGCTGAAATTTGTGGTAAGCAGAATGCTGACAAGAAACGCGGTTGAATACAAAAATATCGATCAGACTGCTTCTTCTCCGCTAGCCAAAGAATTGTTCAAATTTCCTTACGTGAAAGAAGTTTTTATTGATGAAAATTACATTTCGGTAACCAAATACGACATCAACGACTGGCAGGAAATTACGCTTGAAGTAAGAACTTTTATCAAGCAGTTTATTGAAAATGGAGGAACTGTTTTGGATGAGAGCCTTATTGAAGTGGCTACCAAAAACGACATTACAAAAGACGAAGCTTTTGATAAATTAGATGTTACTTCACAACAAATCATCAACATACTGGAAGAATATGTAAAACCGGCAGTAGCTGCTGACGGGGGAAATATTGCTTTTGATTCTTATAATGAAAACGACAAAACGGTAAAAGTAATTCTGCAAGGTGCTTGCAGCGGCTGTCCGTCCTCTACTTTCACTTTAAAAAGCGGAATCGAAAATATGCTAAAAAGCATGTTAAACGATGAAGAAATTAAGGTAGAAGCTTTAAATGCTTAAAAATTTTATCCGATAATAAAGAACAAAAAGCGTCTGCCAATGGCAGACGCTTTTTTCATATAAAAACATATCCCGCTAATTATCAGCAAATTATTACTCTAAAAAGGTTATAATACTTTAAAAATAGTTAATATTGTATTCTAAACTAATCAATATCATAACTATGGGATTATCTTCATTCTTTAAGAATTTGTTTGGCACAGCCAAAGATTCTGCTACTGATTTGGCACAACAGGCCGAAACTACTTTTGAACAGGCCAAAGAAGCTGCTGCTCCTTATATCGATAAAGCGGAAACCTTTGCCGAAGAAACTTTTACAAAAGCCAAAGAGGCATCAGAACCACTGATCGAAACGGCAACGGACTATGCGCATCAGGCGAAAGACTTCGTTAGCGAATATGTAGAAAAAGCATCTGATTCGATAGGCGATGTAATTGATACCGTAAAAGAAAAAACCAGCGAGCTTACCGGAGAAACCAAAACAGTTGTTTCAGAAACCGTAGCCGATATTAGCGAAAAAACAGCTGCTAAAGTGGATGAAGTTATTGACGAGACTCCTGAGAAGGAATAAAACTACTTTTTCTTATCTTAGGAAATATCTTTATATTTGCAAAACTAATATACCTTCTCTTTGAGAAGGTTTTTTTATTCGAAAAACATGTACATTTATCCAGAGCAGATTAGCAATTATGCTACCAAATTTATTAACGTATTAGTTGATTATTCTCCAAAATTAATCTCGGCATTTATCATTTTATTTGTCGGAATCTACGCCATCCGATTGATAAACCGAATCATTACAAAAATAATGGTGCAAAGAAATTTGGATCCTACCCTGACCCGATTCCTTTCTGATATCTTAATTTGGGCACTCCGAATTTTATTGTTTGTGACTTTTATTTCAAAATTGGGAATCGAAACATCATCATTTGTTGCCATATTAGGAGCCATGGGACTTGCAGTAGGTTTGTCTTTGCAGGGATCACTTTCTAACTTTGCAGGAGGAATGCTCATTATTGTTTTCAAACCTTTCAAAGTTGGTGATACCATCGAAACTGCGGGCGGAATTGTTGCAACAGTAGTCGAAATTCAGATTTTTGTAACCAAGATGTTAACGGCCAACAATCAGACTGTTTTTGTCCCTAACGGTGCTTTATCAAACGGAACAATCATCAATTATTCGATGCAGGGAGAACGAAGAGCTGATCTGACTTTTGCTGTTTCTTATGACTCCGATATCAAAAAGGCAAAAGACATTCTTTTGAACGTTTTAAACAGCAATCCGAAAGTGCTTAAAAAGCCTGCTGCGGAGGTTTTTGTCAAAAACTTAACGGCAAGTTCGGTAGAGTTCGCCGTACGTCCGTGGGCAAAAAATGCTAATTATGGGGCTGTTTTCTCTGAAACTTTAGAGAATTGTAAAGCTGCTTTAGATGAAGCCGGAATTTCGGTTCAGCCGTATACACTTCAGAAATAAAAAGTTTTTATGCTTTTTTTGATGGAGGTGCCATCATAAAATCTTTTAAATAGTAAGGTTCAAAATAAGCGACATCAACAGTGTCGCTTTTTTGATATTTATCGTAACTGATCTTGCTCATCGCAGCCGCTGAAGGATATTTAATGTCTTCTAAAAAGACAAAATTCGGCTGGGTTAAAACTGCTTTACATTTATCGGCACAATCTCCCACAAAATAAACAGTCTCTGTATACTCTTTGAAAGAGTCTTCCGTAATAACTTCAGCCTGAATCGTTCTTTCTACTTTTAAATCTGCTGTAAACACTTCGCTATACACTTCCATTCTTCTGGCATCGAGCATCGGAATAATTTTTCCTTCGGTAACTTTGGCCTGTGACGCTAAGGTTTGTAAAGTATCTACGGCGATCAATGGAATATTTAAAGCAAAACAAAGTCCTTTGGCTGCCGAAACACCAATACGCAAACCGGTATAAGAACCCGGCCCCTGGCTCACGGCAACAGCCACCAAATCCTCAACTGCGATACCTGCTTCTGCAATTACTTCTTCGATAAAAACATGCAGTTTTTCGGCATGCGAATAGCCTTCTTCGGCTATTTCTCTGCATCTGATTGTTTCTCCATTTTTAGCAATGGATACGGAGCAATTTTTGGTAGCGGTTTCGATATTGAGAATAAAAGACAATGTGTGTATTTTTAAAATTGATAGTTATGCAAATTATTTCTTAGGAGCAGCTGCTGTTTTAAGCTTTACTTTATCTCCTGAATTTAAATCTTTAGAAACGGTACTATAAGGGCCTGTGATTACAACATCTCCCGATTTTAGTCCTGACATTACTTCGATATTAGTATCGTCCTGAATGCCCGTTTTAATAATTCTGATTTTAGCTTTGTTTCCTTCTTTTACAAAAACGCACTCAAACTTTTTATCGCTTTTCGGAGCTGCTTTTTTGTCTTCGTTCGGGTCTTCTACTTTAAAGTCCTTTACAGCACTAGTATCTGATTTTACGACAACTGAACTGATTGGCACTGCCAAAACATCTTTTTTAGTTTTGGTCAAAATATCAACTGTAGCAGTCATTCCGGGTCTGAAAGGTGAATAAGTAGCCGGCTGTCCTTCGAGTAAGTCCTGATAGGATTCTTTCAGGATACGCACTTTCACTTTAAAGTTTGTTACCTGATCTGAAGTCAGCGCTGTACTGGCTGAGTTAGAGATACTGGTTACAATACCTTTAAATTTCTTTTTCAGATAAGCATCAACTTCAACGTTTGCTTCGTCGCCAATTTTTACTTTAACGATATCATTTTCGTTTACATCCACTTCCACTTCCATATTGTTTAGGTTGGCTACACGCAAAAGCTCTGTTCCTGCCATTTGCTGTGTTCCTAAAACACGCTCTCCGAGCTCTACATTTAAAACTGAAATTGTTCCGTCGGCAGGAGCATAAATTAAAGTACGTCCTAAATTGTCTCTGGCTTCGGTAACCGATGCCGAAGCACTTTTAACATTGTAGTACGCATTTTGTTTGTTTGCCTTGGCCACTTCATAAGTCGAAATTGCCTTATCCCAATCTGATTTTGAGATTACTCCTTTATCGTATAAAGTTTTATTACGGTCGTAACTTGCTTTTGCTTCTTTATAACTCGCTTCAGACTGGGTTAAACCAGCTTTAGTTCCGGATAAATTAGCAACAGAACGATCCAGACCAGAGGTATACAAATCGGGATTTATTTTTACCAATAAATCTCCTTTTTTCACTACCTGACCTTCTTTTACGTTTAACGCAATAATTTCACCCGAAACCATTGACGATAGTTTAACTTCGATCTCGGGCTGAATTTTACCCGTTGCCGAAACTGTTTCAACAATTGTTGAAGCTATTACTTTTGAAATTTCTACTTCTTTTCCCTCATCCTTATTCCCTATAACCCCCGCTTTCGAAAGACCAACTAAAACTGCAATAAGCGCTACTGCACCGCCTACTAAAAAATAAATCGTTTTTTTAGACATAATAAATTATTTTGTAACAATTGGAACAATTGGAATTCCAAAGTAGAATTCAAGAATTTTTATTTTGAAAATGTAATCGTATTTTGTTCTGATAACGTCAGACTGTGCATTCGTTAATAATGTTTGTGCTTGCGTAAAATCAAATGAATTCATCAAACCTACATCGTATTTCTCTTTTGCATAGTTGTAAGCCTGCTGTCTTGCCTCTAATGTTACGGTTGACGATTCGTAAGTATTTAAAGCTCCTTTTGCATTTGCAAAAGCGGTATAAACATTACGTTGCAAATCTAAACTTTTTTGCTCTAAATCTATTTTAGATTTCTCTAAACTTACTTTATTACGTTCTACATTATTTCGAACCGAAAAACCATTGAAAATTGGCACATCTAACTGAAAACCGAAATTGTGTCCTTTGTTATCACTAAACTGTTGAAATATTGGGTCCGGTCCTACAGTATAAGGCTTACCATTAGCATCTAAACGCGCCTGATCGCTATAACTCGCTCTGGTATTAAAACCATAGAAACCTCTAAGTGTCGGCTGATAAGCTCCTTTTGCAATCGCTACATTTTTCTGCGCAATTTCAAGATTAGTCTGAGCCAATTTTAATTCGGTTCTTAATTCTTTCGCTTTAATGTAAATATCACCCGGTGCTTGTGCCATGATGTTATTTTCATCTTTTGCGTTTGTATTATCAATTACATCAAAATCTGTAAATTCTTTTAGCTGTAAAAGCTGTGCTAAACTTAATTTTGAAATTAATAAATTATTCTCAGAAACCGTAATATTTTGTTTATCTGTTGCAATCGTTGCTTTTAAATCAAACAAATCACCTCTTGGAATTGTTCCGGCACTCACCATTTCTTCAGAACGGGCCAAACGTTTTTCATCTATCGTTAACTGTTCTTTTTTTACTTTTAATTCTTCTTTGTAAGACAAAATCTGAAGAAAAGCATTGGCAACATTCAGCGAAATATCTTCCTGCATTTTCAGCAATTGATATTGCGACGCTATAATGGACAGTTTTGCTTTTCTATAGGTATTTTGATTTCGCAAACCTTTGTAAATATCAACTCCGGCATTTAACCCTACAGAAGAGTACTGAGTGGTCTGGTTACGCAAAAGACCTGTTGTTACATCCTGGTTCAAACCGATATTCCAGGAGTGCGAAGCATTTGCACTTGCTGACGGAAGGTAACTACCAAATGCATCTTTTTTATCGATATCGGCATTTTTTGTATCTAACTCTGATAATTTTATTGAGATGTTATTCTCTAAGGCATAACGAACACATTCTTCTAATGTCCATTGTTTGGATTGCGCCTGACCAGACAGGCCAAACCCAAATAACATTGCAAAAACCAGGCTATTGTATTTATTTATTTTCATATATTTTGAATGAAAGCATAGTAAAAAGACTACGCAAATTTAACATTTTTTAAAAACCAAAAACTCTTTATTTGCTTCAATTTATTTTTTTTCTGTTTCAGTTATCAATCCCTGATTCCAGATTTTAATTTTATCTGAAGCTTTAACTCCGCTTTTCACCTGAGCATAAATTCCGTCACTAACCCCTAAAACCAAGTCTCTTCTTTGAAATTTTTGAGGAGCAGTTTCAATCTCCACATAAGGCTTTTGCGTTTTTTTATCAAATTGCACTAATGATTCTTTGATCGCTAAAACTTTATCTGCTTTTTCCAGGATAATCGAAGCATTTGCACTTAAACCGGCTCTGATAAAAGTAGCGTCTCTATTCTCTAAAGCCGCTTTAATTTCAAACTGAATGGCTCCGTTTTCTACAACTCCTTTAGGAGCTATATCGGTCAGAACTGCATCAAACTTCTTGTTTTCGATCGCTCCGACTGTGAT
This sequence comes from Flavobacterium sp., assembly GCA_023251135.1. Taxonomy (GTDB): domain Bacteria; phylum Bacteroidota; class Bacteroidia; order Flavobacteriales; family Flavobacteriaceae; genus Flavobacterium. Next base: position 33,929 of record JAHEZJ010000012.1, on the reverse strand, counting down.
TTCAATTGCCATTCTTTCTTTGATTTTCCCTACTTCAGATTCGTCAATTTTTCCAATAAAGATCATTCTTCCCACATCGGCAACACTGGCAATGGTGGTTCCTTCATTGAAATTATTACTTTCGATAACCTGATTTCCTACTTTAACCGGAACTGCCAATATCATTCCGTTTACCGTTGAACGAATTAAGGTGTTGGCATAATTTCCAAGCGAAGTTGTTGTTCCTGTTTTTACGATATCTAAACTTTGTTTGGCTGCAAGATAGGTTTGTTTGGCCTGTTTGTAAGCCAATTGTGCCGCATCAAAATCATTTGCAGAAATTACATCCTTGTCAAATAATGTTTTTTGTCTTTGATAAATTTTCTCCTGATTGTCTAAAGCAATTTTACTGGTCTGTACCTGATTCTGGGTACTGCTCACATTAGAAACATTGGCTACAACTCTGATTTTTGCGATCATATCGCCCGCCTTAATTTTCTCTCCTGCTTTGATATACACTTCTTCGATAATACCTGAAATGTTTGGTTTGATTAGGACCTCTTCATTCGGCTGAATATTACCCGTTGCAATTGTATTCTTCACGATCGTTTTAATCTCTGCTTTCTCCGTTTTAAAAACAATTGGAGATTCTTGGTTTTTAGCGTACAAGTAGTATAGTGCGCCAAAAAAAACAATAGCAATAAAGATTAAAATGGTTACGGTTACTCCTTTTTTCATTGTGTTTTCAGTTTAATTCGATTATATTCTGATTGATAATTTATTCTGTTCGCAAAGCGTCTACCGGCTTTACATTAATTGCGGTTTGTGCCGGAATAAATCCTGCCAGCAAACCAGATCCTACTAATATGATTAAAGCAACAAATACAACTCCTAAGTCGACACTTGGATTAGCAAACATGGTGTTACTATCTGCCGGCATCGAATCTAAAGCCATATTTAAGAGCGCAATAATTCCGGTAGCTACAGCAATCCCAAGCATACCCGAAATAATCGTTAGAAATATAGATTCAGATAAAATTTGTCCGCGAATTGCTGCAGGAGTCGCTCCTAAAGCTCTGCGGATACCAATTTCCTTCGTACGTTCTTTAACTACAATGAGCATAATATTTGAAATACCAATTACGCCCGAAATTAAAACCAATGTCCCCACAAAATAGGCAATAATTTTCAGTATGTTAAAAAGACTTTGTACTTTATTGTACTGTTCGTATAAATCAAAATTTCCAACAGCTCTTTCATCAGCAGGATTTACCGAGTGAAGCGCTTTTATTTTTTCTAAAATCTTTGGTTTTAAATCGGTAATAGAAGTTCCGTCTTTTGCGGTTAGCGCCATCCAGCCTACTTTATCCCCAAAATTAAAGGCCTGTTGAAAAGTAGTAAACGGAATAAATATATTTTTCTGTTCCTGCTCTGCATTCCCTCCCTGCTGTTTTGATTTATAGACTCCCACGACCATAAAATTGATCCCATTGATTTTTACATAGGTTCCAACCGCTTCTTCTTCTTTTCCGTAAAGTTCACTAATCACTCCTTTACCAATTACCGCTACTTTTCGTCTGTCAAGAATGTCCTGCTGATTGACAAATCGTCCTTTAATGATATCCATCGGCTGCTGTTTGATTAGCTCCGGATAGTCTCCGTAAATGGTAAATGCCGCAGTTTTGGTACCACGAACTACATTATTGGTTCCGTTAAAATCACCCAGCTGATTTCGGGGTGATACGTACAATAAATCCGGTAAAGTCGATTTCAAAGCCGCAACATCACTATTTCTAAAATCATAACGACGGGTTTTAGGCAAACCTCTGTATGCTTTTGAGGTTGTCTGACTCCACATAAACATGGTATTGGTTGCAATTCCGTCAAAACCTTTTTTTACACCATTCTCCAAACCATTTCCGGCTGCCAGTAAAATGACCAGAATAAAAATACCCCAGAATACCCCAAATGCCGTTAGAATCGTTCTGAAAACGTTGGCTGTCAAAGCCTGTAAAATCTCGTCCCAATTATCTTTTTTAAACATAATTATTCGTCTCTAAGTGCTACAATAGGTCTAATTTTGGCTGCTCGGTATGCCGGGAAAAATCCTGCCATCGCACCAGCAAATACAAGCAGGACAAGCGTAGTTAATGCCACACTAAAGTCAACTTCAGGATTTCTAAAATATTCACTTTGTACCAACGGCCCCACAAATTCCAGCAACATTAAACTGGACAATAAACCAATAAAACCGGCGATCGTGGTAATAAAGATAGACTCATGAAGGATCATCGAAATAATGGAAAACGGAGAGGCTCCAAGTGCTTTTCGTATTCCAATTTCCTTTGTTCTTTCTTTTACGATGATGAGCATAATATTACTTACTCCCACAACTCCGGCGATGATGGTACAAATACCAACCCACCAAAAGAACAATCGGATATAAAGATTTAAATCATAAAATTGTTTTGCCTCCTCTACTGAACTAAAAATACCAATACCGCTATTGTCATCAGGCGCAATAATGTTTTTACTTTTCAATAATGCTTTTACCTCTTCTGTGAATTTTTTTGATTGTGCCAAGGCCTCATCATAATTCTCTTTTTTATTTAAAACAAACTGCATTCCGTCTATTTTATCGCCAGCTCCGTAAGCACGCTGATTAGTGGTCATGGGCATATAAACCCTTGATTCTTCACGCTCTCCTGAAGGATCTGTAAAAACCCCAATCACTTTAAAATTAATATTGTTGACTAAAATCTCTTTTCCTATAGGATCTTGCTCTTTAAACAGATCTTGTTTAACCTTCAAACCAATAACTGCCACTTTCTCATTATGAATCATGTCATTATTATTAATGAAGCGTCCTTTAATAATAGTTGCATTTTCAAGCACCATATAATCCGAACTAATCCCCCTAAACAAATAATTTCCTGATTCTTTCCCGTAACTCACAACCCCTCCCCAGGTACTGCGAACAGGTGATTTTTTATCAATCACGTCACCAAACTTCTTAACCGGAAGATCATAATCGCTATTTCGCAACTGAATTCGTCTGCCAGGATTTAGTCCTTTATATTGTTTGGTTGTTGCTTCAGACCAGACTTCGATTATTCCTTTTGCGTCATTTTCAAATTGCTTCTCAATTCCGTTTTGAAGTCCTTTCCCTGCTCCGAGTAAAATCACTAAAATAAAAATCCCTGACGCTACAGAAACTCCGGTAAGAAATGTTCTCAACCGGTTTTTAGAGATTGCATCAAATATTTCCTGCCAACGCTCAATATTAAACATAAGATGAGGCTCTAACTTGTTCTACTTTTTTATCATCGATAATTAATCCGTCTTTCAGGACCACATTTCTTTTGCACATTGCGGCAATATCAGGTTCGTGAGTTACAATCAGAATTGTTTTTCCTTCATCGTTAATTCCCTGAATCAGCTCCATAACTTCATAGGAAGTTTTAGTATCCAAAGCTCCTGTTGGCTCATCGGCCAGCAAAACTTTTGGATTTGAAGCCAAAGCTCTCGCGATAGCAACACGTTGTTTCTGACCTCCGGAAAGTTCATTAGGCAAGTGATGAGAATGTGAACCAAGTCCAACCTTCTCCAAATATTTCATTGCGATATCGTAACGCTCTTTTCTTTTGATTCCCTGATAATACAAAGGCATTGCAACATTATCGAGGGCCGTTTTGTAATTGATGAGATTGAAAGATTGAAAAACAAAACCTAAAAACTTGTTGCGATATTTAGAGGCTATGGTTTCGTTTAACTTCTTAATAGGGGTTTTATCTAACACATAACTACCAGAATCAGCCTCATCCAGAATTCCTAAAATATTCAAAAGTGTTGATTTCCCAGATCCTGATGATCCCATGATTGCAACCAGTTCACCTTCTTCAATATTAAAATTAATTCCTTTTAACACATGCAACTCCGAATTGCCCATTTTATAGGACTTGTGCAAATCTTTGATCTCGATCATGGTAATAACTGTTAAATTTTAAAACAATAATAACATTTTTCTTAACCGGTTTATGGTAATAAAACGTTAATAATTAGCCTTTGTTCTTGGAATTAGACTCTCTTTCTTGCTAATTGTTACACATTTTCACGATAATATAATTGTTTTCTTAATTTTGTCAGACTTAAAAAAATCTTAACGATGAAGTTTACTTCCATTATCTCTTTATTCACGCTAATTGCGGTACTTACAAGCTGCTCCACAGCTCAAAAACTGGAAACCTTAAAACCGGAACCGGACGACGCGAGCCCTTTAGTTTATGAAGCAACACCCTCATTTATCAATTTACCCATCACGGTAAAACTTACTGATATTGAAAATCAGACCAATTCTCTTCTAAATGGATTGATTTATGAAGACAATACGATCGACGACGACGATATCGAGATGAAAATCTGGAAACAGGCTCCGATAAGAATCCAAAATGATCCCGCAAGTCCGGACAAAAAGATAAAAACAATTTTGCCACTAAAAGCAACAATCAAATACCGTATTGGCACCAAAAAACTAGGCGTTGAACTTTACGATACGAGAGAGTTCAACCTGAATGGTGTGATTACACTCTCTAGCGAAGTGGCACTGACGAACTGGAAATTAAATACTAAAACGGAGTTCAAATCGCTGGATTGGAGTGAAAGTCCAACGATGCAAATTTTTGGAAAAAACATGCCTATTACGTATCTGGTAAATCCTGCGATTTCGATTTTTAAATCGAAAATCGAAAAGAAAATTGATGAGGCCATCGAAAAATCGATGGATTTTAAACCTAATGTATTAGCGGCCCTAGAAAAAATATGCACGCCCTTTCAATTGAGTGATACCTATGAAAGCTGGCTAAGAGTTGTTCCGGTTGAAGTTTATTCGACCAATGCCAAACTGAAAAATGATCAGTTTGTACTGGATATGGGAATGAAGTGTAATATGGAGACGATCGTAGGCAAACAGCCCGAATCGAAATTCAGTGCTAATAAAATCATCCTGAAACCTGTTGCCAAAATCCCAAATCAGATTTCGGCAAATATAGCGGCTATATCGACCTATATTGATGCTTCAAAGATTATGACCAAAAATTTTGCCGGTCAGGAGTTTGGTTCCGGGAGTAAAAAGATCACGGTAAAAAATGTATCGATCTGGCATAAAAACGGAAAAATGGTGATCGCTCTTGATGTTTTAGGATCGATAAACGGTACGCTCTATCTCAACGGATTCCCGCAATACAATACGCAGACCAAAGAAATTTACTTTGAAAAACTCGATTATGTTTTAGATACCAAAAGCAAGTTAATGCGCACGGCAAGCTGGTTGGGGCAAGGTTATATTTTAAGAAAAATGGAAGAAAGCTGTCGCTATTCGATACAACCCAATTTAGAAGAGGGTAAAAAAAACATGGCCGCCTATCTTAAAAACTATTCTCCAATGCCGGGTGTTTTTGTGAATGGAAAAATGGAAGACATTCAATTTGATAAAATTCAGCTGACCAATCAGGCCATTATCGCCTTTATCAAAATAAATGGCACTGTGAATGTCTCAGTAAACGGTTTGAAATAATAATGAGGTAATTAGTTAATGAGGTAATTAGAAAATTAGGTAATGTGGTAATTCATTATCTAATTTTCTAATTGACTAATTATCTTTTTTCTTTTTAGATTGGTACATTCTGTAGATCAGGATACCTATTACAGCCACCAGTAAGTACGGAATGACCATTAAATAAACAATTCCGTTGTTTACCGCTTCTGCTTTTTTAATATTTGAATCTCCGGCAAGTGCCGCACGACACATCGCGCATTGTGCATTTGCTGAAATTCCAATGAAGAAAAAACAAATTCCAAATAGAATTGCCTGGAATTTGGATTTTAAGGTTTGAATATTATTATTTTTAATGCGCATAATAAGGAGAAATCATTAGATAAACTACAACCCCGGTAACGGCAACATAAAGCCAAAGCGGGAAGGTAATTTTTGCAATTTTTTTATGTCTGTCAAAACGTTTTGCAAGTGCACGTACATAAGTAATTAACACCAATGGGATAATCGCGATAGACAATAAAATATGAGTAACCAGAATAAAGAAATAGATATAACGGATTGCTCCTTCTCCTCCGAATTTAGTAGAATCGGAAGTCAAGTGATACGCCACATACATTACTAAAAAGGCAACTGAAAGCGCGATCGCAAAAGTCATTAAACGCTCGTGAAGCTTGCGTTTTCCATTTTTAATAGCCAATACCGCCCAAACCAAAACTACAGCCGTAATACCATTTGTGGTAGCGTAAATTGGAGGCAGAAAAGAAAGCGGTTCTACATTAACTCCAAAATCTTTTAATTTCACTCCAAACAGTATCGCCACTACTAGCGGAATTACAATTGAAACGGCAACAATAAGCTTACTGTATTTTTTTTCTAATGAATGATCTTCCATTTTTATTCTTCTAATAATATTTTAATGTCTTCCTGTATTTCTCTTACGCCTTTTTTGTCTAATCCGTCATAATAGATGTTTGGATTTCCAAATTCATCTTTTCTGCAACGGATATTTCCGTCTTTATCAATTAAAGCAAACAAACCTGAATGTTCAAAACCTCCGCTTACTTTTTCGTTCTCTCCTGCATACAAATTAAAGCCTTTGTTAGACAGTTCCATGATCGTCGTTTTATCTCCCGTTAAGAAATTCCAGGTGGATGATTTCACTCCTAACAACTTCGCATGGTCTTTTAAAACTTGCGGTGTATCGTGTTTCGGATCGATGGTAATGGATACGATTCCGAAATTTGGATTTCCAAAGAACGTTTTTTCAATTTCCAACATGCTCAAATTCATTTTCGGGCAGATTGACGGACAGGTTGTGAAGAAAAATTCTAAAACATATACTTTTCCTTTGTAGGTTTCATTCGAAACTTTTGCGTTGTCCTGATTCGTTAATTCGAATTTTGGAGCAGGTCCAATCTTCATCAATTTACCATCGGCTTTTGATGTTTTCACACCTACATTGTCCAAACGGTTTCCTTTTACAATTTCGCCGTTTTTGATTCTGTCAACGATTTTAGGTACAGCATAAATTCCAAAGATTAAAATGATAAATGAAATACCGATATAGGATTTATTTTTAAACATGATACAAGGATTAAAGTTGCTTAGTTGCGTTGTGGTTCTTTTTTAGAGCAGCACGATATTCGTATAGAATAATTTTAAAATCATCGAGCATTTCATTGCTTAACTCAGAAGGATGAAAAGTATCATAGCCTTCTTTGTATTCGGCCGCATCTTTTCTTCCTCTTAGGTTTCTTTCTTTGTCTACAATATAGACATTCGGTGTCCCAAGATTCTGATCTAATTTTCCTTTTAAATGCAGTTGATTGTAAAATGTTTGAATTTCCTCAGGTGAAGCAAAAACGAAGTTCCAGCCTTTCACATCTGTAAAAGGTTTAAGTGCATCTAATACTTTTTGCGCATCCGCCTCTGTTCCGAGCGGACAAAGTATCACAAACTGAAGATCTTCAAAACCATTATAACGTTTGTAGATTTTTTCGTTTAGGTTGAAATAATTCCCTCGATTACTTAAAATCTCAGATCCTGAAAAACCCAAAACGGTGATCTTTTTATCCAATAAAACTTTCTTACCGTCCAGCGATTTCCAATTACCAAAATCGGCAATTTTTGGCGTTATAACGGGAAGTGTAGTGAAGCTGTTAACACCGGAAGCAAAAAACAAATAAGCTACAATTGGCAAAACAAAAAGGACAAAGAGAACTATATTTTTTTTCATTATATCTGCAGAAGTTATTGAGGTACAAAAATAAAAAAATCCCGATGTTATCGGGACTCTTTTCGAATTAATATCATGTTAAAAATTCCATTTAATAGTAGAATCTTTAAAAACCCCATAAATATAATGTCCTTCTGTCAATAGAATAAACAATAAATATAAAACTAGGAAAATAACCGGTGCTACCACAGACCATCTAAGGCTGCTTTTTTCACCTTCCATGTGCATAAATGCCCATACTATATAATATGCTTTAAATATTGTAAGAATATAAAATATCCAGTTCAATAAATTAAGACCAACAAAATGATTAAATTCTAATACTCCAGGTTTGTAAATACCAAGGATAACTTCTACTGTAGTTACTACTGATAGTAATGCAAAAACAAACCAGATTCTTTTTGTATTTGATACGTGCTCGTGTGACATAATAATTAAAATCTAAAATTAAACTAAGTAGAAAACTGTAAATACAAATACCCAAACTAAATCGACAAAGTGCCAGTATAAACCAACTTTCTCTACCATTTCGTAGCTTCTTCTTTTTTCATAAGTACCCAATAATACATTAAAGAAAATAATGATATTAATGATAACTCCAGAAAATACGTGGAATCCGTGGAATCCTGTGATGAAGAAAAAGAAATCAGCAAATAATTTATTTCCGTATTCGTTTCTAATCAAGTTAGCTCCTTCTACAACATATTTAGCGCTAGCTAAACGAGTTTCAGATTCTTCTCTTGATAAAACTGTTTTTTTCTTTTTATCTGTAAGTTGTTCTGTTCTGATCAAAACTTCAGGATGTGCTTTAAAACCAGCCTGGATTTCAGCAACTGTATAAGTTGGCTGTGACTGAGCATCTTCCATAAACCAAGTTGAATGGCTTCTTGTTAAAGCTTCTCTTTGTTCTGGCAATTTAACTGCAAAATCAGCAAGAGCTACTCTTTTACCATCTTTATCAACAAACTGCAATAAACTTCCACCTGCTGTTTCTACTGCTCCGTACTCACCTTTGATGAAGTTTTTCCACTCCCAGGCTTGAGAACCCACGAAGATTAAACCTCCAATGATCGTTAAGAACATATAGATTGCAACTTTTGTTTTTTTCAATTGGTGACCTGCATCAACAGCCAAAACCATTGTTACAGATGAGAAAATCAAAATAAAAGTCATTAAGGCCACATAATACATTGGTGCCGCAACGCCATGCATAAATGGAAAGTGAGTAAACACTTCATCAGCCAAAGGCCAGGTTTCAATAAATTTAAATCTAGAAAAGCCATAAGCGGCAAGGAATCCAGAGAATGTTAAGGCATCCGATACGATAAAAAACCACATCATCATTTTACCATAACTTGCTCCTAGTGGCTGAATGTCTCCGCCTCCCCAAGTTTTTTCGTCGTTGTTTGCAGTAGTAACTGTCGCTCCCATAAAAGATATTCGTTAAAAAGTTCCCAAATTTACGTTTTTTTCTTATTTAAAGAAATATAAAAATAAAAATAAATACAACCATAATAAATCCAAAAAGTGCCAATACATCGCACCTAGTTCTATACCAAGAGTTTGAGTCGAATTGTATTTTTGTTTAAAATGATTATAAATTATAATTAAAAGTGAAATTAACCCTCCGGCCAAGTGTAACAAGTGTGTCACGGTTACTACATACAAAAATGTTGTAGTAATTGAACTACCTTCTCCGGTGAAATAATACCCGCTTTCTACGATTTGTCCGAAGCCTGCAAATTGCAGTACAACGAATAAAATCCCCAATGCCAAAGTTCCTAAAAGCAATGCTGTAGTAGCGCTTCTATTGTCTTTCTGAATGGCTTTTTTAGCCAGATAAAAAGTAACACTACACGCTATAATAACTGCCGTACTGTAATAAAATGCTGTTGGCAATTCAAAGTTTTTCAACCAGTCGGCTCTTGATTTACTTACCACAAAAGCACTTGTAAGTCCGGCAAACATCATGGTCATACTTACCATTGCGAATAACAGGATAAGTTTTGCCGATTTGGCTTTCCTTAGCTTATCTTCAGCTGCCGTTTCTGTTCTTGTTATTGTCATTTCCATAAACTATCTTAAAAATTTATCTACTATAAATACGATTTGCAGCAATGATATATACGAAACGCTTACCAACATTAATGTTCTCGCTGCTTTTGCTGTTCTTAACTGATACAAACGCACGGCATAAAACAACATCCACAATCCCAATAAAAACACTAAAATTGCTGCTATTGGCGTAATAAACAATTGCCCTGTATAGCCTAAAACCGGCAGTAACGAAGCAATGATTAACCAAACTGTATATAAAATAATCTGCAAAGCAGTTCCTTTATCTTTTTTTCCGGTTGGCAACATAAAGATCCCAGCCTTCTCATAGTCTTCATACAAAAACCATCCAATAGCCCAAAAATGAGGGAATTGCCAGAAAAACTGAATCAAAAACAGTGTTCCGGCTTCGATACCAAATTCTCCTGTAGCGGCAACCCATCCTAACATGAAAGGAATCGCCCCTGGAAAAGCACCTACAAAAACCGATAACGAAGTTACCGTTTTTAAAGGGGTATAAATACTGGTATATAAAAATATTGAGATGGCAGCAAACATTGCCGACTTGGCATTTATGGTGTAAAGCAAAGCTATACCCACAATAGTAAGCAAACTCGCCACAAACAAAGCCATTGTTGGAGACATGCGCCCCGAAGGAACCGGACGATTTTTAGTTCGATCCATCAACGCATCGATGTCTTTTTCGATCACCTGATTGAAAGCATTTGAAGCCCCAACCATGCAATACCCTCCAATTGCCAAAACTGCCAAAACGCTCCATTTGAAAGGATGTTCCTCATTAACTCCCAATAAATATCCGGCAACAGAAGAAAACAACACACTGATTGCTAAACCAGCTTTAGTAATCTCTTTGAAATCGGTAAATATTGATTTTATTGAAAATGTATTTTTAGTAGCGTTCAATACGGTAATTGTTTGGATGTTTTTTTTGAGTGGTGCAAATGTACAAATTAGATTGTAGAATTTAGACCTATAAAATTAGATTTTTTTCAATAAAACCTTTACAAAATAAGGACTTGCAAATCTTTAACACAATTATTTCGAAAAATCTTATTAAAAATCCTAGTAATCAAAATACCAATTGAAGATATCCGAACGCAATCCTATCGAAAACCAGGTCGTACTTTGCTTAAAAGTTGTCGCCGTATCTTTTGTAGGATCAAAGTTTCGGTATAGGAAACTTCCAAACAACTTCAGATTCGTCATTGGGTTTAGCAGATAACCTCCTTGTATGTCGGCAATAAAAACGCTTGTTTTATTCCCCTGCCCTACTTTTACCTCGTTATCGAACGGACGTTTTTCATCATAACTTTTGTAAATATTACCTCCGTAGTTAAAACCATCCTCAGCAGTATCAAAGTCCAATCCTCTTGTACCCATGGTAAACTTGGCATCTGCAAAATAACGTCCTCTGTGGTAACGTCCGATCACCAATAGTTCTTTAAAATTCCCTCCCCATTGGTGCCCTACACTCTGATTGTTATGCCCGTAGTTGGTAATCACCGCACTGTGTGAGTATACATACGGACGTACATGGTTGTATTCGAACTGCAATAACAAATCTTTCACTTTAAAAGCATTGTAATACTTCGCTCCAATCTGGTATCCAAATTTATTTTTCCAGCTATTATTTCCGCTTTTAATGTCTCCCAATGAAAATTCATCCAACAAAAACTGAGCATACAAATTAACGTTATTGTTCCATTTGTACTTAGAAGTTAACCCCAATAGTGCATTTCCACTTCTTGACGATGAAGCGAATTCTACAGAACGATAGAAAATAATCGGGTTCACAAAATTAATATCAAAGCCTCTGTTGTTGGTATCCGTCCAGACTACCGATTCAAAAAAGCCTAAGTTCAGTTTATTCGAAACATTCCAGCTCAAATAATGATTGGCCATAAATTTTGTGGCATAGGTTTTTTCCAATGTAACATCCGGGCGGACATCTTTGAGCCACATATAGGTATTCGTGTATTTTATTTTCCAGAAAGTGGTGTTGATTTTAAAATACGGATACGGACTTGCCCCGTCGCTTTCCAGCAAAGAGCGGTAACCATCACCAATAAAGTTTCTTCCGTAACCCAATTGCAGATCGAAGATTTTGCTTGGAGCGTAGGTAATATTCGCTTCTGCCAAAGGAAAATCATAGGCATCTGTTTTGAATCGTTTGGCAATTCCCATTCCCGGAAGAATAGCCGGATTTCCTCCTGATGGCTTTAAGGTTTCGGCAAAATCATTGTAATACCCTGCAAATCTTCCCTGACTTTCAAAGATGGTTGTCGTAAAATTAATTTGTTTCCCTAATCCTCCTCTAAAATTCAAGGCACGCGTATTGACATAGGTGTAGGAAGCATCCAAATCTGAAGCTTTACCCATTTGCAAGTCCACAATTGGATTTAGGGCCAGCCAATAGTCTTCTCCCTGGATCTGAACCATGTTTTCGTTCCAGAATTTTCTTCCCAGCCAGCTAGAAACATTTTTTTGAAGTGATTGATTGACTGCTTTTAAATTGTAGTATTTCGAAACTTCGGTATAGGTATAAGGCTTAGATGCGGTATGATTGTTACTTCCCACCTGATTCATCGCTCCATCAAACTGTGCATAATAGCTGTGTGAAAACGGAATATTCAAATGACTTTCAAATTCCGGATTGTTGTATTTTTTGTACACAATACTATCCAGTTCGGTCATTGGTTTCTCAAGAGGTTTTAAAATTTGAGCCGCTGCCAACGCTTCCTCAGCAAGCTGATTGGCGCTTTTTAACGGAATGTCTATCGAAATGGTGTATTTGGAATAGGTTGGTTTCCCGTTATAGGTAGACGGTTTTATTTTTGGGAATTTCTTAAAAACACGTGTCGCTTCTTCTGACAAAGCATCGTTAACCGCATTTACATAAATTACTTTAAATTCTCCATTTGCATCTACTTCAAAAAGCACTTTTACTTCTCCTTTGTAGTTAGCTTGTTTTAGATTTTCGGGTACCTGATAATTTTGAAACACAAAATCCTGTACTTCTTTATAAAAACAATTTTCCAGTTGTTTGGATTGAAGGTTTTCGCAATTTGGGAAAACCGGAAATTGTTCTGCGGTAAAACCGGGTTTAATAGAGGTGTTTGTATTTTCCTGCGAAAAAGCAAACAAAGTGGTTAAGGTTAAAATACAAGACAGGAAAATCTTATTCACGTAAATTTGGGTTTTTATTTAATATTGATTTGGGGTATTCCCTCCATCTGCGATTATTTTTGCAGCAGAGGTTCCGATTCGTTTTACTCCTAAACGAATCATTTCTATGGCATCGTCGTAAGAGCGAACTCCTCCGGCCGCTTTAACCGGCAAAGGCGATGCGTTTTCTAACATCATTATAATGGTTGGCAGTGTTGCTCCGTTTGGCAAATCGTTCTCAGTTTTATAAAAACCGGTAGACGATTTCACAAAAACCGAAGCATAGTTTTCTTCTTTAAAATGTGATATGACTACATTTTTAATCAGTGCCGAAAGTTGAATTATTTGGGTATCATTTAGGGCCGCAACCTCAATAATCCATTTTACGGTTTTATTATTGGCAAGACCAATTTGTGTTCCCACTAAAATTTCCTGTTTCACCAAATCGACATCACCCTCTTTAAAGGCAGTATAGTTGCAAACAAAATCCAGATCATCTGCTCCGTCTTCAATTGCTTTGTTTGCTTCTTTTAATTTAGATTCTAAATCTGAGCTACCTTCAGGAAAGTCAATAACGGTGCCCACCAGCAAAGTCGAATTGGCTTTATGAATCATTTCTTTCGCCAAAACCACCTGTTCCGGTCGAATCATGATTAATTTAAAGCCTTCGCGAATTGCTTCTTCAATAGCATTTTTAACCACAAGAGTGTTTTCTGCTTCTGACAGTCCGGCTTGTACAGCAGTTTTTAAATAGGTAGAGTCCAGATATTGCTTAACATTCATGATTTGTGCGTGTTCTGAGAATTGGGACAAAAATACATTTTAAATTAAAATTAACAGTCATGGCCATGAAGATTTACACAAAGTCGCCCCGGGTTTCTTTTCAAACAAAGCAACATCATTAAAATTAGTTGATTTTAGAATGAAGATTAACGATTGCTGATTTTTGATTTAATGCTGCTCAATAGTTCAATTAATCAATTTTATATCCTTTCAAACATCTGAAATCAAAAATCGTTAATCAAAAATCTTAAATCTTTATATCCTTTTTTTTCTGACTCAAAAGAATTTCTCGCAAAGCCGCAAAGGTTTGACCAACCCGGAAAGCGTTACCATTAGGGCACAAAAAAACCCACCGAAGTGGGATTTTATATTTTTAAATTCTATCTATTTGTTTTTTAAACACTATAGCAGCAAAGATGCCGAATAGAGCTCCAAGTGCATTAGCCAAAACATCTGTTACATCAGATGCTCGTGTAACCGTTAAAACACTTTGCAGAATTTCGATTGTAATTCCGAAAAAAACTGAAAATATAAATGAAATTAAATAAGCTTTGAAATCGTCTGGTGCTTTCCCTTTCAGCTCTTTTTTGAAAAACAAAATCCAGGAAATTGTAAATCCAAAATGAAAACAAAAATGGACAATTTTATCTATACTCGGAAAATTTACCGCCGGAATGTTACTTGAATCTGTCAAACAAAAGTAAGTAATGATTCCTGAACAGATAATCGCCCAGATTAAGAGCAATTGTTTAGGCACCTATAAGTTCTTTATAAGCGTCAGCAGACAATAAAGAATCTATTTCTGATGCATCTGCAATTTTAATTTTGATCATCCAACCATCGCCGTACGGATCAGAATTAACAGTTTCAGGTGCACTTTCAAGACTGTCATTAAATGCAATGATTTCTCCTGTTAATGGTAAAAACAAATCTGATACTGTTTTTACAGCCTCAACTGTTCCGAAAACCTCGTCTTTGTCAAGTGTCTGATCTAAAGTTTCTACTTCAACATACACGATATCTCCTAACTCTTTTTGTGCAAAATGAGTGATTCCTACTGTTGCAACATCGCCTTCGATGCTAATCCATTCGTGATCTTTTGTGTACTTTAAATTTGCTGGTATGCTCATAATAGTTGTGTTTGAAAATTGGTAATTTAATAATTGAGGCACAAATGTAATAATCTTCTAATAAAATCCCCTTTAGAAACTAAAAATTAATTTCCAAAATTATAGCGGAGTGTAAATCCTGATCTAATGTTGGTTAAAGGAAATGACGTCGAGATTACTGCTTTTGAAAACGAGTGATCGTAATAGAATATTGCGGTCAGGTTTTTACTGAAAGCATAATCTGCTGTTAGTTTTAACGACCAGATATTTTGTCCCGCTGCCAACTGATTATTGTCGTAATCTAAATAACGCACTAATGTTTCGTTGTTTCTATACGAGAAATCAGCCTTAATATTGATGTCACTTTTTATAATTCCTGTTGGAGTATCCGCCAGTCTTGAGGAGAAGATCACATCTTTAAAACGATACCCCAGACCAATAACATATTCCATTCCTTTTACTTCGGTCAATAAATTATTATCAAAACTCATCGATAAAGCTCTGTCTTTTTTAATCTCTGTAAGCACACGCAATGAACTTTTCAATTCAAAATCCATTCGGATTAACGGACTGAACTGCTCTACCAGGTTGATGTTTGACATGATGGTTTTGTTAAAGAAATTGGTGTTCACATCTTGCCCGTTAGGTTTTTCAATATAGTCAAAGTTCGAACGGAACTGGTTGATTGTATACGACGCCCTGTAGTTGTGCTGTAAAGAGAAACGCTTGAATTTATCTTTAAAATATTTATAACGCATCAAACCGTTGTACTTCACACTCCAGTTTGGAATAGGGAAACTTCTGAAAATATCGGTCGAACTGCTTGACGCATTACCTCCGGAATAGGCCGCTAAGAATGCCGGCAATAAAACAGCCTGATTGCTTTTGGTAAATCCGATTGGATATCCTTCATTGGCAACGTATACTTTATAATTAGGATCTGTTGTTGCCGGAATCGGGTTATTAGCATCTCCGTATCTCGGTATTGGAGCTCCTGCGCCATAACGATCCTCTGCCAGACGGTTTGCTATAATCAAACGGTTGTTTCTGAAATCATCAAATGCAGCAGACTCTGTGGCACTGCTGGTTGAGAATGCCGTTTTGATAAGCACGGTTGAAATAGAGAACATCCCGTAATTATAGGGTGACAAAGGTGTGTAATCCAACTCTCCTGTCCCAGTATTTTTGACAACACTATATTGCTCTGATCTGTTTTCGGAATAAGCGCGATCCATATTCAGATCAATTTTTAAATCCGGGAATAAATCGATGTTTGCAGTCACTTTCAGTAATTTGTTTGTTACCTGCGTAAAACTTTGGTTGAAATCCTGATAGGTCGTCAACCAGCCATTTTTGGCAGCCTCATAACGAATATCATCCTGACTTCCGAAAACAAATCCTAAAGTAGGTCTTGACGTTCCAAAGAAACCAACACCCGGCGTATACCCCGGTAAAACCGTTCCGCTATTTTTAGTATAGTTAATCTGAATGTTTTTAACACTGGTCAGAATACCAATCATGCCATCGTAAAACGGACTGCTGGTGGTTGCCGGTTTTGCTGTATTTACAATTTTCTCTCCTGGTTTTGGAGGTGCAATTGCTTTAGGTTTTGCCCCTGCTTTTGCTCCCGGAGTTAATCCTAAATACTTGTACAGCATGTTCATGTTAAGTGTTGTCGTAAGCGTATTCGAATTGGCATTCTGGATGGTATTTCCTAAATCAAACTGGTTTCCGTTAGGGTCCTCATATTGCGAAAATGCCGTCGAAGCACGCTGCCAGCTGTAATCGGCAGTATACGAATAAGTCGCTTTTACGAAACTCAAAACCGGAATTTTATTGATCGGAATATCATAATTCAGTACCAATTGCTGTAAGTGCTGATTTGGTGTTCCGATATCGAAATAATCGTCCCAGATATTAAAATCCTGTTTTGGCGAATTATCATCGTTCAGGAAGTTTCTCACGATATTATTGGATGCTGCCGTGTAGTTAATTTTCAGAGATTTTGTCAGATTAAAACCAAATCCGTACTGATAATTAAAGGCAAAATTTCGTCGGTACAAAGGATCGAGACCAATCCCCTCTACTTCTACTTCTCTAAATTGCTGACGATTACTTTGTCTTAAAACATTTGTGTTAAAAGAAATATTTGAAGGCAAATAGTTAAAATTAAAATCGCTTAACAGCTTCCAGTACTCACTTTTCTTCATGAATTTCGTCTTCTTGAAAGGCACTACTTCTTTAGGCTGAAAGGTGTAGGCATAATTCACCGCTGTATTCGATTGCTCGTCTACAAAGTCTGCTACTTCATAATCGTGACGCTCTACCTGATTGTACGATTGCGAGAAGGTTAAATTCTCGACGTCATAAACATGCGGCTTCTGTTCAGGAGCCCTGTCTTTTCTCACGCCGATAAAGTTGATGCTTCTGCGTTTGGTATAATCAATCGCTCTGGTTCTGATGTTTTCTTTTTCAGCCTCATTAGTAGTCTCTCTAATCAACTGCTTTAGTTTGATGTCCTGATTGAACGGATCGTATTCCGGCGTGATTACTTCTTCTCCAATGGCATAATTGAACGGTAAATTGATTCCCCATTTTGGCGGTAATAATTTACCCAAATTCAAGTTGGT
Organism: Flavobacterium sp.; assembly: GCA_023251135.1. GTDB lineage: Bacteria > Bacteroidota > Bacteroidia > Flavobacteriales > Flavobacteriaceae > Flavobacterium. The sequence continues at coordinate 16,397 of JAHEZJ010000012.1, read as the reverse complement.
TACGATATTATACTGTTGAATGTCTTCACGGCTTCTTTCGTTGGCTCCTTGTTCTAAAGATCCAAAACCAATTGTACTTTTCTTTCCGGTCGCAGATACGGTCGCAAAATCGGCCATATTGGTATCGATATTTAAGATCGCTGCCATACCGCCTTTGTTCTCTAAATCGGCCATACGAAGTTCGTTAAACCAAACCTCTCCTTTTATGGTTTTATGATCGGCTCTACTCTTAACCCCTACCATTAAATTTCGAACCAAACCAAAGTTCGGATTTCCTTTTATCCCTAATCTTAATTTACCGTCACCGTCACCTCCGCTAATGCTTAAATCGTCGTCCGGATAATAAATTCCGTTGATATCTCTTTTATCAGAGTTAATATCGATGCTCATGGCTTTGATCTTCATTCTGGTCAATAATTCCAGTGCCAAGTCGATGTTGTTCTCTTCCAGCCAAACCTGATCAGGGCTTATGGTACAAGACCCTCCTGTTCGCGTAACTTTTAACGGAACTTCGACCTGATAGAAGTTTTGGGTATAGTCATTTCCAAAACGAATAAAACCAATCATTTCATCGTCTAATAAAGTATTCTCGTTTGGCAATGATTCGGCGTGTAAAAACATTTTTAGTTTTTTGTATTGACGCATGTCTACACTTACATTTTTAAAAACTCCTCTTGCATCTGTATATTGTAAACCAGACCCTCCTACACGCAATGCCAAAGCCTGCTCGTTTTGATTGATGATTGTATTGTTATTGTACAATTGCTCTCTCTGAACTCCTGGCGGTACCACGTAATTCACAGGACATTTTGTACCATTTTCCTGAATGTTTACTGCCGAAACATCAAACTCCGTTCCGTCGTCATTCGGATTAGTATCGTTAGCATCCAGTGTTCCTGTGTATCTTCTCCACTCTCCCCTAACCAGATCTAAGGCTCCAAAACGAACGGTCATTTGATTGCTAAAGCCTGTCATAAACATACGCATGAAACGAATCGATCTGAAATCGGTGATGTTTCCAATGGTATTTTGAGGTTGAGCAACCGGGATTTTAAACTGAATCCATCTTGCTGTAGTGGTTGATCCGTTTGGCAATTCAACATTACTCACTTCACGAATATCGGTAACGAAATTTTGCCCTACCTGCATTCCCGGTTTCATATCAATACTGTATTCATAATACGCATTGATGGTACTCATGGTGTTGTCACGGTTAATGTCTTCCACATCCGGCAATGTAGTTGATCCACGGTTAGGTGAATCGATACTTACGGGTGAATTCCCCTCAGTACCGTTGTAGTTTTTATAACGTTCTAAAACGCCTCCGTCTGTATTTAAATAATAAGTATAATCGTCTGCAGCAGGATCTCCTTCTCCTCCGTAATTGGTATATACCGAAGCTTCTTTCCCATTTGGCAAACCGTCTAAACCAACATCCTGGTTGCTACGGTTACCCGCATTGTTATCGAAGGCATAAATTAAAGACTGCGATGCCGGAACGTCTCCCCACAGTGGTCTCGGATTCACCATAATCTGATCCGGGCCTAATCCGTTTTCATATTGTTTTCTTCCGTCTTTTAATACGTCTTCTGAAACTTCTCCTAAGTTGAAATAAATTTTTCCGGTATTGTTAACTGCCGCTTGTCCATTACCCACATAAGGATCCATTACCCAAAACTGAATGTATTCAACATTTCCCTGTTCGAAATTGGTCGAGTTCAAAGCACGCATGATTCCTCCAAAGTTTGAACTGGCCGGACTTGTACCGAAGTTTGGATTGTTGTTGTAAGGTCCACGATCAGACGGATAATAGCTTAAATCTAAGGTATTCACAACCTGAATCTGCCCCTGAGCGATGTCTGTATTTGGATATAATTCTCTGCTATAAATACGTCGGGTGGTATTCAATGATAAGTCATCGTTTGAAATACCGGATGGTTTTGAGGCATAAAAAACAGGGTCAATGGTGTACCAGGCTAATTTTGCACGTTTAAAACCATACTCTAATGTATTGGAATTGGCATTAAAAGTATTGTCGTTTATAGAGTTTACAAATGGTGTTGAAGCCAGACTCCATGCATATGCAGATCGCATATCGATGGTAGACTGTGAGCCTTCAAAGTCGTCTACATAAATAGTGGCTTCTCCTTCGAAATCACTCGCTTTTGGAGCATCCGGTTTTAAGAAGGCAACTTCTCCTCTTATCGAAAGATTGGAAGGAACATCGGTATCAATGTTTGGTAATTTATTTACTAATCGGGTGAAGAAAGGAACTTCGGTGGAGTAATTTCCATTGAATCCAAAAATAGCATTGTTTACAGATTCCTGACCATAACTTGATTTTTGAGTAAATGGTTTTTCATTCATTTTCAAATAGGTTCCTCCAACGATAAATTTATCTGAGATTTTATGCTCAACATTGAAGCCAATAAATCTTCGGGTTTGTTGTCCGAAAATTGAATTGTTCTCCAGCGATACCTCAATTGGTGTATTGGAAGCCTGAAGCGAAGGGTCCAGAATCTGAACACGCCCTAATTGATAATCTACGCTATAATCGATTCCTTCTACCAGTCTTCTTCCGGCAGCCATCACGACAACCGATCCCTGAGGAACGTTAAACGCTCCAATTGGAATACCGTTACTTCCGGATGATTTGTATTTTCCTCTTAATAAAAATTTATTTTTATCACTGTCCTGTAAAGCTCCGGACTGTGTGTTGCGGTACATGTTTCTAAAAACGTATCTTTTCTGATTGGCATTATAAGAATTTGGATCGTCATAATTTTCTCCTGCACCTGTGTTTAACTTTTTAAACAATAGTTCTCCAAAAGGCTCTTTTGTAGTGAAAATAATTCGTCCGTTCTGAACGTCTACTGTAACCCCCGGAATATAATCGAAGAAACCATCTCCTCCGGTTTGCGGATCGTTGTTGTAATTCAGTCGGTCCAGATTGAAGACATTTAATAACGGTGTCTGATCGACTTTGTTATCTGCGGTTGGATTTGCAGGGAAAGTTGTTCCCGGAACCGGCGTAATGTAGTTGATCGGAGAAGGATCTGTGTAAAGTATGTTTAATCTGAAATCATCTTGTTTGATTTGATAAGCCTGAGGAATTTGATAAACGTTTTTCATCATCAGGTTCCAAACCGGATTCTGAACGTTTGTCAAGTTACTTTTCAGCATTTTTAATACTAAACTTTGTGTGATGATCGCTTTATTGGCGTTGTTGTTTCCGGTAACTACTGTTCCGTCAACTCCATCACTTCCAAATTCTCCAACCTGATAAATTTTCCCTCCAACGGTGTATTCAAAGGCTACTGCCAAAATTTCGTCATTAGCCAAACGCTGCTGTAAAGAGATGTATCCTAACTGTGCGTTGAAAGTAAATTCGTTTGCGGTTAACTTTCTGGCATTTTCCAAAACAGAATAATCTGTTCCTTCACTGGTATTGGCATTATTGAATCCGGTTTTTGCCGTTACAATTTCTCTAATATTTGAATTTAAATAAGCGCCCGGTTTTCCAATGGTAGCCGGATCATATTTGTTGTTGTTGTTGTCTGTTGGTGTATCGATCGGGTTGTTAAAAAAACCAGCCGGATTGCTTATTACTACAACCTGATTGTCCGGCACTCCGGTAACTTGCCCTTCTCCTAAATCCTGAAGCGCAATAATGTTACGCAGGTTATTATTGTTGGTCGTTACCCTGTTTTGTTTGTTGGTTACCCAAACTTCTATTCGGGTCACCTGAACACGGCTATCGATAAAAGGATATTTTTTTAAAGAGGCGTCGTATTTGTTTCTGAAATATTGCGATAAGAAGAAGTGTCTGTCATTATCATAGTCGAGTGCATACAAATCAAAGTTCTGAACTGTACCGCCACCTTCTGCAACTATACTCTTGGTTTGTGACTTCTGTTCTGAGAAAACACCGGTAACGGTTGTCTTACCAAATTGTAAAACGGTTTTAACTCCAAACAAACTTTGAGCTCCACGAATAAGGGTACTGTTTAAAGGCATGCTCACATTACCTACTTCAACTTTTTGAACAATATCGTCTTCTGAAGGGGTGTAGGCAAGTTTAAATAAGTTTTGAAAAGCAAAGGTAGACTGGGTGTCATAATTTGCATTTACCTCTAATCTGGTTCCTATTTTTCCCAGTAAGCTCATGCTGATTCGCTGATCAAAATCGAAGGTAAGGCTCGATCTGTTTCGAGGTGAAAAAGCGGGATTATCCTGTTTGGTATATCGAACCCCTAAGTCCATTTCTACTGATCCTGTTGGCTTTACGTCTATCGTATTGCTTCCGAAGATGCTTTCAAAAAGTCCTGAATTAATATAATATCGAGGTAGCAAATCCTTTTTCTTGGCTTCACTTCCTGTTTTTTTACCGTCTATAGCATCTGATTTTTTTCTGAAATAATCTCTTCTCGATTCTTTCAAAACTAAATCTTCATACTCTTTTGGTGTTAATACAATAGGGTAATTGATTGAAAATCCATCTACTGAACTGGTGTAAATGTATCGGTCAGTTATGGGATCATACCGATAGGCCGAAAGTATACTTGGCGGATTTCCTAACTCTACTTTACCAACGGAGAATTGTGTTTTAGTTGTATCTTGAACTGTTGGGTTTACTTGCGCACGCAAAACATTACCGCAAAATAAAAACAGTAAAAAAATACAAATTTTACGCATACTCTTGGTTTAAATAAATTGGTTTTATAGGCTTTTTAATGCTTTTTTGATGATGGTTTCCACCGTAGCTTCAGGGTCTTCTTTTACGATTTTCTCCACTACTTTTTCAGAAGTTTTACGCACAAAACCTAAAACCTCCAAAGCAGATAACGCTTCATCTCGATTTGTATTGTTTTGAACGACCGAAACTTCGTCCAAATCGTACAATTTTAACACTTTTTCTTTTAAATCAAGTATAACTCTTTGTGCTGTTTTGTTTCCGATTCCTTTTATGGACTGGATTACGCCTACATCTCCAGAGGCAATAGCATTGATAATTTGTCTTGGTTCTATAGACGACAACATTGTTCTGGCAATGTTTGCTCCAATTCCGGAAACCGACAATAACATTCTGAATATTTCGCGCTCTGATTTTTCTACAAAACCAAATAATGTATGCGCATCTTCTTTGATTTGAAGATGCGTATACAATTTTATATTTTCTACATTGGGAATTAATGAAAAGGTATGTAAAGAAATGTTTACCTGGTATCCCACTCCGCCGCATTCAATTACGACATCTGTTGGATTTTTCTCTACTAATTTCCCCTGTAAATGTGCTATCATAGTATAATATATTAAGGTCAAATATAATAAAAATGCGTTAAAAATACGACAATATTATTGCAACCTTATTTTTTATACTATTTTGCTAATTTAATCTTTTTACTCTCTTTTTCCTGAGCATCAATAACTGCAATTGCAGCCATATTTACCATCTCTTCAACGCTTGCTCCCAATTGGAAAATGTGAACTGGTTTACCCATTCCCATCATAATTGGTCCAATAGAGTTTACTTTATACAATTCCTTTAACATTTTATAAGTAATGTTAGCCGAATCTAAGTTAGGGAAGATCAAAGTATTCACTTTTTTACCTGCTAATTTAGAGAATGGGAATTTTTCTGCAAGCATTTCCTGATTCAATGCAAAATCGGCCTGAATTTCTCCGTCAACAATCATTTCCGGATGATTTTTATGCAGATAAGCTACAGCTTCTCTTACTTTTGATGCATTTGGACTTGTTGAAGATCCGAAGTTTGAGTAAGAAACCATTGCAATAACAGGCTCTACACCAAACATTTTAGCGGTTTTAGCGGTCATGATTGCAATGTTAATCAAATCTTCTGTTGAAGGATTGATGTTAATTGCTGTATCCGACAAGAACATTGGTCCGCGTGATGTCAACATCATGTTGGCTGTAGCTATTAATGAAGCTCCCGGTGCTTTTTCAATCAGTTGTAACATTGGTTTTACTACCGTTGGATAACTTCTTGTATGACCAGTTACCAAAGCATCTGCTTCACCTTCGTTTACCATCATGGCAGCAAAGTAGTTTCTTTCGCGCATGAATTTTTGTGAATCCAATAACGAAACACCTCTTCTTCCTCTTGTTTCCCAGTAAGAATTTGCAAATCGGTTACGTCTTCCTTCTTCTTCATTCGTTTTAGGGTCGATGATCTCCAATTCAGCATCAAAACCTAATTCTTCTTTCAGCTCTAAAATAACTTCTTTGTTTCCTAGTAAAATTGGGTAACCAATTCCGTCCTCATGTACAATTTGCGCTGCTTTAAGTACGTTTAACTGATCTGCCTCAGCAAAAACAATTCTTTTAGGACTCACTTTAGCACGGTTGGTAATCAAACGCACCATTTTATTATCATTCCCCATACGTTCACGAAGCACATCTTCATAAGCTGCCCAGTCTGTAATAGGATTTTTTGCTACTCCTGATTCCATTGCTGCTCTTGCAACTGCAGGCGCCACAACGGTAATCAATCTAGGGTCAAATGGTTTAGGGATGATATAATCGTTACCAAAACCTAATTTTGTTGCTCCGTATGCTACGTTAACCTGCTCCGGTACCGGCTCTTTTGCCAAAATAGCTAATGCTTTTACCGCAGCCATTTTCATAGCTTCGTTTATTTTTGTAGCACGTACGTCTAATGCTCCTCTAAAAATATATGGAAAACCTAAAACGTTGTTTACCTGATTAGGAAAGTCCGAACGTCCTGTAGCCATAATAACATCTTTACGAGTTTCTGTCGCTACGTTATAATCGATCTCCGGATTTGGATTTGCCATTGCAAAAACAATCGGATTCTCTTTCATTGTCAATAACATTGCAGGCGTCAGAATGTCTCCTGAAGATAATCCGATGAAAACATCAGCTCCTTTTACTGCTTCTGCCAAATCAACTTTAGGACCATCAACTGCATATTTCATTTGCAATTCTGATAGTGAAGGGTTGTCTTTTGTTAAAAGTCCTTTACTGTTAAACATCTTGATGTTCTTAACCTGAACTCCTAACAAAACATATAAATCTGTACAAGCGATCGCTGCAGAACCTGCACCCGAAACTACAACTTTTACATCTTCTGCTTTTTTTCCTGCTAATTCAAGCGCATTAATTAAAGCTGCTGACGAAATAATGGCTGTACCGTGCTGATCGTCGTGCATTACCGGAATGTCTAATTCTTCTACCAATCGTCTTTCGATTTCAAAAGATTCCGGTGCTTTAATGTCTTCCAGATTTATCCCTCCGAAAGTTGGGGCAATATTTTTTACGGTCTGAATAAATTCTTCAATATCTTTTGTACCGATTTCAATATCAAAAACATCAATATCAGAGAATATCTTAAACAATAATCCTTTCCCTTCCATTACAGGCTTAGAAGCCTCAGGACCAATGTCTCCAAGTCCTAAAACTGCTGTACCGTTTGAGATTACGGCAACTAAATTACCTTTTGCTGTATATTTGTAAACGTCTTCTACGTTTGCTGCAATGTCTAAACATGGCTCTGCAACTCCTGGCGAATAAGCCAAAGACAAGTCTCTTTGGGTTGCATATTTTTTTGTTGGAACTACCTGAATTTTTCCTGGAGTTGGTTCTGAATGGTACAGTAACGCTTCTCTTCTTTTACTCTCTTTGTTCATTTATTTTAGCTTTTATTCTAGCTTACAAAGATATAAGTCTTGTTTTAAAATGGCCTATTTTTGCTACTTTCTTTTCTTAAAAATAAATTTTAGAGACCTCAAAAAAAATAGCCCAAAAAATTTTGGACTATTTAATAGATTCTATTTTTTAGCTTGTTTTACTGCGAAATATAAGAGTTTAAATGATGTATCGTGTCTTTCTGAATTTCGATAATGGCCTTAACCACATCACTTATAGATATTATTCCTACTACGACTCCATCTTCTAAAACCGGTAAATGCCTGATTCTTTTTGTACTCATCAGTTCCATACAATCTTCAATATTATTTGAAAGTTTTACCGAGAAAATATTGCTTTCCATAATTTCATGCACAAAGGTTTCTTTTGATGATTTATCTTTTAAAACAATTTTTCGGGCATAATCCCTTTCAGACAATATTCCTTTTAAATCGGAACCATCAATAACAAGAATGGCTCCTATGTTTTTCTCTCCCATCACTTTTAAGGCTTCATAAACCGTTGTCGTTGAAAGAACTGAGTAAACATTTTTCCCTTTTGCGTTTAGTATTTGATCTACAGTCATATCTGAAAAATTTTAGATCTATAAAGTTAGAAAAAAATGCACACACTCAACAGCGAAAACGATTTTTTAAAACCTAACTCATTCATTTTAAATAAAATAACTAATATTTTCTGTTTTATAAATTTTATGTTAAAGAAATAGATGAATTTTAAAACTTTTTTGCGAATTATATTACGTAAGGGGTGTTTTTTGCTCGCAGAGACGCTAAGGCGCAAAGTTTTTTATTGTTGGCTGTTGATGTCAATGCGTATTTTATACATCGTTTTGTCATTCCGAGGAACGAGGAATCTTAGGGAGTAACTCAACAACTTCATATACTTTGTGTTAGTTTCTTGTGGAGATTCCTCGTTCCTCGGAATGACAAGATTGCGAATAATTTGATAACAACAACAGCATACACTTTGTGTTAGTTTCTTGTGGAGATTCCTCGTTCCTCGGAATGACAAGATTGCGAATAATTTGATAACAACAACAGCATACACTTTGTGTCAGTTTCTTGTGGAGATTCCTCGTTCCTCGGGATGGCAAGATTGCGAATAATTTAATAACAACAACAGCATACACTTTGTGTCAGTTTCTTGTAGAGATTCCTTGTTCCTCGGAATGATAAGATTGCGAATAATTTGATAACAACAACAGCATACACTTTGTGTTAGTTTCTTGTGGAGATTCCTCGTTCCTCGGAATGACAAGATTGCGAATAATTTGATAACAACAAAAAGCCCTTTTCTAAGTTTTAGAAAAGGGCTTTTGAGCTGTTTATTTTTATTTACAAATTGGTGATTACAAACTCACTTCTTCTGTTGCGTTCGTGTTCTTCTTCGGTGCATTTTACACCATCAGAACATTGGTTTACCAATTGTGTTTCACCATATCCTTTTGCGGTTAATCGGGCTGGATCTACTCCTTTCTGAATCAGCCAATTTCTAGTCGATTTGGCTCGTTTATCCGATAAAACCTGATTGTATGGCACCGTTTGTCGACTGTCTGTATGAGAACGGATATCTAATTTTAAGGTTGGATACTGTTTTAGTATTTCGATAATTTTTTCCAGTTGGTAAGCAGATTCCTTTTTAATAGTCGCTTTGTCCAGATCAAAATAAATAATCGGAATATCAAGTGTCTTGGCCAGATCGGTTCCAACTCCAATTGGTTTAACTCTCTTCTCGAGCTGAATCAGTAAAGTTGTTTTTCCGGAGTTTCTGTTTATGGTTACCGGAGTTTCCTTGCTTTCATAATCTGTTTTTGAAGCTCGCACAAAATAATTTTTACCACATTTTACATTCGGAAAAATATAGTTTCCTTTTTCATCAGAAACAACTTCTGCTATGGCCTGGAAATTTTCATCAAACAATGCTACTTTGGTATTTGAAAGAACCAAATTGGTTTCCAAATCGGTTATAGTACCCAGTAATTCCTGCTCGCAATTTAGTTTTCGTCTTTCGGTAAATCGGTAAACATCATCAAGTCCGTGGCCATTGTCTCTGTTGGAAGAGAAAAATCCGTTTCTGTTTTTACTGTTTATGACAAAAGCAAAATCGTCCTGTGGACTATTGATTGGTTCCCCTATGTTTTGTATTTCTTCAAAAGTGTCTTCTTTATTTATTTTTGCTACGAATACGTCAAGTCCGCCCAATCCGGGTCTTCCGTCTGTTGCGAAATAAAGTTCATTATCTTCTGAAATAAAAGGAAAGGTTTCTCTGCCTTCGGTATTGATTGCTGCACCTAAATTTTGAGGTTTTCCAAAGGTTCCGTCACCGTTTATGGCTACTTTAAACAAGTCAGACTGGCCTAAGGTTCCCGGCATATCTGAAGCAAAGTAAAGTGTTTTTTCGTCTAAACTTAAGGTTGGATGCGCTACACTATACTGGTCACTGTTGAACGGAAGTGCTTCTATGTTTTTCCATTCCCCTTCAATCAGGTTTGCTTTATACAATTTTAATAAGGTGACTTTTTTCTCGTCTCTGCCTCTTTTTCCGTTTAAAAAATTATTTCGGGTAAAGTACATGGTTCGGCCGTCTTTCGTGAAAACGGGTGTCGATTCGTTGAATTTTGTATTTACTTTTTTCTGAAAACGCTGTGGTGTTCCTATACTCCCGTCCGGCAACATCTCGGCGGTGTATAGATTAGTAAAGGAGCTGTTGGTCCATTTGAAATTTTTCTTTGCCACTCCTCCTGTATCCCGGGCGGAGGTAAAAACTAATTTATTGTCAAAGATGGTGCTTCCGTAATCTGAATATTTAGAGTTTATTCCGGCATCAGCAATTTCAAATCGCCCTGAATTTGCTTTTATGGCGCTTAAGTAGTTCTTATTCGTTTCAAACAAAACCCCTCTTTTATCAGTTGCTTGTTTTTGATTGAATTTTTCTAATGTCGCATCTGCTTTCGTATAATTCCCGGCAGCTTTCAGGCATTGCGCATATCGGTACAAATATTCCGGCTCTTGCTGTTCGTTCATTGCAAACAATTCATCATACCACTTTAAAGCTTTTACCAGCTCTCCGTTAAAATAGTAGGAATTCCCAAGACGCTGAAACATTTTTTCGTCCTTATATCCTTTGTCAGCCACATTTTCATAGATTTTTATGGCATCGATATAAGCGTACTTTTCGTATTTAGCATCAGCATAATTTATTTTGCCAGTCTGTGCAATTGTATTTAGAAAAAGAAGTAAAAAGGATAAGGTGTATAGTATTTTTTGGCTTTTCATAGAGGAACATTTTAGAAGAATCTTGGTGAGGTAATTCTATTATAATTATTAAGAAACTCAAAACGCAGGAAGATCTCATGTGATCCGGAATTGTACCTTCTTAAATTAGTGGTTTCATGATCGTAGCCATAGCCAATATATAAACCATCTGTTACCTGAAAACCTGCCATTGCACTCAGCGAGGCACTCCAACGATAGGCCAGTCCTACGACAAATTTATCATCGAACATAAAGTTAGCCGAAGCATCTACCTGTAAAGGTGCTCCCTGAACCATTTTGGTTAATATTGCCGGTTTGAATTTGATGTAATAGTCCAAATCAAAAACATAACCAGCCATTAAATAGTAGTTAATTTTATCTTTAAAAATTGCCGTATCATCATCATTGAAACGATTGGTTTCGATAAAATTCGGAATCGACAATCCCACATAGGCTTTATCAGAATGCCAATACACTCCGGCTCCAATGTTAGGTGTAATTCTATTGTTTAGATTCTGAAACTGAGGATCTCCCTGATTTTCGGGATTCAATTTGTTGATATCCAAATTAAAAAGATTCGCCGTGGCTTTTATTCCGAAAGAAAGTTTAAAAGTTTCTGAGGTTGGAACACTATAAGACAAATCGGCTGATAAAGTGTTCTCGTTGGTAGGGCCAATTTTATCGTTTACTAAAGAAACTCCTAATCCTAAGTTACTGTTGTTTAGAGGTGTATTGATGGAGAAAGTACTGGTTTCGGGTGCTCCGTCCAGTCCAATCCATTGTGTACGGTACAACCCAAAAACACTTAATGCACCACGGGAGCCCGCATAGGCAGGGTTTATGGCGATGGTATTGTACATATATTGTGTGTATTGCGCATCTTGCTGAGCCGAACACACAACCGAAAATAACAGGAACATTAAAATTATCTTTTTCATTTGAATGGCTTTTAAGAAGCGGCCCGGAAGTGCCAGGCCGCTGTAATTTTTACTTGTTGATATATAAATAACCCGATTGTTCATGCGGATTCGATTCGTTGTCTCTGTATTTCAGGATGTAGAAATAAGTTCCAACCGGTAATCCTTCCGATTGTTTTATAGTGGTACGACCTTCAGAGAAACCTTTAAAAACACGATCTTCATTGTTGTAGTTGTCCATTTCAAAGACCAAAACTCCCCAACGGTTGTAAATTTCAACCGTGTTACTTGGATAACATTCCAAGCCCTGGATATAGAAACGTTCGTTCTTAGAATCTCCATTTGGTGAGAATGCATTAAAGACTTTTATCACACAGCCCGTTAAATCCAATACGGTAGGTTTGTCTTCCAGGTTGCTTTCATCATCTGAAATATCATCGACCACAACTCCTTTACCGCTTCGTCCCTGAACGCTTGCCTGATTGCTTACTTTACCTTTATTGATATCATTTTGTGTGATTTTATAAGTAGCGGTAAAATTGTGTTCATCAGATTCGTTGACCTCTAAAGTAATTGCCTGTCCTGAAACTACAACTCCCGGTAATGGGTCAGAAATCATAACACCTCTTAATCGCACGTTTCCGGTATTGGTTACTTTAAATTTGTACGTAATGGTTTCACCGGCATTTGCAAATCCGCTTCCGTTTTCATCATTAAATACTGCTGTTTTAATTACTGCAATAGCAGGAACTTCAACAAAAACAGTTAGCGTAGCGGTACCACAATTCGTTGGATGCGCTTTTTCGCAAACCTGATAATTTAAGGTGTAATTTCCACCCGGAGTATTTGGTTTTACATTTACAGTTCCATCTGAATTAAATTCAAAATAAGGGTTTTTAGACAGATCTGTAAGTGTAACATCTGAAGGATTAATTGGTAAACCTTTCAATAAATCATTGCTTAAAACATTGATAAATTCAAGAGAACCATTTATCCCGTCAACATTTACAATACCATCATTTACAACCACAATCTTCACAAATGGTAGTGGAGGATCAGGGTCTACAATATTAATTACCGTAATCTTCGCAACCGCCTGACTGCAATTCGTTGGATTTAAAGCTTCACAAATCTGATATGTTACTTCATACGTTCCGGATGCTGTTCCCGGTTTTACTTCAATTGTACCATCCGCTTTTAAAGTCAAATTCGGATTTGGAACAACGGTCGTTAAGATAACCGTTGAAGGATTCAACAGCGCACCGTTTAAAGTATCATTTTGAAAAATACTTGTTGTCGAGCTTTGTCCCTTACTGCTGTCAACAGTTCCGGCATTATCATTATTCGCTTTTATAACCGCTCCTGTTACCGGAACATAACTTTTTACAGTGGCACAGTTTGTTGGATTCAGATATTCGCAAATACTGTATTCAACTTCGTATTTCCCTATTGGAGTTCCCGCTTTTACGGTTACTGTTCCGTCTGCATTTAAAGTTAATCCTGCTGGAACATTTACGGCTTTTAAAATTACTCCTCCCGGACTATTTTTAATCACTGCCGGATTTCCATTCAAAGTATCATTATTTAACAATGAAGCAGTGGTTCCTCCAACACTTCCATTTATCGAAGGTGTAGTTTCTGTCAGCGCATTAATCGCTCCACTTCCAACTATAACAGTAGCTGTAGCAGAAGCACAGTTTTTAGGTGTTGCTCCTTCTTCACAAATTTCATACGTGATTTGGTAAGTACCCGATGCCGTGTTTGGATCTAAGGTTAATTTACCATCAGTGTCAATGCTCAATGGCCCTGTTTTGATTGGGGTTACATTGGTATTAGCAGCTGTTACTGCTACTCCGTTTAAGGTGTCATTTCCTGTTACGTTTCCAACGGTAGTGGCTACTGTTGTACTTGATACTTGTACCGGATAGGTAGTATCATCGTTGGCTACAATTGTTTTTTTAACTTCAACTGTTGCAGTAGCAGAAGCACAATTTTTTGGTGTTGCTCCTTCCTCACAGATTTCATATGTAATTTGGTAAGTCCCCGATACCGTGTTTGGATCTAAGGTTAATTTACCATCAGCGTCAATGCTCAATGGCCCTGTTTTGATTGGGGTTACATTGGTATTAGCAGCGGTTACTGCTACTCCGTTTAAGGTATCATTTCCTGTTACGTTTCCAACGGTAGTGGCTACTGTTGTACCTGGTGTTTGTACCGGATACGTATTGTCATCGTTGGCTACAATTGGGTTTTTAACTTCAACTGTTGCTGTTGCAGAAGCACAGTTTTTAGGTGTTGCTCCTTCTTCGCAGATTTCATACGTGATTTGATAAGTACCCGATACTGTGTTTGGATCTAAGGTTAATTTACCATCAGCGTCAATGCTCAATGGTCCTGTTTTGATTGGGGTTACATTGGTATTGGCAGCTGTTACTACTACTCCGTTTAAGGTGTCATTTCCTGTTACGTTTCCAACGGTAGTGGCTACTGTTGTACCTGGTGTTTGTACCGGATAGGTATTGTCATCATTGGCTACAATTGGGTTTTCAACTATAATAGTAACCGTCGCTGTCGCACAATTTGTTGTTGAATTTAAAACTTCACAAATTTGATAATCGAAAGTATAAGTTCCAGTTGGCGTATTTGGCTTAACCGTAACGGTTCCTGTATTGGTATCGAAACTTAAAGCTGAAGGCAAAGTTGTAACCAAAGTAGTTATAACTTCATTGCTAACTACACTTTTACAATTCAAAGAGTCATTATCCAAAACACTTGGAACTGCAATTCCCCCAATAACACCATTAAATGATGTTACACGGTCTTCAATAGCTTTGATTGGTCCTATTACTTTCACCGTTTGAGTACAAGTCTCAATATTTCCGGCAGCATCAGTAGCCGTCCAGGTTACGGTTGTGATTCCGATTGGGAAGCTTGATGGTGCATTGTTGGTTACTGTTACAGCTCCCGAACAATTGTCTGAAGTCACTGGAGTACCTAAAGCAACTCCGGTAGCAACGCATGAACCTGCATCAGCCAAGACAGTAACATTTGCTGGGCAAGTAATTGTCGGTTTTTGAGTATCGCTAACTGTTACGGTTTGAGTACAAGTCTGGGTATTTCCGGCAGCATCAGTAGCTGTCCACGTTACAGTGGTTACTCCTATTGGGAAGCTTGATGGTGCATCGTTGGTTACTGTTACAGCTCCCGAACAATTGTCTGAAGTCACTGGAGTGCCTAAAGCAACTACGGTAGCAGCACATGAACCTGCATCAGCCACAGCAGTAACATTTGCCGGACAAGTAATTGTTGGTTTCTGCGTATCGCTAACCGTTACAGTTTGAGTACAAGTCTCAGTATTTCCGGCAACATCAGTAGCCGTCCAGGTTACCGTAGTAATACCTATTGGGAAGCTTGATGGTGCGTTATTAGTCACTGTTACTACTCCTGAGCAATTGTCTGAAGTCACTAGAGTTCCTAAAACAACTCCCGTAGCAGTACATGAACCTGCATCTGCCACAGCAGTAACATTTGCCGGACAAGTTATTGTTGGTTTTTGAGTATCGCTAACTGTTACCGTTTGAGTACAAGTCTCAGTATTTCCGGCAGCATCAGTAGCCGTCCAGATTACGGTAGTTACTCCGATTGGGAAGCTTGATGGTGCATTGTTCGTTACGGTTACAATTCCAGAGCAGTTATCGCTGGTGGTTGGAGTACCTAAAACAACTCCGGTAGCAACGCATGAACCTGCATCAGCCACAGCAGTAACATTTGCCGGACAAGTAATCGTTGGTTTTTGAGTGTCGCTAACTGTTACCGTTTGAGTACAAGTCTGCGTATTTCCGGCAGCATCAGTAGCCGTCCACGTTACGGTTGTGATTCCGATTGGGAAGCTTGATGGTGCATCGTTAGTTACGGTTACAACTCCTGAGCAATTGTCTGAAGTCACTGGAGTGCCTAAAACAACTCCGGTAGCAGCGCATGAATTAGCATCAGCCACAGCAGTAACATTCGCCGGGCAAGTGATGGTTGGTTTCTGCGTATCGCTAACCGTTACGGTTTGAGTACAAGTTTGTGTATTTCCGGCAACATCAGTAGCCGTCCACGTTACGGTTGTGATTCCGATTGGGAAGCTTGATGGTGCGTTATTCGTTACGGTTACTACTCCAGAACAGTTATCACTCGTGGTTGGAGTTCCTAAAGCAACTCCGGTAGCAACACAAGAATTAGTATCAGCCACGGCAGTAACATTTGCCGGACAAGTGATGGTTGGTTTCTGCGTATCGCTAACTGTTACGGTTTGGGTACAGGTTTGTGTATTTCCAGCAGCATCAGTAGCCGTCCAGGTTACAGTTGTTGTTCCGATTGGGAAGCTTGATGGTGCGTTATTGGTTACGGTTACTACTCCTGAGCAGTTATCGCTCGTAGTTGGAGTACCTAAAACAACTCCGGTAGCAGTACATGAACCTGCATCAGCCACAGCAGTAACATTTGCCGGACAAGTGATGGTTGGTTTCTGAGTATCGCTAACGGTTACCGT
>JAHEZJ010000050.1:19382-31294 GCA_023251135.1 Flavobacterium sp. | reverse complement strand
ATGCAGGAAATGATTGATGGCGATAACGACAAAAGACAAATCTGGGCTAAGGTGCTAGAAAGCCGTCAGCAAAAAGGATTGCCGTATATCTTTTTCAGTGACAACGTAAATAAAAACAAACCACAGGTTTATAAAGACAAAAACCTGCGCATTAATGCCAGTAATTTGTGCAGCGAAATCATGCTGCCTTCAAGCCTTGACGAATCGTTTATTTGCTGTCTTTCATCAATGAATCTGGAGCTTTACGATGAATGGAAAGATACAGAGGCTGTAAAATTAGCCATCTTTTTCCTCGACGCTGTATTGCAGGAATTTATAGAAAAAACAGAAGGCAACTATTACCTTTCAGCAGCCAATCGATTTGCCAAAAGGCATCGTGCGCTTGGACTTGGTGTTTTGGGATGGCATTCGTATCTGCAAAAAAACAGAATTCCGTTTGAAGGAATGGAAGCCAAGATGAAAACCACAGAAATTTTTAAACATATTAGTGATAAAGCCGACAAAGCGACTCAGGATCTGGCCCGAATTTATGGCGAACCTGAATTGCTAAAAGGATATGGAAGACGTAATACGACCACTATGGCTATTGCGCCAACAACCTCATCATCGGCTATTTTAGGACAAACTTCGCCCGGTATTGAGCCTTTTAGCAGTAATTATTACAAAGCGGGTCTGAGCAAAGGAAATTTTATGCGTAAAAATAAATACCTTAAAATTTTACTGGAAGAAAAAGGACTGGACAATGAAGAGATTTGGAGAGAAATCATGCTAAATGGCGGAAGTGTACAGCATATGACTCAGTTGACAAAGGAAGAGAAAGATGTTTTTAAAACCTTTAAAGAAATCAGTCAGTTGGAGATTGTACAGCAGGCGGCAATACGTCAGAAATTTGTAGATCAGGGGCAAAGTATCAATTTGAATATCCCTGCCGATTTACCGATTAAAGAAGTAAACCGACTGCTTATTGAAGCCTGGCAGCTTGGAATCAAGAGTTTGTATTACCAACGCAGTCAGAGTGTGTCTAAAGAACTTGTAACAAGTTTGGTAAGCTGCAGCAGTTGTGAATCATAAACAAAAGGCCGGATATAATTTCCGGCCTTTCTGTTTGATTTATTTGTTTGATTTTGATTATTTGTGAGGGATCTTCTTTTAGTTTACCAAGTTTTTAAGGGTAATAAAATAATGGCCGTATTCATTTTCATAATCGGTTACGGTGCATTTGTACGTTTTTAGATTTTTTTGCAATTGAAAGATGCTTACATTCACTTTAAAAGCGGTATGTACAGGCATTGCTCTGTTTAAAAAAGCCTCTACGTTTTCTATTTCTACCCGAGCTGATTCAGGATTACCGGCAGGAGTCGCTTTAAAGACATTTTTTAGAATGCATTTCGCAATATATACCGCAGGTACAATTTGATAGTTTTCAAAATGTCCTTTGCATTGATTTCGGGTAAATCCATTTACAGTGACGTTAAATTCATTTTCATTTAAATACTCAAATGAAGTTTCGGGCAGGTTACACGAGAAAGTATGATCAGTTTCGTCATTGTAATGTGGTTCAAATATTTTCCTGAAGGAAGGTTCGTTGAAAATATAATAATCAACTTCCATTTGAAACAAGGTATTCATGTCGTCTCTAATTTCAATTAAGGACTTTCCTTTTTGATTGTTTTCTAATTGAGGATTTATTTTGGCCACTAACAATCCGGAAGGTGGTTTATGTGAAATTCTTCTTATTCGGAGTTTTTCCGCCAGGAAATAATTTTTTTCTTCCGTTTTCATTTCTTTTGCCAGGTTCAAACTGCCCATAGTGGTCAGTATTTTAATAAAATCACTAAAATTCTCCCGATCAAAAGACTCAAAGGATTTATGAAGTGGAAACTCAGTAGGATTGTCTTTAATCGTAATTTTGTCGGCATTTTCAAATAAATAGGGCGAAGTCTCCCCAATTAATTCTACTATATTTTTTGTGGGTTGTGGTATCATAGTATTAAAGTTGTTTAATGTTATACACCGATTTGATTGTAAAGTCATCGTTGGTTTGTTCAAAAGTATAATCGATCTGACAAGGAATATTTACGATTTCTTTAATCCCTTCTACAAAAGGTAAAAATGTAGGTATGGTAATGTGTTTCTCGATTCCCAGCTCCGTTAAAATTTTCAAATACCGATCGACTCCGGTAAGCTCTACAATTGTATTTTCCGGACTGTACTTTAGTATTCTGAAGTGGTATTCGGGACTTGAGTTGTATATCGTATAAATAACAACCGCGGCAAATGTCCTTGTGTCTTTTTCCAGTGCAGGATGTACCTGAAAAGCCTGCATGGTTTTTAGTTTTCCTAGTTCATAGAATAATTTCTTAGAATGCTCGTCCATTTTATCATTTCCAAAAGCGGCGCCAATATTCTTTAACAACAGGCCATAAAAAGCCGCAGTCACACTCGATAAATTTTGAGTGAGTGTTAATGTGTCTTCCGGAAAAAAAGCATTGACTAAACTTTCTTTTATTTCTTGCGACGGAAAAATATCCCTATTTCTGCTCTCGCCTAAATTTTTAAATAACACTTGTTTCATAGTACTCAATTTTAAGGGGTTAACTTATATTTAATTTGTTAAGAGTGTACTTGTTTGTCGTGATAAATAATAATAAATATGCAGTGGTTTTGTTTTGTAATTATTTGTGTATCATTGTTTTATGCATGTAAAAATAATATTTTTTCTGTTAAAATTTAAACTATCCAGATTTTTTTGCTAATAAAAACATAGGAGGTTTCATTCAAAAGAGACAGACGTTTGTGGTATTAGGTTTTATTTTCAACGGATTAAAATCCGTTGCTATAAAATGGACCGTTCCTTCGGAACTGTTTTTGAGAGTGTTTTTTGTGAGAAGGAAAGGATATAAACCTTTGCGACTTTGTGACTTCGCGAGATTTATTCCTCTCGCAGATCTGGCAGATTGCTTCGCCTGTTCGCTATCGCTCGGATTAGCAGATTTATAATCTACATAATCCTTTTAGTCTGTGGCAAGAAATGCTGCTTGCCTGTAATTTACATGTATCGTTCCTACGGAACTTTCTGGTGTTGTGTTATATTTTCAACGGATTAAAATCCGTTGCTATAAATAGGTCGTTCCTACGGAACTGTTTTACAAAAAAGGCCGGATAAATGATCCGGCCTTTTGATAAAGTAAATGTTTAAAGTTAATTTCTAATGTCCTTTGCTGTTTTCAAAGCCCAAAATTGTAATCATATAAGGCGTACTCGAGACCTTTATTTTTTTAGCAATTGCCATAGTAGACAAATTCAGTTGTAGTAATTCTCCTGTAGAAGGAGAGGTAAGGTAAGCAAAGTTCTCTGTTAGTTGAATTTGTGGTTTTAAAGCCGCATCAGTAGCGGTTTCAGCAATAACTTTTCCTTCTTTTTCAAGTTGCAGACTGGTAAGATTGTAAAGTTTGAATTCACCCGAATGTAGCAGAATTCCCAGTTTAGTAGCATTGAAACTCACTTTGCATTGCATGATAGTCGTATTCTGCAAGATAGGTTTAATGGTTTCGCTCGCCACATCAATAAGATAAGCTCCTTTTGCAGCGGTATAGCCCACAAATTTTCCTTTGGCTTTGGTTTCTAAAATAGTTCCAAACCAGGCAGTTCCAAAGTCAGCAGGAAGCGCGATAAGTTTTTGTTTTCCAGTACTTTCCACTACAAGCACACCGCTTGCCGATCCAAAAACGGCATAAGTTCCGTCTGAAGCATTTCCGTGAATTCCTTTGGTCGTAACAGTTGCGTTAAAAAGAGTTTTACCCGAATTGTCGATGATTTTTACTTTCTCAGGAAGCGTCCCTGCTACCGAATTGTCTTTTTCGGTAATGGCATAACTTCCGTTAGAAAAAGTAGCCATAGCACCATGATGGGCTAATAAACCTGCATTTATGATTTTAAATTTAGCTCCTGCAGTATTGACTTCAGATTCTTTGGCGACAGCCAGTGTTCCGTCTCCGTCATTAAAAGTCATCAGTTCTCCGCTTTTGCTTTTAAAATGGGTAGGCATAGGCGCCTGGCCAATTAAGGCACCAAATTTCGGGATTCCGTCTACATCAACATGATCGCCATGACCTTCAAAACCGCTGTCGAAAGTTTCAACCGTATTACTGGCTCTGTGAATGATTCCTGCATATCGTTTAGATTCTGTGGTATATAGCGTAGATTTTGCAAATTTGGCATTAAAAGAGCTTGTTTTAGCCTCGACCGGATCGACCAGTGTGATCTCGGTTGTTTTTTCATCAGAAAGTAAAATTCTTAAGAATTTATACTCTGTTAAAGCCTCTTTAGGGGTTTCAGGAGTATTGTCATCGTCGTTGCTACAAGAGAGTATAGTGGTAGATAAGGCGAATAGGAAAATGAGTTTGTAATACTTGTTTTTCATGGTAAAGGTATATTAAAGTTGATATTTAAAAGTTAATTGTAATAGGCATTGATTTGTAGACGCTCATATTGTAAGTGGTGTTTTTATAAAGCACGACCCAGTTGTATGTTCCGGATTGCCATGCTTTGTCTGCGGTTATTGGAGTTCCTTCGAAATCTTTATCTGCACCAATAGTGATGCTTTGACCGCCCAAAACACCATTTATTTTTTGAAGTGTAGTAATTTTTGAAGCAGCCGCCAGACCTTTATGTTCGACTTTTGAAATCACAATTACCTTCTTGAAATCAAGTTTGTCGATACTTTCAGGATGATAATTGGCGCTTTTTTTAATCAAAACAGAATATAAAATTCCATCCCCCATAATTTGACTTACTTGCGCATGCGCAGTCAGAAGATCATTTTTTTTGAAAATAAGTTCCGGTTCAACCCAGGTATTTATATAGTAAATCAGATCATCGTTTCGAGATAGATTATCGCGGCCAATTATAGGATCGACAGGCATATTCGCAGGATCGGTAATGGTCACCACTTCTTTAATTTCGAGCTTCGATCCGTTTTCATCCAGAACAATAAAAAGGAAATCAAACTTGCCTTCCGGAGCATCGGCCGGAATGTTGAAGTGCTTGTGTACGTTGGTGTTTTTTGTGCCTTTGTATTCTGCCCAGGACAATTCAAACTTCCAGTCTTTGGTATAGGTTTCGCCTTTTATAGGAAGGATTTTTAACTGTACATCGGCAATTTTATCCCCGGCAAGTACATCGGCGTTAAAATGAAAATCGCGGCCAATAAGGGCTTTTTTATTATTGGCAGTACCAATTTCAATATTTTCAGCTTTAGGTTTTGAAACTTCTTTGTCGTCGTCGTTATTACAGGCTGTAAAAGCCACACTCAGGGCTACAAAGAGCAGTATTAACTTTAGTTTTTTCATTAGGATCTTGGGTTGATTAATTGCATTCATATTGGATTTATTTGTGTATTAAAAATGGAATTTTGAGAGATAGAATAATGTTTCTGCCAGCCTCAGGAAGTTCTATTAACCTATAAAAGCTGGTGTGATTAAGGTATTTTGTATTCAACAGGTTTTGTACCTGCAGACTTATAATAAAAGTTTGCTGTCCGGTTTTTAACTGGGTTCCCATAGCAAGATTGAAGACGTTGCTACTTGCCGTTTTCTTTTCCGGAGGAACGATCTGGTTTTGTTCGGCTGTAAAACGATAATCAAGGGAGAAGTACGTTTCTTTTAAGTTTTTTATTTCCGGATTATACGTAATCCCAAACAAAACAGAAGGTGGAGGAGAGAAAGGCAGTGTATATCCTTTTTTATCGCCCGACATTTGTTCGCTGTAAAGGTATTCTGCCAGCATTTCACCACTTAAATTTTTCCAAAATTGGTAGCGTACTTGTAATTCGCCGCCATAACGCAAGACTTTACTTTGCTCGTATTCAAATACCTGATTGCCTGCTCCGTAATAAATATCATGCTGTGAAGTGGGGTTGAGATAAATGTAATTCGGAAAATAATTGAAAAAAGGGCTCAACTGTACCGACCATTTATTCTCTTGCCATTCCATACCAAGATCTAACTGGTATGAACGTTCGGGGGCTAAACCTGGATTGCCTTTTTCAAATCTGAAATAATGGTAATTAACACCATTTGAGGCCAGTTCTTTTGCAATTGGCATTCTGAAACTCGTCCCCAGATTGGCTTTTAAAGACCATTGTCCGGGAGTATAGTTAACACCTGCTGACCAGTTAAAACTCTGAAAGGTTCGGGTCAGGTCTTGCGAACGTTTTAAATATTGGGGTGTCGTTTGCCCATTTTCAGTGACTTCACTTGGAAACCAGTCGGTGTATTGCTTCATTTGGATTTTGCCGTAATCCAGTCGTACGGCAGCATGAAGCAGCCATAATTCGCTGAGCTCAATTTTATCATATACAAATGCTCCAGCATTGAATTGTTTAAAGGCAGGAATTAAAAAACTCCAGCCGTTAATACTGTTTTGTTGTTGTTCGGCATTAATTCCCGTCGTAAATTGATGCTTTTGAATCGTAAATTCATCTTTAACAGCAGCAGAAAACACTTCTTTATCGTATTGTCTTTCCAGATGATTCGGTGCATACATATCAACAGGATATAGCGGCGGCATATACCCATGATTGACGTAATGGCTCCATTCGCGACGGAAGTTTTTCTGAAACCCCAGTTGTGTTTCCACCCGATGTGAACCCACCGGAAAAGAAGTTGTATTACTGATTTTTGTATGAGTAACTTCCTGAAAAGGCATCAAAATATCCCTGCTGGATCGGTCATGGAGTTCGGTATCCACATTTCGAGGCTCGAGTCCGTGAGCGTTGGCAAAAAAGCCGCTTTTGGTATAAATATTACTGAAATATAAAACCGACCTGAATTTATCAGAGACATAGCCGGTGCTGGCGTGTAAATCGAGTTCGCGTCCGGCTGTGTTGCGCAAATGATTTTTGTATAAGGGAACGGCATAATTGTAAACCTGAACCGTATCGGTAGGAACGCGATAATCTCCGTAGTCCATGGCGGTAATTCTGCTGTCAAAGAACCAGTTTTCATTTCGTCCATACAGGTTCATCGATCCTCCAAACTGTGCATTGTTGCTTTTGCCTGTAAAGTCAGCACTTCCACCTAAAACATGCTGAGCAGGAAAGGGTAGTGGCTGTATGTTTATGGCACCTCCAATCGCATCAGAACCGTACATAAACGACGAAGGACCTTTGATAATTGCCACGCGATTCACCGCATACTGATCGATTTCTAAACCATGATCGGCGCCCCATTGCTGGCCTTCATGTTTGATGCCGTTTTCGACGACAATAACCTGATTGAAACTCAGTCCGCGAATCAGGGGTTTTGAGCTTCCCGAGCCAATAGAAATGGTTTTGACTCCCGGTAGCCTTTGTAAAGACTGCATCAGACTTCCACCAAGATTTCGCTGGATAAAACTGCTGTTTACAATTTCAAGATTAAGCGATTCCTGTTTTTTACGACGCGTTTCATAACCTTCACTAATCACGACTTCGAGTAATTCATTTACTTCCGGTTTTAAGAAGATATCAGGAAGCACCATCGTATTTTGATCTATAAAAAGAGGCATTTCATATAAAGAATATCCGGAATAAGTAACTGTTAACCGTTTTGTGTTTTTAGGAACCTGATTCAGAAAGAATTGTCCTTTTTTGTTGGTAACAGTGCTTATATGAGCCGGATAAAGGGTAACGACAGCTCCTTCTAAAGGTTTTTGATCTTTAGAAAATACAGTGCCGGAAACACGAACAGATTGCGCTGCAGCTTTTGTAACCACAACCAAAGCAAAACAAAAGAGCAGCACAAAATACGTTCGCAAGGGACTAGAATTATTATTGTTCACTAAAATCAACTTATAAAATTTTAATGCTTAAGCCTTTAATCGTTTGCCAGCCTTCCTTATCCGTTAAACGAATCATGAAATGATAATCTCCCGAGTCAATATCTGCCGGAATACTGATTTCCTGAACAGCTTCGAACGTTTTTTGTCCGGAAGGAATCGTAACCGAATTGATGTAAAGCATTGGTTTTACAGGTTTTTTGACAGGATCAGCAGTACAGTCCATTACCTCCGTGCTGTGGGTATGATGGTCAAAATTGTGGTGAATGTCCAGACTGTACGAACCTAATTGCGAGTTGTCTGTAAACTTTGCCCTGAAAGTAATTTTTTGTCCGCGGCTAAGTGTACTGCATTGTATCGGAAATGCATTTGCAGCCGAAATATCAATTACGGGATATTCCGTATCAATTTCGTTTTTGTCACTGTCACAGGCTGTGAAAACAAAGCCCGTCGCCAAAAGAGCCAGAAAAATTTTGGGAGTTTTCATTCGGTTTAATTTGAGTTTAGCGGTATTCATATGTAAAAAATGTGGATTACGGAAGGCTTATTTCGCATAGGAAATAGTGAATGAAGAACCATTTTACGGCATAACAGGATGTCGCAAAAGCATGGCTTTCATCGAGTGCGGAATTCGATAAACTAAAAAGTAAGAGGTGTGCGACCAGCTCTAAACAATACCCGATTGCTGGTATTGAATTGCATAGTAGTAGACAATTGGTTGACGGCAACAATCGTTTTGAATCGATAGGGTCTCACGAAAGTTTTATCCCAAAGAAGTAAACTCGTGAGTCAGCAGAAATCAAAATGTTTCTTGTACAGTACTAATAAATAGAAAACAATCAACGCCCCTGAAAAGGGATGTTTTTTGAATGGAAAGTATCTAAAACGTATAGCGGCACACCATTCCAAATGGAAATGATTTACTTTTTATTGTTTTAGAAAATAGGAGGTGCTCTAAGAGCGAATAAAGATCCCTTGAAAAAAGGAGCATACGATTTAGAATAAAAATGTACATAAGGAATTAGTGTACTATTTTTATAAAACTGAAAAGTTACGAAGCTAAAAGTACCAACAGGACTAAATTTAAAATGACAAATGGCACACTCTTCATTGGAGTGATCCTGTACTTTAAATTCGCTTTTGTCGGTATGGTAATGTACTGCTGTTTTGGGAGCAGAATTGTGATTTTGTATGTGTTCATACGAATGTATCGCCGGAAATAGTATCGAAAATACTACCACCAACGGCATCAAAAGATTTAGTAATTTAAATTTCTTTTTCATTCTAATGAATCGATAACTTATCTGCAATGAAATACAAATATAGAATTCTTATTTGTAAATGCAACATTGTTTCATTAAAAAAAAATAAAGAAAAAATTAGAAGGATAAATCTGAGGTGGTAAAGGATAAATCTGGTTTTTTGTATCAGTCCAAGGAACGAGTAAGCACATTAAGTAATATCAGCCCTGTATGCTGAGTGTTTGTGCTATTTCGTCCCTTGAATTGACAATTGAATTTGAAGTAACTATCGTAAATGTTGTAGTTCGATTAGTGTGATACCGCTTTAAGTCCGATAATAGAACTTACCAGGGTAAAAAGAAAGAACAATCTCCAGAAGGCAGCAGGTTCTTTAAAAACAAAAATTCCCATCAGTACCGTTCCAACAGCTCCAATTCCGGTCCAAACCGCATAGGCTGTTCCAATAGGAAGGGTTTCAGTAGCTTTAATCAAAAGCAGCATGCTTACGGTTAGTGATATAAAAAAGCCCGTATACCATAAGTAAACATCGGTACCAGTTGCCTCTTTGGCTTTTCCGAGACAGGTTGCAAAAGCAACTTCAAACAGTCCCGCAATAATTAGAATAATCCAGTTCATAATCGTTATAATTTTATGAGGCAAAGTTCCTTTAACTCCCGCAATAAAAATTTAACATATGATAAAAAATCAATTTATTTCAAGTCGGCTCTTATTCTGCTTAGGCTTACTTGTGTAATGCCAAGATAGGAAGCAATATGCCCCAATTGAATTCTTTGAATCAGTTCGGGATGGTGTTTCATAAGTTCCAGATAACGATCGGTTGCGTTTCGGAATTGCCTTGAGATTAAGCGCTCTTCTGTTTTAATGAGTTCCTGTTCGGCAAATTTCCTGCCCCAGTTGGCAATATTAATATCGGTTTCAAACAACTGTTGCAGATGTGCTTTTTTTAATTCATAAAGTTCACAGTCTTCGAGAAGTTCTATCGTTTCATAACCTTTTTGTTCTTCTACATAACTTTTCATGGAAAGAATAGTCTGTCCTTCTTTTCCAAACCAGAACGTAATTTCACTGTCATTCTCATCCACATACGCCCGCACAATTCCTTTTTTTATAAAATAGAGCGCAGATTCAATCTTTCCGGCATTTAACAGTATGTGTCCTTTGGGATAATTTATCTCACTAATACATAGTTTTATTGCATTTTTGGACTCCTCGGGGAGTTGAAATATATCGTCAAGAATTGTATCGATGTCCATTGTTGTGAGATGTGAGATGTGCGTGGTTTGAAAACTAAACGGAAACTTTCGATTTCAGTCTGCTCAGCGTTTCCTGTGAAATATTAATGTACGAAGCTACAATTTTATTGGGCAGCCGTTTTACAATTGCCGGATTAATTTTAAGCAGCTGACTGTATCTTTCTAAAGCATCCATCGTAGTAAACGACATCAGTCTGTTGGTATTATTTACATAGGCTTTTTCCAAATACGAACAATAAAATTCTCGCCATTGCGGAATTATCTCCATCAAATGATTGAAATCTTCGTGACTGATGTACAACAACTCCGACTTTTCAATAACCTGTATGTATTCTGTCGAAGGCATTTTGGTGATAAAACTGACCAAAGCCGTCGCAATTTGGTTTTCGAAGGCAATATAACGGGTAACATCTTTTCCCTCTTCATTGATAAAGTAAATTCTCAAACAGCCTTTAGTTACAAAATAGGTATGCTGACTCGTTTGCCCTGCCGAAAGCAGCAATTCATTCTTGCTTTGTTGTAAAGGTTTAAAGTAAGATAAAATAGTATTGAGATTTTCATCAGAAACAGCAATACGTTTTTTTATGTAAGCAGCAAGTTGTTCGTAAGGCATTTAGATAATTAGGTAATTAGATAATTAGTTATTGGATAATCAATCATTAACAATTAATAATCAACCATTAACAATTAAAGATAGTCTTTTACAAATTTTCGGTAGTAAATGATATCTTCAATAGATAGCACTACCAAATCGTGTTGTATTGCAAAGCTAATGATTTTGTCCAGTTTGGCCATGGTTCCGTCTGCGTTCATTAACTCGCACAAAACGGCTTCGGGTTGTAAACCTGCTAATTTCATTAAATCTACACTGCCTTCCGTATGCCCGTTTCGTTCGAGAACGCCGTTGTTTTTGGCTCGTAAGGGGAAAATATGTCCAGGTCTTGCCAGATCCGAAGCTTTGGCGTTTACCGCAGATGCCGTTTTAATGGTGGTAATTCGATCTGCTGCCGAAACTCCGGTGGTAACCCCTTCTTTTGCTTCAATCGTAATGGTAAATGGGGTCTGAAAACTACTGGTGTTTTCTTTTACCATATAGGGCAATTCAAGCTGATCTGCTTTTTCATTGGGCAGGCACAGGCAAACGATGCCACTGCATTCACGTATCATAAGGGCCATGTCTTGTACGCTGATATGTTGTGCCGAAAAAATTAAATCGCCTTCGTTTTCGCGGTTTTCGTCGTCGGTTAGTAAAATTCCTTTTCCGTTGCGCAGCTGTTGTAATGCATTTTCGACACGTTCGATGCTGGTTAAACCAAATTTTTCTAAAGGATAAGGTAATGTGCTGATCATTTTTAGTTGAGTTTTTTGAATTAAAGAGCAGCAAAGCTAGACTTGTTTCCAACACAAAAGTTTGATATAGGTCAATAAAATCAGTAACTTTCCAATCAGCAAACCCGACAGGTTTCAAAAACCTGTCGGGTTTAGATTATAGAAAAAGAATTGAACTCATTTGTAAAGTAGGGCGTAGTAATACTATTTAAAATTAGTTTAGAATTGAAAAGCGGTACTTAATTACCCA
>JAHEZJ010000050.1:0-19372 GCA_023251135.1 Flavobacterium sp. | reverse complement strand
CCATATCTTCCAATAAACCCGACAGGTTTTTGAAACCTGTCGGGTTTGGAAAATAATTTAGTTTAAAGTCAAACTACTACAGAACGGCATACTTCTACTAAAAGGCGTATAAATACGCATTGTAGAGTCTTTTTTTATTGTTATATCTTTCCTCTGAAAATTTTGTATCTTAGTCTTTAGTAACCCGATTTTATTTTGATCACCGCTTCTTTTCGGGATCAAAACAAATTGAAAAATAAGAGAACAATGCCCTGGAATCCGGAAATCTACAATAAATTCAAAAACATTCGATACCAGCCTTTTTATGATTTGGCGAGTTTTATTCAGCCGGTAAAAGGGATGAAAGCTATTGATTTAGGCTGTGGTACGGGAGAGCAAACGGCAATACTGGCCAATAAATTTACGGAAGCTAATTTTCTGGGAGTTGATTCTTCGGCAGAAATGCTGGAACAGTCAAAGAGTTTAGAAAGAGATCGACTGCATTTCAGAAAAGCCACTACTGAAGAAACCTTAGAATCGGGTGAAAAGTGGGATTTGATTTTTAGCAATGCGGCTTTGCAATGGTCGGATGATCATGAGATATTATTTGCTAAATTAATCGAACAGCTGAATCCAAAAGGACAGTTTGCAGTGCAAATGCCGGTTCAGCCGGAAAACAAGCTCAATAAAATTCTTTTGGAGCTGGTTCAGGAAGAGCCATTTGTATCCTATCTCAAAGGTTTTAAAAGAGAATCTCCGGTTTTGGACATCGATGCCTATGCGCAAATTCTTTTTGATGGCGGATTGGAAGATCTTGAAATCCAGCAAAAGGTATATCCCATTATTGCGAAAGACCACGAAACGCTTTTCAGCTTTATTTCAGGATCGGCTTTGATTCCGTATACAGAACGTCTGGAAGGAGAGGAGAAAGCCCTTTTTATTGAAACGTATAAAAAAAGAATAGCGGAAGGCTTTCCCAAGCTTCCCGCTATCTATTCTTTTAAAAGATTGTTGCTCTATGGCCGTAAAATCTAATATGATAAAGTTCTATTCTTTATACAGGATGATCGTAGCCTTATAGCCTTTCCCCACATTCCACTGACTTGCTTCTATCACTTTTCCTTTATCGTCGTAAACCTGAAATTCGGCTGTATTGGGCGAAGCAGAACCTTCGTTTAAAGCTTCAAAGTCAATTTTATTCATTCCTTTTACCAAAGTAATTTTAAAGCCCTGATAATCTCCATTTAAACTTACTTCAGGTTCGATTACTTTATCATTTAGATACACTCGTATTTTATCGCCGTCTACAAAAGCAGCATCACGGTAGCGAATAGTGGATACCGCAGTATTGGTAACAAAACCTCCCAGATATTCGTTTCTTCTGTAAAAGATGCCTTCCACATTTGCTTCCGGTTTATAGAGGCTGTTGTTTTTGTACAGATCCTCGGGATTTATTTTTAAAACGGTTGGCTCTTTTGGTAATGGTAAATCCGGATTTTGCGGAGTTTCTGTTGGAGGCGGAACTTCTTTTAGTTCGACATTTTTAGAATCAATGGGCTTGTATTTGCCATTCACTTCTTTCTGCGCATATCCATGTAAGGAAGCACCAATGAGTATAAATGTCAATAGTATCTTTTTCATATTGTTTTAAAGTGTTAATTCAGACATCAGATGAATGTATTGCTGTCCGGATAGATAACATTTAATGATAGCTATTTATTGCATTTACCGAAAGTTAATTATTCTTTAATATTTCTTAAATTGCAGAATATCAGATATAAAGTTACGATTTTTTTAGCTATTCCTGTGCGTTTTACCAGGATAGAATCCTCTTTTTTGTCTTTCAATTAAGATCTTTTTAAGAGCTGAAAAAATAATTGTCTAAAAAAAGCAAACCAAAATCTTTCGTTTGGTGAGCAGTGAAAGTTTTGATTGAGCCCTTATAATCAGTACAGAGTTTGATAATTTTAGGAGTATATTATAATTTAAATTTATAATGATACAAAATTATCAATTTGATTTATGATAATACCTGCCATAAATTTGTCTCATCAAATCAGAACAACGGTTTGAAAATTAAAATTGATAACATTAAAAACTTTAGTCATGAAATTTACAAGAAACGCAAATGCAAACTGGAAAGGTACAGGAATGGAAGGAAAAGGAACCATTACTACACAAAGTACTACTTTAAACAATGCTCAACTCTCTTTTAAAACCCGTTTTGCTGAGGGAGTAGGAACTAACCCTGAAGAATTGATCGCTGCTGCACATGCGGGATGTTTTACAATGCAATTAAGCTTTTTATTATCGGAGGCAGGTTTTGTTCCCGAAGATCTTAATACGACTGCCAAAGTAACTTTTGAAGACGGTACAATCACCTTAATTACTCTCGAACTTACAGGAGCTGTTCCGGGGATTACAGCAGAAAATTTTGAAGCAACAGCTCAAAAAGCAAAAGAGATTTGTCCAATTTCAAAATTACTGAACACAGAAATTGCTTTAAACGTGTCTTTATTGTCTTAAAAAATAACGAGGAATTTAAATCTAAGAAACAACATCTTAAAAAATAAAAAAAATGAAAACAATTAATTTAAAAAGACAATTGAATCGTGTATTCATGTCTGCCGCTTTAATTTTAACTTTTTTAGTATCAACAAATTCAGTTGCGCAAACAGCGCCAACAAAAATTAAAAATGTAGTGTTGGTTCACGGAGCATTTGCCGATGGTTCCGGATGGAGAAATTTATACGATGTACTTTCAAAAAAGGGCTATAAAGTAACAATTGTTCAAAATCCGTTAAGTTCGCTTGAAGACGATGTAGCAGCAACCAATGTGGTTTTAGACAATCAGGACGGCCCAACGATTCTGGTAGGGCATTCCTGGGGAGGTGCTGTAATTACACAGGCCGGTAACCATCCGAATGTGGTTGGATTGGTATATGTGGCAGCTTTTCAGCCAGACAACGGAGAATCGGCTTTACAATGGTTGCAAACAGCCGCTCCTGCTCCCGAAAATGGTGTGCTGCCTCCAAACGATAAAGGTATAGTGTATTATGATGAAGCTAAGTTTCATGCCGGATTCTGTGCAGACATTAGTAAAGAAGAAGCAGCTTTTATGTATGCCTCACAAGGTGCTTTTTACGCAAAAGGTTTTATAACACCAATCACCAAAGCAGCATGGAAAGATAAACCGGCTTATGCAGTAATTGCTACACAGGACAAAAGTATCGACCCATCTATTCAGCGTGCGATGTACAAACGTTCCAAAACTAAAGCGACTGAAGTAAAAGGAAGCCACTGTGTTTTCATGTCACAGCCAGTAGCCGTTGCCAATGTAATAATTGGTGCTGCAAAGGATCTAAGCGGAAAATAATTACAACATTGTTTTGAATACAAAAAAGCCAAAGTACTGCAAGGTATTTTGGCTTTTTTTATTGATTCCCGATAGCTATTTATCGGGTAGTAGCTTTAATAAAATACGGAGAATCGTTCCATCTTATTTTGCGGTAAGCAAAGTTTTGTTGTAACGATTCCGGCAGGCAATTCCAGATTGCCTTATTCATTTTTTCTAGTAATAACTTTTTAGAAAAGGTATCCGACACCACCAGACTTATCTCGCGTACCGGTTTAGGGTCTTTAAAATGTTTGAAAAGCCCGGTTTCGGCATCATTAAGCATCGAAAGTTCGGGAATTATGGCAAAACCTAATTCGGCTCGTACCAGATTCTTTAGGGTTTCAATCGAGCTGATGTCATAACTGAACTGTTCTTTTATTTTCCCCGTACTTTTAATATCGCAAATGTCCAGAAGCTGGGCATTGTAACAATATTCGTTTTGTAACAAAAGCAATTCGGCACGGTCTGAGGGCTGTAATTCGTAGTGCGCTGCTGCGGCCATTGGATGTACTGTATTCAAATAGGCTACAAAAGGTTCCTTAAAAACAGGATGTTCGATTAAATGCGGATTTCCGGTAGGGGTTGCCATTATGGCCACGTCAAGAACTCCCGTCATTACATCATTCATAAGTTGGCCTGTATTGGCTTCTTTTATAATGAATTGCATTTTGGGAGTCGCCTTTTTCATCGCCTGAATAAACAGTGGAATCAGATAAGGAGACAAAGTCGAAATGATACCAATTTTGACTTCGCCCTCCAGTTTATTTTTCTCATTCACGACAAAATCCCTGATTTCGTCAGCTTCGCGAAGTATTTTTCTGGCGCGGTTTATAATTTCAGTTCCCAGAACGGTAGGAGTTAAAGGCACTTTGTTCCGATCGAAAATTTTAATTCCAATTTCTTCTTCCAGATTTTTTAACTGAATCGTTAGTCCGGGTTGTGATACCATACAAACTTCTGCAGCTCTGGCAAAATGGCGCTCGTCGTCTAGTGCTACAATATATTTTAACTGTTGAATTGTCATTTGGATTTGTATAATGGATATAAAGGTAAAAAAATATCACGGTATAACATCAAATTACACGATACAGGCACTTATACTTTTTCAGTTGATAAAAGGAGCGGGGAATAAGCAGCACCGAACAAAAGAGCGAAAATTTGCAGGATATGTAAACTAGCCGACATTAACGAAAGAGGAGAGTGAGTAAATTCGATTTCTTAAACGATACAAAATGAGAACGATACTTACTTTGATTACTATTTTAATGTTTTTTGGTTGTGAATCAGAAGGCGAATTAACCCTTAAGAAAATTGGTTCAGGACAGGTTTCTTCAGAAGCGACCTTACGGTTTACGGGAACTTTCGAACCCGAGGGAGGCAACAAAGTTACGGGTACCGCTAATATCTATAAAGAAGGAGATCGGTACAAATTGTCTTTGAAGGATTTTAGTATTTCGAGTGGCCCCGATCTTAAAGTCTATCTTTCTAAAACCAACAGACCGGACAGTTTTATAAACCTTGGGAGCCTGGGATCCGGAACTTCACAAACCTACACCGTTCCTGAAGGAGTCAGTTTTGCAACCTATCCCTATGTATTAATTCATTGTCAGCAATTCAATCACCTTTTTGCCACTGCTGCTTTAAAATCCAACTCATTATGAAAATTAAATTTTTAATTGTTTTAGCCTCGTTCTTTGTGTTTAATGCTGCGAGAGCACAAGGCTGTAGTGATGCCGGTATTTGCAGTATCGGAAGCGCGGTTAACGAAACCGACAAAAAGAAGAACAACAGTATTGAATTTGCTACTATCGTGGGTAAAGGAGATGCCGATGTGAAGTATGTGTCGGGCTATATTGGCTACAGCCGAATTTTTAATGAAAAATGGTCTGCCAATGCAAAAGTAACATCCTCTTATGCAAATGGAAGTTTTGGAAGCAGAGGCTCGGTTGGGGATGCCTTTTTAACCGCAAACTATCGACCGGTTATGAAGGGTTCTTACCAATGGAGTTTTACTTCGGGGGTTAAAATTCCCTTTAATCAAAGTAATCTTAAAATAAACGATCACGCGCTTCCAATGGATTATCAGAGCAGTCTTGGAACTTTTGATTTTTTGGGAAGTGTTAACCTAAATTATAAAAAATGGGATTTTAATTATGCCGTGCAACTACCTGTAATTAACATAAATGCAAATTCGTATTTCAGCGAATACTCAGGTACAGCTGATTTTGTGACCACCAATTTATTTGAAAGAAAACCGGATGTGCTTTTACGCGGAACTTATACGATTACTACATCCAATCATAAGTTTTCGTTCAAGCCCAATTTGCTTTTGATCTATCATTTAGGAGAAGATACTTATGAAGATATTTATGGACAGAGAAAAAATATTGCAGGTTCTGAAGGACTTACGGTTAACGGGAATCTTATTGCGGGATACCATTTTGCGTCAGGAAGCAGTATTGAGGTTTCGGTCGCGACGCCTTTTGTAGTGCGGGAAGTTAGACTAGACGGACTTACCAGAGCATGGACAGTAGGTTTGAGTTATAAAATGTGGTTTTAAAAGATTTTTGGAGGATGATCAAAGCATAAATAGGCTTAGAATATCAAGTAGAGTAGAGAAATTTATTGTGTTAAATAAGTAACGCAAATTTTTTCTTACATCAATTTTAATTATTTTGCGCAAACCATGATCAGATGAACGGAAAAAGAGCTATGCCCGTCCTTTGGCAAAGATGC
Organism: Flavobacterium sp.; assembly: GCA_023251135.1. GTDB lineage: Bacteria > Bacteroidota > Bacteroidia > Flavobacteriales > Flavobacteriaceae > Flavobacterium. The sequence goes on along the minus strand of JAHEZJ010000050.1, from coordinate 13,260 downwards.
TTCTAAGTAGGAGGAATACTTTTACCTTCAACTGATGTGGAATAAAATATATACCCATTACTTTAAATGCCGAAATCAAAAATGATGAAATCTGTACACGCTCAACTTTTACACTTACTATTATTATTTATTGGAGTTGCTTCCATAAATGCTCAAAACTACAAACCTACTGATGCCTTAATTGGAAATAAAACTCTTAAAAAAGGAGTACTATCCAATGGCATGACGTATTATATTTATCCAACAGCGGTAAATAAAAACACAGCAAGTTATTATATTATTCAAAATGTAGGCTCTGTTTTAGAGAATGACAATCAGAAAGGATTGGCGCATTTTCTGGAGCACATGGCTTTCAACGGAACTAAAAATTTTCCCGGAAAAGGAATTTTGACAACTCTGGAGAAACAGGGAGCTGTGTTTGGAAATAATATAAATGCTTACACCAGTTTTGATGAGACGGTTTATAATTTTGACAATATTCCATCAACAGATCCTAAAGTCATTGATACAGCCCTGCTGATTTTGCACGATTGGTCGCATTCATTGTTACTTACCAATGAGGAAATTGATGCCGAACGCGGTATTATTGTTGAAGAATGGAGAACGAGACAGAACGCATCAACTCGCATTTCTAACTTATTCAATCCTTATTTGTACAACCATTCGTTGTATGCAAAGCGCACTACTATTGGGGATATGGATATTGTAAAACATTTTGATTACACTTTGTTACGAGATTTTTACAAAGAATGGTACCGTCCCGATTTGCAAGCAATTGCGGTTGTTGGGGATGTGAATGCGGAAGAAATTGAGCAAAAAATAAAAACGTTATTTGCTGATATTCCGAAAGCTAAAAATCCGAAAAAACGTTTTGAGGTAGCGATTCCGGATCATGAGGAACCTTTTTTTAAGTTAGCTCTTGATAAAGAAATAACGAGTTCGGGTATATCTTTTAAAATCATTCAAAATGGTGCTTTTAAGAGTCAGACTTTTGCGGATCTACAGCAGTTGATCACAAGAGTAATGGCATTTTCAATGCTCAATGACAGATTGAATGAATTAGCACAGAAAGAAAATTGCCCGTTTAAAAATGCGGAAGTTTACTATTCCGATTTTACAAGAGTGAACGATGTCATGGGAATGGAAATTGCTCCAAAACCGAATAAACAAGCAGAAGCTTTAACTGCTGTCATGGATGAGTTTATACGTGCCGGAAAATTTGGTTTTTCGGAAGGTGAAATACAAAGAACCATAACGGCTATTATTTCTTATTTCGAAAACTATATCATATCAGAGAAAGAAATTTCACATAGCAGTATTATCAATAGTATAAAATCAGAATTTCTTTCACAGCAACTGGCTACAGATTCTAAGAGCAAGTTTGAGATGATAAAAGTTATTCTGAAAAATATCGACTCCAAAGCTTTTCAGGCCGAATTAACGCGTGGATATACGACAAAGAACAGAGTAGTGACTGTTGAAGGTATGGAAAATGAAACCAATCTCACCAAGGAGAGCGTGTTTGCCATTATTGCTAAATCAGAAAACAATCCTGATTTAAAACCTTATGAAGACAGCTTTAATGGTAAATCACTGCTGACTGATGTAACGATTGTTCCGGGAAAAATCACTACTGAAAAGGAAAGTAAAGCAATCGGTGCTACCACCTTTACTTTAAGCAATGGTGTAAAAGTGCATTACAAATTTGCAAATAAGAATGTAAATGATGTACAGCTGCTTGCGGAAAGTTTCGGGGGATCATCTTTATATGGTCCAAAAGATTTACCATCGATATTTGCACTCAATGGTTTGGCAGATGCTTCAGGTGCGGGAGCATTCTCTAGTATTGATCTGGAAAAAATCCTGGCAGGAAAGGTTGCGGGTACGGGAGTAAGTGTAGGAGATTTGAGCGAAACGGTTTCAGGAAGTGCCAAAGTAAAGGACCTCGAAGTGATGTTACAATTGGTACACCTGCGTTTTGTAAAACCACGTTTTGACAAGGAAATTTTTGATATTAAGAAGTTAAATCTTCAAAATTATCTCGAAAACAAGGACAAGGACATCAATGGAAAAATGACCGATAGTATTAATGCGGTTGTTTACGGGAAGAATAATCCCAGAATAAGAGTTTTGGACCAGCAGTTTATTGATGATTTGTCTTTTGAAAGAATAAAAGCAATCTACAAAGAACGCTTTTGCGACGTTTCTAACTTTGAGTTTTTTATCGTAGGTGACGTAACACCGGAAGTTTTGAAACCGCTATTAGAAAAGTACATCGCCAGTATTCCCGGTATAAAAAGGGAAGAAACATTCAAAGACAAAACACCGGTATGGAATTCCAATAAAATCAACAGAGAGGTTTTAATTAAAATGGAAACGATTAAAAGTACGGTCAACATTCAGTTTGAAAGCGATTTTAAATACACTTCCAAAAATGCTGTTTTGACCGATATGCTTAGCGATATTCTGACTTTGCGCTATACCGAGAGCCTTAGAGAAAAAGAAGGAGGTACTTATGGGGTGCAGGTGAGTGGAGCAGCTTCGAGATTTCCAAAAAATACCGTAGCCCTATCGATCAATTTTGATTCAGATCCGATCAAAGTGAACAGTTTACTTCCTATAGTTTACGAGGAAATTAACAAAATTAAAAAAGGTATTTTGGTAAAAGAAGACCTTGCGAAAACCAAAAGCAATTACCTAAAATCAAGGGAAGACAGCAAAAACTTCAACAGCTATAGTTTGAGTTTAGTATACAATTTTTTTGAATATAATATTAATATAAATGATCCAGCAGCTTATGTAGATATTGTAAATAGCATCACTGAAAAAGACATTCAGGAGTTTGCTAACGCATTTCTAAACAAAGCCAAATCCTACGAAATTGTTTTTAAACCATTGCAATAATCGGTGAAGTCCTGCACATAACAATTAACAAGCTCATGTAAAATCGGCCCAATCTGCAAGATCTGCGAGAAAAAGACATGTTGAAGTGCTAAGCACAGTGTAATTTATAAATTCTGCGAAGGAAAAAAGGACTATGTTAATGAGGTGGGCGAGTAACCAAATTGCTTTTTAAAAGCATGCGAAAAGTGAGAAAGATTCTCAAAGCCCACTTCGTAGCAAACATCAATTGTTTTTTTCTGGTTGTTGGTTAATTGATAATGCGCCAGCTCCAGTCGTTTTCTGGTAAGCCATTTTTGAGGAGTCGTATTAAAATATTTCCTAAAATCCCGGTTAAAAGTTGAAAGACTTCGTCCGGTGAGATAGCCTATTTTGTCCAGAGACATATTGAACATAAAGTTGCGCTCCATAAAACTGACCAAATCAATTTTTCCGGGTTCTTCAAAGTTGGCCAGAACATCGTCAATATTTTTGTCGATGGTTCGAAGAATACTAATGGCTTCTGTAATCTTTAGTGCAGCAATATTTTCGGGCAGTTCTTTCATATCAAAGTACGGAATCAAAGAGGAAAGACAGCTTTCTAACAAAGGATGATTGTTGTAGTGTTTTATTTGAGAATGCGTTATCGTTTTTGGTTTGACATCTAGTCCGGCATAAAATTCTCTCAGTTTGGCTGTCGACAAATGCATCACTACGGTTTTGTGTGGCTGACCGTCTTTGGGATAGTTTATAATAGTGGCCAATTGATTTCGAGGGATCAGAAAAATATCTCCTTTCTTAAAAAGATGAACGCCATCTGCTTGTACAATTTTGGTTTCTCCTGAAATAAACCATACGAGCATGTGCTGATCGAACATGATATCCGATTTGAAAAAACCATCCGAATAACAAGATAGTTTAATATCCGGGCTTATGTATTTTGCTTCAAATTCCATAGAGTTGTACGATTACGTTTTCCGGTCGATTGTAATTCCTTGCTTGGAGGAAAAAGACTTTCAAATTTACTAAAATTATGCGGGCAACGGTTCTTTACTTCCTTGCCATTCTTTTTATACAGAAGTTACCGCTGGTTGATTGCGGTAACTTTTGTTGTTTTTATAAAATGAACTTTTGTCTTTTATACTCCGACGTTAAAAGAAATTTGGGCCATTTTTTCGCTGAGATCCCACAAACGTCTGGCGTTATATTCGTCTAGCGAGTATAATTTTACTCCGGGAGTTACAGCGGATTCATGGGTTATTGTGGCTATTTCTACATCTTCACAATAGACTCCTCCAATTGAATCCAGCTGCGAACTTGTAGCACACCATACAGTCGTAGCAGCTCCCTGTGGAATAGTTTTTAAATGGGCAGCGATTTCGGGCAAAATAGTTCCTTCATCATCACAAAAGCCCATTTTTTGAAACAATTCTAAAGAGGCTTCGCGGGCAAGTTCCGTTCCGCTGATAGATCCCGGATGTAATGAATAAGAGCGCACACCAAATTCTTTTCCGCGATTATCTAATTCGAGAGCAAATAAGTTACTGGCGGTTTTAGATTGTCCGTATGCCTGTAAAGTTTCGTACTCGCTGGAAAGAAAATTAGGGTCCTCAAAATTAAAAGGAGCAAACTGATGGCCCTGAGACGATACCTGAATAACTCTTGCCGATTTGGCTTCTTTCAGTGCGGGCCACAACTGTGCTGTTAACTGAAAATGCGCCAGATAATTGGTTGCCAGCTGTGATTCGATACCCCGATGGTCTCGACGAAACGGAACCCACATGATGCCGGCATTATTGATTAGCAATTGCAACGGTCTGTTGGATAATAGAAATTTTTCGGCAAAAGCAGTAATAGATTCGGGCTTCATCAGATCCATTACTTCCAATTCTACATTGGGTACGCCCGCCAGGTTTATTTTTGCTTTTTCAAGATCTCTGGCCGGTACAATAACGGTTGCTCCTGCGAGGGCAAGGGTTTTGACTGTTTCTAACCCAATTCCGGTATTTCCGCCTGTTACTATGGCAATTTTTCCTGTAAGATCAATGCCTTTGATGACATCGTTTGTGGTTGATTTTGCATTAAATCCTGAACCAATTGGTTTTTGCAAAGCGCCCTGATAATTGTTCTGTTTCATTTTTAGTGATTTTTATGTGAATGTTACAAGGCAAAATTATGACGAAGTGGAATAGTGAACTTTGTTCAAAATGTCATTTTACTTTGTTCAGAATGTCATTCAGCCAGAACGATCTTAAAAGCGAAAGGGTATGTGAATTTAAAAAGTAAGATTATATTGATTTATGGGCGAGGACAGGGTTAAATACCTTGTTAATTTATCAACTTCATAGTTTCATATAGGATGATGACTATTTTCTTTTGATTAAAATCATTTATTTTAAGAAATAATAGCAATTCATTAGGTTCTTATTGATAATTTTGCCGCTGTAAACTTTAAATGGATGTGGGCTGAGTTGTGAAAAGATTTACTTTTAAAAAAATGTAAGTTAGTTTTATAACTGCAGGGAATTTGTCGAAACACATCGGGGAGTAGTTTTTCTTCTTAAGGGCGTTTTTTGAATTTCTTTGTTTATTCAACTCTCCGTGACTGGTTCTGGAGCAGGGTTGTAAAATTGACTGTTGCCTTGTAATAATAAGGTGCAAACATTACATCTGAATAACGACTTTAATTCATTAATTTTTTATGTCTTCACGCTGCATTTCCAATAATTGTATAAAGTACTTCATTCTTGCATTTTTATTAGTTTCATTCCATTCCCAAGCTCAGGAAGTTACACCTCAGATTAAACAATTAGATGAAAAATTAAGAAGTTTAGACAACCGAAATCAAACAGACAGTATCAGTTATTTAATTGATAAACATTTGGCGAGACCCAATTTAAATCAATTTGAGCTTCAGTTGTTGTATTTTTTTAAGGCGAATTATTACAAAATAATAGGAAGATCTTCGGATGCGATTGTTTATTTGAATAAATCTATCGTACTGAAAGGCGAGGGAAAGGAATCACAGAAAATCTATAATAAAAGTCTCTACATCTTATCGGATTTGTTTTTTACTCAAAAAGAGTATAAAAAAGCATTCTATTATGCCAATTTATGCCAAAGTAAAATTTCGCCAACCGATAGTCCCAGCAATTATATTGTACTGCATTTAATTATCGGATACTATTATTACATCAATTACGATCATAAAAAAAGCATGGAAGAATTTTTGCTCACAGAACGCGTGGCAAAAAAATACAATCCGTGTAAACTGGCAGAAGTGTATGTTAAAACAGCCCGTATTTACAGCAGGCAAAATCGAATTGAGAAAGCAAAAAAAGTAATCACCGAAAGTATCAGAGTGGCTGACAGCTGCAATGATCTGGAGAACAAAATCAATGCTTTACGAACGTTAAGAGAAATTATGGTAGAGCAGGGCGAGTTTGAGGCTGCTCACAAAACATTTGAAAGACTGGACCGACTGGTAGGCATCGAGGACATGAAAATTAGGAACAGCAGGATAGATTCGTTTGAAATTGCGAATAAAATCAAGTTGAAAGAGCAGCAGAATATTAATCTGAAAAAAATCAACGAAAGCAAAGAGGAACGTTTGCAGAAACAAAAAATTGCCCTTATTGCTTCGCTAATCGGAATTACGCTGTTGATCATATTATTGTATTCGATTGTAGTATTGACCAAAAAACAACGAAGTACCAATGAAACGCTGAGGCTGCAAAAGGAGCAAATTGAAATAAAGAACAATGATTTAAAACGTCTTAACTTACTGCACCAAAAGATTTTTACGGTCATCTCACACGATTTTAAGGAACCCATTACAACGTTAAAAATCTTATTAGACAAAGAGGACGTTCTTAAAAATGAAAATAAGATTGTTTCGACCTATGTGAAAGCAATAGGACAACAGTTAGAACAATCGGATGCCATGCTTACAAGTTTACTCGATTGGGCAAAGATGGAGCTGATTACCACGCAGTCGGGTTATAGCGAGATTATGCTGTACAATAGCATCAGTGCGGCCTGCAAGGAATTATCACATCAGTTAAAAGCAAAGAATATTACAATCGATCTTAAGGTTTCAAAAGGAACAACTGTTGTATTTAATTCTGCTGTTTTAAGTATTGTATTGCGAAACATTATCAATAACGCGATTAAATTTAGTTATCAGGATAGCATTATCACCATTGAAAATAACAATCATGAAATCATAGTAACAGATTTCGGTAAGGGAGTTGAACAAAAAAAGATCGACAAATTATTCAAGCAGAAAATAAATCCCGGACTAGGAACTAATCTGGAATCGGGGTTTGGAATCGGACTGTATTTGTGTCAGGAATTAATGTTGAAAAACGGAGGTACGCTTGCTGTTTTTAACAATGAATCAGCAGGTTGTACATTCAGAATTATCTTGCCTAAATAGGGAAAACCGCTATTTTCTTAACAAAAATTTTGTCGCTAATTTGTAGCATGATACATATTGCATTTTTTGAAGATCAGCCTATAGTATGTGGAGGTCTTACTAGTTTTTTTTCAAATCAGAAAGGGCTCGAAGTTCTTTTTTACGCTACTAACAAACAAGACTTATATCTTAAAGTTCAGCAGCATTCGGGATTAGATCTAATTATTGTAGATCTGATCGCAAATGATGTACAAGGACTTGAAGTCTATGAATACCTTCACAAAAATCACCCCGATTTAAGAGTGATTGCTTTTACCTCGCTTTCGAGCCCCATATTAGTCGAAAACTTACTGGCTATGGGCGTAAAAGGTTACGTAAACAAAAACCAGGACAGCGAAGAGCTTTTAGAAGCTATAAAATTAGTTTGGGAAGGTGGGATTTACCTGCCGGATGACTACGCATTTTTGTCCAAACAAAACAGGGTAGGTACAGCCATTACGCTAACGGCAAAAGAGCTTACCATCATGCAATACATCATTAGAGAATTTACTACAGCTGATATTGCCAGCGAATTGAAACTTTCGGTTAATACAGTCGAAAATCACAGAAAAAACATTTTTAACAAACTCGATGTAAGTAATGTTGCAGGTATGGTGCGTGAGGCATCAAAACTGGGGCATATTAACTAGAGTGCAGTGATGGTTTAGGTCGGTTCGGCCTGAATGCAATCGCTACAATCTTTGGATATCAATGGATATTCGAACTAGCTTCTTATGGAATTTTAATTATTTATTATATGGTGAACTTTACTTTTTTTAAAACACGGTTTTTTGTTAGAAGAAGCGCTCTGGAGGAGGGTTTCTTAATCTCTTTTACGTCGCTTGATTTTGATGCTTTTATCCGAAAAAGTAATCGTTTTTCATCCGATAGATTTATTAAAAATCTTTTTTTTAAACTGATGCATGCGCTACAGCAACAGGAATTAAAACTGCACTCAAGTTATTATCGGTCGATAAATACTATACCAGTTACTAATAATCAAAACTATTAAAATGTTGAATAAAATTACATTAAAATTAAGGCAATTGCAGCTGACCTTTATACTGTGTTTCCTTTCTCTTTTCAGCGGATTGAATGTCTTTGCTGAGGGGTCTAAGGATTTGTTCCCTAGTGGGGCAACGGGATACAGAATGTTGATGTCGAGTACCAATAGTGCAATTAATACAACAAATACCTGGGGCGTTGCCAACCGGGGAAAAATGTATGTTTATGCTAATGCCGGGGAAGTGTTATACCTGGGTTCTTCTGCTCAGGGTAAAACTGGTTCAGGTACTGGACGAATTATCTTAACCGCACCAGATGGTACTTCTTATAATAGCGGTACAAGTACGAGCGTTGGAGTAATCTCCAATAGAGCGCAAGAATTAAAGGGGCCTTCAGCACTAGTAGCAGGAGGGTATAATGCCTATTCCAGAACAGTAGGTTCTGCTGAAAGTGGAATTTGGATTGTCGAATTCGTGTCAGATTCTCCTAATTTAGCTCCATCTCCTATGCCTGGAGGAAACGCTAATATAGGAGCAGATTCCAATTGGACACAACCAACCAATACTTGTTACATTGTGGCCTGGGATATAACGGTTGCTGCTTCGGGTTCAGCTGTATCAGGTCGTGTTTACGCGAATGTTTTAACAGGACACTTAGGAGACGCAACAAATCAGTGGAACTCAAGTTTAAAGGTTTTAACTTATGACGGATTTCAATACAACATCCAAACAAATGGGGTACGACCTGTTTATTTTAATTTCTTTGTTAACAATAAAGGATTAAGATCGGGAGTTTCGGATATTGCCGCACCGGTTTACAGAAGTTCACCATTAAATAAAGTCAATAATTATTTAAACACCGCAACGGACTATTCTTTCCATAACCCGACTGCCCCGGATGACTTAACTAATTTTACACATAAGATTTTTTATAACACACCGGATCCTTCTATGCCTTCGGTCGCTAATATTTATAATGGCGCGGTAAGCACCACTTGGTTAAATAAACCCATTATAACGCAAACGATAAGTAATGTAAATTTAAGAGGAGTTGAAGGAAGTGCCTCAGGTATGGGAACCGCTCCTCTAGGTGGGTTTGTGACTTTTGATGCGAATACAAATGCCAATTACACCATAGAGATTGATGTTAATAATAATAACTCTATGGCCGATCCTGTAGACAGAATTCTACGCGGTACTGCCGTTGCAGGTTCAAATTCTGTTCGTTGGGATGGTAAAGACAATCAAGGTAATTCTATACCATATGGAGCAAAGGTAAAAGTGGCCGTAATTTTATTTAACGGAGAAGTACATTTTCCTTACATTGATGCCGAAGATAATCCGCAAGGAATTATTATTGAGAGAGTTAATGGATCTAATCCTAATAGTAATATATATTGGAATGATTCAATTATAACAGGTGATCCAGGAGGTGTAGCCCCTAGTCCGGTGGATGCTTCTTCGCGTACCTTAAATACCAGTAGCGCGTCAGGCGCACATAGATGGTCTGGAGGATATGGTAATCTTGGTTTAATAGATACCTGGTCTTACGTGTATACGACGCCACCTACTCCGACAGAATTTTCGGTTATTCAGAATGCTGCCGATTTAGCGGTAACAAATATTAGTGATGTGGTCAGTGGTAATGTGGGATCAAATGTTACCTATACAGTCGTTGTTAAGAATATTGGAGGACCAAATGATGTAACCGGTGCAAAATTTAAATTCTCAGATTTAGTTTCAGGGGCAAATTTAGCGGTACAATCTTTTACCTCGTCTTCTACTTTGGGAGGCGCTGTTACGACACAAAATATTACCGGTGGAGTTCTTGATGCTACGGTAGATTTACCAAAAGATGCAACGATTACTTTCACAATTGTGGTAAAGGTATTAGCGGCCGGAGGAAGTAATCCTACCGTTAAAGCAACGATCATGCGTCCTGCAGATTTAACAGATCCGGATGCCACAGCAGACACACATATTGGTACACCACCGGTAGATCCTGATGTAGAATGTGACGGAACGCCTAGTGGTGTTGGTTGTAATAATGCAAAGACAGATGCTTTAACGGTTATAGATCCTTTGCCATTTCCATCTACAACTAATTCTTGTTTAGGAGTATTTTTAAGCGATGCGCTTTCGTCTAATCCGCCAACAAGTATCTATAAACCGGCTACTTTTACCGGAGATTTTATTGGACGTGATAACGCAATTAACTTTGCTGTTGGAGGGAATCTTACGATAACAAATGGTGCCGAATATGAAGGACGTACATTTGTTTACGGGGATTTTACGATGAACAAAACCAGTGCTTTTAATCTTGGAGTAGCAGGGGTAGGTTCTTTTATCGTGCCGGATAACAATAAAAATATTTTAACCATTGGAGGTAACTTTAATGCTTCAGCAGCTTCGGGTAATTTAATACTTGGAGGCGAAAGCGGTAATGGTCAATTGTCTTATGGAAATATAGTTTATAAAGGAACTAAATCTTCTAATGTTAAAATCACAGGAGATGCGTCTAAAGTTATTAATGAAGCTACATTAGATTTAGCACCTTATAATGATGCTTTCAATGCTTTACAGGTTTCAAGTACAACCTGGAATCAATTGCCAAGTGATGCAAATGTAACTTTTGTAAATGATGGCTTCGGAACTTATACGTTTACTTGTTTGACACCTGCTGTTGCAAAAACGTATGTGATAAACATCCCAAATGTTTTAGCATCAAAAACAAATGGTACCATTAATTTTGTTGGTTTTCCGGATACTGCGAGTTTATTAATTAACGTACCTGGTACAACAACAAACTTTAATATTGCTACTTTTCAGTTTAATGGTGTAACTCAGGGCGTAGGTAGTGGAGGCAAAGTACCGGCAAATGAAGTAGCTCCTTTTTCATTGCGAATTTTATGGAATTTACCTACTGCAACTACTGTTTCTTTAAAAGGAGCTCAGTTTTGGGGAAGTATGGTTATTCCACAACGTACGGGTACTGTTACCAACGAAATGATTGGTATGAACGGTCGTTTTATTGTTGGTGGAAATTTAATTCAAAACATAGGCGGCTCAGAAACACACAATTATCCTTTTAAAGGAGAGATTAGTACGACTACCGCTCCGGTAGTTACGACACCTGTAACTTACTGTCAGGATGAAACAGCAACTGCTTTAACAGCAACCGGTTCAAACCTGAAATGGTATACTGCTCAAACAGGTGGTGTTGGAAGCGCAACCGCACCAACACCTGTAACAACTGCCGTTGGAACTACAACTTATTATGTAAGTCAGACGGTTGGAAATTGTGAAAGTACCAGAACTGGAATTGATGTTGTAGTAAAAGAAAGACCTGTAAAACCAACAGCAGGAACTGTAACTCAACCTACTTGTACGGTTGCCACAGGAAGTTTTGCGATTTCAAATTATAATGCAGCTTACACGTATTCAGTAAATCCATCAACAGGAGTTACTATTTCGGGTGGTACAGTAACAGCTCCTACGGGAACTTATACCATGACGGCTACATTAGGAACATGTAGTTCAGTAGTTTCAGCTGATGTTGTGATAAACGCACAACCGTCAACACCGGTACAACCAACAGCAGGTACTGTAACGCAACCTACTTGTACTGTTGCTACAGGAAGTTTTGCTATTTCAAATTATAATGCAGCTTATACCTACTCCGTAAATCCATCAACAGGAGTTACGATTTCAGGTGCTACAGTAACAGCTCCTGCGGGAACTTATACCGTGACAGCTACATTAGGAACTTGTAGTTCAGTAGTTTCAGCTGATGTTGTTGTAAATACACAACCAACAACTCCGTTACAACCAACAGCAGGTACCGTAACGCAACCTACTTGTACAGTTGCTACAGGAAGTTTTGCTATTTCAAATTATAATGCAGCTTATACGTACTCCGTAAATCCATCAACAGGAGTTACGATTTCAGGTGCTACAGTAACAGCTCCAGCAGGAACTTATAAAGTGACAGCCACATTGGGAACTTGTAGTTCAGTAGTTTCAGCTGATGTTGTGATAAACGCACAACCAGCAACTCCGGTACAGCCAACAGCAGGAACTGTAACTCAACCTACTTGTACTGTTGCTACGGGAAGTTTTGCTATTTCAAATTATAATGGAGCTTACACCTATTCAGTAAATCCATCAACAGGAGTTACGATTTCAGGTGCTACAGTAACAGCTCCAGCAGGAACTTATAAAGTGACAGCCACATTGGGAACTTGTAGTTCAGTAGTTTCAGCTGATGTTGTGATAAACGCACAACCAGCAACTCCGGTACAACCAACAGCAGGAACTGTAACGCAACCTACTTGTACGGTTGCCACAGGAAGTTTTGCTATCTCAAATTATAATGCAGCTTATACGTACTCCGTAAATCCATCAACAGGAGTTACGATTTCAGGTGCGACAGTAACAGCTCCTGCGGGAACTTATACTGTTACGGCTACATTAGGAACTTGCAGTTCGGTAGTTTCAGCTGATGTGGTAATCACTAGTGAATGTGCTGCTATTTCAGTAAGCAAAAAAGCTACTTATGTAGATGCCAATGGAGATGGAATTGTAAATGTTGGCGATAGAATTGATTACACCTTTGTAGTTAAAAATACAGGAAACGTAACCCTTGCTCCGGTAACGATTACCGATGCTAACGCAGTAGTAAGTGGAAGCTTAGCAAGTTTAGCTCCTGGAGCTACAGATTCTTCTAGTTTTACCGCAGTGCACACCATCACTTTGGCGGATGTCAATAACGGTCAGGTAGACAACGTAGCTACTGTAAGCGGAACTCCTCCAACAGGAGCACCAGTTACGGCTAAATCAACCGATCCAAGTCCAATTTGTGCGACTTGTGCGCCAAAAGATCCAGCGTGTACCACTTGTACAACAGTTCCTTTAACAGCA
>JAHEZJ010000011.1 GCA_023251135.1 Flavobacterium sp. | reverse complement strand
ATTGTGGTCCAAAAACACCAACCTGATAGGCAAAATAAGCCCCCAAACCAATTGGAGCCAATTTCATAATGAGGTTCAAAAGCTGCTTCATGACTTCGTTACCGGAATCTAAAAAGCTTCTGAATGCACTTCCTTTTTCACCGGAGTGCAGACTCGAAAAACCAATTAAAAAAGAAAAAATGATAAGCGCCAGCATGCTTTTTCTGGACAGCAATTCGAAGAAATCATTTACGGTAACCAGTTGTGCTATTTGCTCGCCAACGCTTCCGGATTGAATGTTTTCTAACGGAACTTTAGACAATACTATATGCTGATGAATCGGAAAAAGATAGACGGCAACAATCATTACGATTGCCGAGATCAAAATGGTCCCTAAAAAAACAGCAACCATTATGACAAACAGCTTCCCCAGCTTTTCTGTTTTTTCTAAACTGGCAATCGAAGACGCTATGGTAAAGAAGATTAAGGGAATGATTGCCGTAAAGAGCAGGTTCAGAAAAATATCTCCAAGCGGTTTTATGACTTCTACTTTTTCTCCAAAAACTAATCCCAAAATACTTCCGAGCAGGATTCCTCCCAGAAGCAATAAAATACTGCTGTAACTTTTTAGAAAATTGATCTTTTTAACCTCCATAATTTTAACGGATTACATTCAGAAATAGAAACTCAAAATAAAAATCAATGAAATTACTCAAAAAAAGAGTATTAAAACGGACTGTATCCTTTTTTAATTGCAAAGCGGCAAATAAGCATAACGCTTTTGAAATCTCTGACAATAGGTGGCAAAAAACTGCTGCTGAAGATGGAACAACTAGCGTTTTCCTAAAACAAGAGTTGTAAAATCGCGATCTACCAACTCGCCAGTTTTACTTTTTACTTTTTCAGTCAGCGTTTCTTTGTGTACGATTTGAAAAGCAGTTTTCCCAATCAGTTTTTCTGCTTTTTCAGTACTGTAAAGTTCAAATTCAAACTGAGTAAACGGCAGCTGTTTCATGAAACTTTCTTCGGCAAAGGTGATGCAAAAAATGCCCTTTGGCTGTAAAACTCTGTAAATTTCTGAGAGTAGCTTCTCCGGTTCCTGCCAGAAGTAAATAGTGTTTACCGTGAATATTTTATCAAAAAAGGCCTCTTCGAATGGAATATCAGTTCCGTTATAAAGAGAAAAATGAGCCTGCTTTTTAGCCACGGCCGCAGCATTAATTTGCTGGGCTTCCTGACACATTAACGCCGACATCTCAAGTCCGTAATAGGTTAGATCCTGAGCTTGGTTCACTATATATTCTAAGTGTCCGGCATTTCCATGACCCAATTCTAAAATTGTATTTCCAGCTGTTAATTGCAGATTTTGAACCGAATGGCGTGTCATATTGATGTTGGTTTCATGCATCATATTGGCCATTTCTATTCCTTTTTCTCCTGAAGGATGCTTTAGCTGTGACGCTATTGCCTGTAATTCTTCTTTTTTCATCCTCGTTACCTTTAAATTTTAATTTATCACGAAGCTTCGGAGCCAAATTCCAAGCTGTTTTTATCATTTCGACAAAGGACAAAAGGAACTCTGTATAGACAGTTTTCAATCTTTGTCGAATTACTGGTGTGATTTCTTCCTTCGGTCGAAATGACAAAAAAACTCCGTATAGAAAGTTTTCAATCTTTGTCGATTAGCGAGTGTGATTTCTCCCTTCGGTCGAAATGACAAACGTTTGGCTTAAATTCTTAAAAAATATGGCTCGCAATCTGGCGGATATTCTCTGATTTCCCCATTGAATAATAATGCAATACAGGAACTCCCGCAGCTTTTAACTCTAATGATTGCTGAATGGCCCACTCGATTCCGACTTGCTTGATTTCAGCATTGTTTTTACATTTATCCACTGCATCAATCAAATCCTCTGGCAGGTCGATTCTAAAAATCTGCGGTAAAATCTGTAAGTGTCTTTGAACCGCAATTGGTTTGATTCCTGGAATAATTGGAATTGTAATACCAATTTCTCTTGCCTTTTCAACAAAAGCAAAATATTTCGCATTGTCAAAAAACATTTGTGTTACAACATAATCCGCACCCGCATCAACCTTCTCTTTAAGCCTTTTTAAATCCGATTGTAAAGATGGGGATTCTAAATGTTTTTCGGGATAACCGGCAACACCAATACAAAAATCGGCTTTATTATCAGCATCCATCACCTCATGCAGGTATTTTCCACTGTTTAAGTTGTTGATCTGACGAACCAAATCGATTGCAAAACTATTTCCACCGGCTTTTGGTACAAAAGACTGCTCGTCTTTCATAGCATCACCACGAAGCGCCATTACGTTATTGATTCCTAAATACTGACAGTCTACCAGCATGTATTCGGTTTCTTCCTGTGTAAAACCGCCACAAAGCAAGTGCGGTACGGTATCCACATTATATTTATGTTTTATAGAAGCACAAATTCCAAGTGTTCCCGGACGCATACGCGTTAGCTTTTTGTCTAAAAGCCCGTTGCCTTTATCAATATAGATATACTCTTCGCGCGAAGTGGTTACATCGATAAATGGTGGTTTAAATTCCATTAAAGGATCGATGTTGTCATATAATTCCTGAATGCTTTTTCCTTTTTGAGGCGGAATAAGTTCAAACGAGAATAATGTATTTCCTTTCGCGTTTTCTATATGTTCTGTTACTTTCATTTTTTAAATTATGTGTTATGAATTATGTGTTTTGAAAAATTGTGTAAAAAATCTGAATCAAAAACATAAATCAAATATTCTTTTGGTTTCAGGTTTCAGGTTGTTCCGAAGAACCTGAAACCTGAAACTTAAAACTTGAAACCTTTTTAATCTGCTATATTAGGGTTTAACCATTTCATTGCGTAATCGGTTGGAACATTACGTCGTTTGGCATAATCAACCACCTGATCTTCTTTTATTTTCCCCAGTCCGAAATACTTACTTTCCGGGTTTCCAAAATAGTAACCCGAAACTGATGAAGCCGGCCACATCGCCATGCTTTCGGTCAGGGTTACTCCTATTTCTTTTTCTACATTTAAAAGCTTCCAGATTGTTGGTTTCTCCAAATGGTCAGGACAGGCCGGATAACCCGGAGCAGGACGAATTCCTTTGTAATCTTCAGAAATCATTTCTTCGGTGCTTAAGTTTTCATCTGATGAATACCCCCAAATTTCCTTACGCACTTTCTCATGAAGATATTCGGCGAAAGCCTCCGCAAAACGATCTGCCAATGCTTTTACCATGATCGAATTATAATCGTCCAGGTCTTTCTCAAATTCAGCTGCCCATTCGTCAACACCAAAACCGGTTGTTACACAGAATGCGCCCATATAATCGACTTTCCCGCTCTCTTTTGGAGCGATAAAATCAGCCAATGCAATATTAGGTGCCCCTTTTGTTTTTTGTGATTGCTGACGTAAAGTCAAAAATGTCTGCAATGGTTTTCCGTTTTCGTCGGTCAACTCAATATCATCATCGTTGATCTGATTGGCCGGAAATATTCCGTAGATTCCTTTTGCAGATAGTTTTTTCTCTTCTAAAATTACTTTCAGCATCGCCTGAGCATCTTCAAAAACAGAAGTCGCTTCTTTCCCCACAACCTCATCCGTTAAAATTGCCGGATATTTACCAAACAATTCCCAGGTTCTGAAAAACGGTGTCCAGTCGATATACGGAACCAAAACGTCCAGGTCGACTTCAACAATCTGTTCTCCAATTATATTAGGTTTCACCGGATTAAAATTTTCCCAATCCAATTGCAATTTATTCTTACGGGCATCTTCGATGTTCAGGAAATTTTTATCTCTTGAACGGTTCAGGAATGTTTCTCTAAAAGAATCATACTCTGCACGAATATCGCTTGCATATATCTTACGGTTGTGATCTAATAGATTCCCTGCAACAGTAACAGCTCTCGAAGCATCGTTTACGTGAATTACCGTTTCTCTATATTGAGGCGCAATTTTCACGGCTGTATGCGCACGCGAAGTGGTTGCTCCACCTATCATAATCGGAATTTTAATTCCTTGTTTGTCAAGTTCTTTGGCCAGATACACCATTTCGTCAAGCGAAGGCGTAATCAGTCCGCTTAATCCAATAATGTCTACATTGTGTTCTATGGCAGCCGCAATAATTTTTTCCGGAGGCACCATAACTCCAAGATCTACAATCTCGTAATTGTTACAGGCCAAAACCACCGAAACAATGTTTTTACCAATATCGTGAACATCTCCTTTTACAGTAGCCATCAGGATTTTTCCGTTTCCTTGTTTGTCTCCGGCCTGCTTACTGGCTTCAATATAAGGCAATAAATAAGCTACGGCTTTTTTCATCACACGTGCCGATTTTACAACCTGCGGCAGGAACATTTTTCCGCTTCCGAATAAATCTCCCACGACATTCATTCCGGTCATCAAATTGATTTCGATAACTTCAATTGGTTTTGTAGCAGCCAAACGCGCTTCTTCTACATCTTCTTCAATAAAAGCATCCACTCCCTTTACCAGCGAGTGCGTAATACGTTCCTGAACGGTTCCTAAACGCCATTCCTGAATTGCTTTTTCATCTGATTTTACTTCTCCTTTTACGTTCTCGGCAAAATCTAAAAGTCGTTCCGTTGCATCATCACGTCGGTCCAGAATTACGTCTTCAACGTGCTCCAGTAAATCTTTTGGAATATCATCGTAAATCGAAAGCATTTCCGGATTCACGATTCCCATAGTCATTCCGTTCTTGATGGCATGGTACAAAAATACCGAGTGCATCGCTTCACGAACGGTGTCATTTCCTCTGAAAGAAAACGAAACGTTACTTACTCCCCCGCTAATATGCGCGTGTGGTAAGTTATCACGAACCCATTTTGTTCCTCTAAAAAAGTCAATCGCATTCAAGCGATGTTCTTCCATTCCGGTCGCAACCGGGAAAATATTCAAATCAAAAATGATATCCTGTGGAGGAAAATCAACTTTGTTTACCAAAATATCATACGAACGCTGACAAATTTCAACTCTTCGCTCGAAGTTATCAGCCTGACCCACTTCGTCAAAAGCCATGATTATGGCTGCCGCTCCATAACGCTTGATTAATTTAGCATGATGAATAAAGGCTTCTTCTCCTTCTTTTAACGAAATCGAGTTTACAACACTTTTTCCCTGTACTACTTTAAGACCCGCTTCTATGATTTCCCATTTCGAACTATCGATCATAATAGGTACTCGCGAAATGTCCGGTTCTGATGCAATTAAATTCAAAAATTTAGTCATTGCCTGAACACCATCCAGCATTCCTTCATCCATATTGATATCGATGATCTGTGCTCCTCCCTCTACTTGTTGTCTTGCAATATCAAGTGCCTCATCATATTTCTCTTCCTTGATTAAGCGAAGGAATTTCCTTGAACCTGTCACATTCGTACGCTCTCCAATGTTTACAAAAACGCTGGTGGGTGTAATAATTAACGGTTCTAATCCTGATAATACAAGGTCTCTTCTGTTTTCTGCCATTTTTCTTAAGGTACTAAGTTCCTAAGCTTCTTAGGTTCTGAGTTTTTTTATTCTATTTTCTTTCCTGCAGGGTTTCTAAAACCTTACAGGCATTTATGTTTATTAATTTGGGCGTGTTTCGCCGCAGCGAACCGGCTATTCGTTACAAGTCCTCGACCAATTTCGTTATCACTGCATTGGTCTGTGGGCTTTTCACTGCTATCCCTCACGCAAAATCGGTTTCAAAATAATTTTACATTCTTCACGATTTCAATTACCGTTTTTGAATTTTACCAATGTCTTGTTCCTGCGGAACTCTTGTTGATGAATCCTTTTCTTCAACGGAATAAATTCCGTTGCTACAAAATGTATCGTTCCTACGGAACTTAGGGCTATTTTGTAAGGATGGATTTTAATCCATCCACAAAATCAATAAAATTGTATTACGCAAAAATCGGTGCTACTCTTGGCTTATAATCTTTCGCCACCTCAGCAATTAGTCGAATATGATCCGGAGTAGTTCCGCAACAGCCTCCAATGATATTGATTAAATTATCATCTAAATATTCTTTGATTAAGGCTTGTGTCTGCTCCGGGGTTTCGTCGTATTGTCCGAAAGCGTTTGGTAAACCTGCATTTGGATGTGCCGAAACATTAAACTGTGTATGCTGCGATAAGGTTTTTAGATAAGGTTTCAACAAATCGGCTCCTAAAGCACAATTAAAACCTACACTCAATAACGGAATATGAGATACCGAGATCAGAAATGCCTCTACCGTTTGCCCTGAAAGTGTTCTTCCCGAAGCATCCGTAATGGTTCCTGAAACCATGATCGGAATATCCAGATTACGTTCTTCTTTTACTTCTTCGATCGCAAAAAGTGCCGCTTTGGCATTTAGCGTATCAAAGATGGTTTCTACCAAAAGTAAATCACAGCCTCCATCCATTAAGGCTTCTGCCTGTTGTTTGTAGGCAATTCGCAAATCATCGAACGTTACTGCTCTGTATCCCGGATCGTTTACGTCCGGAGACATACTTGCCGTTCTGTTTGTTGGTCCGATTGAACCTGCAACAAAACGTGGTTTGTCCGGATTTTTAGCGGTAAATTCACCTGCTACTTCACGGGCAATTTTAGCCGATTCATAGTTCAATTCATAAACCAAATCTTCCAGGAAATAGTCGGCCATACCGATCGTAGTTCCTGAAAAAGTATTGGTTTCTACAATGTCTGCACCTGCTTCATAATAAGCAGCGTGAACATCGCGGATTGCTTGTGGTTGTGTTATGGATAGTAAATCGTTGTTTCCTTTTAAGGGATGAGGGAAATCTTTGAAACGCTCTCCTCTAAAATCTTCTTCCGAGAAATTATAGCGCTGCAACATCGTTCCCATTGCCCCGTCAAGGATTAGGATATTTTTTTTTATTGCTTCCTGAATTGTTATTGACATATTGTTTCCTCTTTTAGCTGCTACGGTACTAAAGCGCTGAGCTGCTAAGTTTATTTAATTCTATTTCCGATTCTAAACCCGACAGGTTTTAAAAACTTGTCGGATTTAAATTAGTCCCGATGAGCCACAATCCTCGTAGTAAAACGAAAAGATATAGGCGAAAGCGGGAACTGTTGACTGCAAAAATGCGCCAATGATTCGCTCCTGTTACTAAATTGCTTTAGTAAATATTGTATGTTTTCTGGAAAAGTTTTGAGAAATACGTGTAATGTATTTGTGTTATCTATCTTAAATACAATGAATTTGTATTAAGTAGAATGTAGCACCTTCTTTATGATAAAGGGTTGCTAAGGTTTCATTGGGTCTTTCCCTCCGCCTTTCGTGATAACTGTCAATAATTTTAAGAACAGTGCAAAGTAAAGACATAAGCTTAACAATTGCAAGTTTTTTTTAAGTTTCTGAGAGGCTAAGGTTCTGAGGGACTAAGTTTAAAGTTTTCACTATGTTTTTTGATACTGTTCTCACCTCTATCGTTGAGCTCCAGCAGAGCGACATTGCCTTTCCCTTGCTGATTTACGTATCACCCCTCCGGGGCTTTTTTACAAATACCTTTAATCCTATTCTACAAATATGTAATCCCTACGGGATTAAAAAAAATTTAGCTCCTAAGGAGCGTAATACTTATAGAAAAACAATTATCCAAACAAAAGAGCTCCAACGGAGCGACATTGCCTTTCTCTTGCTGGTTTATGTATCGCCCCTCCGGGGCTTTTTTCACAAATACCTTTAATCCTATTCTACAAATATATAATCCCTATGGGATTAAAAAAAAGCTCAAACTAAAAGTTTGAGCTTTACTATATTAAAAATCTTAGCACCTTAGTATCTTAGAGCCTCAGCCCCTCAAAACTAAACTATCGCTTTAACAACTGCTTTCGGCGCTTCTTTACGAGTTCCGTCAAAACCATCTACACCTGAAACTGTAGTGTATTTTAAAACGTATTTTTTACCCGGATTGATGATCTGGTACGCTGCCTGACACATTAAAGTTGCTTCGTGGAATCCACAAAGAATCAGTTTTAATTTTCCTGGATAAGTGTTTACGTCTCCAATAGCGAAGATTCCCGGGATATTGGTTTGATAATCTAACGCATTATTTACTTTAATGGCATTTTTTTCGATTTCTAATCCCCAGTCTCCGATTGGTCCTAACTTTGGCGTAAGTCCGAAAAGCGGAATAAAATAATCCGTTTCGATTTTACGGTGTGCTCCGTTTTCTTCGATATCTAATGATTCAATATGCTCAGCACCATTGATTCCGATTACTTCTGCCGGTGTAATTAGTTTAATTTTCCCAGCTGTTTTTAATTCCTGTACTTTTTCTACAGAGTCTAAAGCTCCTCTGAATTCGTTTCTACGGTGAATCAAAGTAACTTCTGAAGCTACATTCGCCAAAAAGATACTCCAGTCTAATGCTGAATCTCCTCCTCCGGCGATTACCACTCTTTTGTCTCTGAATTTCTCCGGATTTTTGATGAAGTATTTTACTCCTTTATCTTCATAAAACTCAATATCTTCGATAAGTGGCTTACGCGGTTCAAAACTTCCAAGACCTCCGGCGATAGCAATAACCGGTGCGTGAAATTTAGTCCCTTTATTTGAGGTTACAATGAAACTTCCGTCTTCTTGTTTGTCAATCGTTTCTGCACGCTCTCCTAAAGTAAAACCAGGCTCAAATTGTTTGATTTGCTCTTGCAATCCGTCAATCAAATCTCCTGCTAATACTTCCGGGAATCCAGGAATATCATAAATAGGCTTTTTTGGATACAATTCTGAAAGTTGCCCTCCTGCTTGTGGCAAAGCATCTAAAATATGACATTTTAATTTTAATAATCCTGCCTCGAAAACGGCAAATAAACCTGTTGGGCCTGCTCCAATTATAAGTATATCTGTTTTAATCATTATGTTGTTGTTTATAATCATTCTTAATAATGCAAAGGAACGAATAATTTATTCTATTTTCAATGATTTTTGTCATTGATTTCTTTGCGGAAATTTTTACTCTTTATTTTTTAATGAAGCGGTTATCTCGTTCATTTTTTTAACCTTTTCTTCAAAATTACCTTTTAATGTCTTTCGATATTCATTAAGGTTTTCAACCATTGTATTGATATCTTCAGGAATTACCTCTTCAAAAAACTCCCTGAGCCTTTTGGCTGTTGTTGGTGATTTTCCGTTGGTCGAAATGGCAATTTTCACATTCCCTTTTGTTACAATTCCTCCCAGATAATAATCACACAAATCCGGTGTATCGGCTATGTTGCAAATCAAATAACGCTTTCGGGATAATTCGTATACCTTTTTATTGACTTTTAAATCGTCGGTACAGGCAATTACCATATGGCGTTTTTTGAGCATTTTCTTTTTGAACTTCGATTTTGTCAATGTAATCGAAGGATGTTTCTCGGCCAAAACCTTTATTTCTAAATGAAAATTTGGTGCTACCACCTCAACATTTGCATTTGGACTCGATTTTAATAAAAAAGAGAGCTTTTCTAATCCAACATTTCCTCCGCCAACAATCAGAACATTCAGATTGTGAAGTTTCAGGAATACAGGATATAATTCGTTTTGTTCCATTTTAATTTTTATTACCGGTGCAAAGTTCGCACAGAACAATTTATCATGCAAACATCGGGTTAAAACCTAAAGCTGCAAAATTGGTTGTTCCTGACAAGACAATTGCTAACGAATCATTTCTTTCGAGAGAAATTCTTCATAAAATCCTTTCAGTTTATTGCTTTCGCGAACAACCTCTCCAAGAACAATAATGGCTGGCGAACTCAGTTTTTTCTCTTTTACAATTTCTAAAATTGAATCTACCGTTCCTACACCCACTTTTTCATCGGCCAATGTTCCGTTTTGAATAATCGCTACGGGCAAATTTCCTTTGTTTTCTTTCTGAAACAAATCAATAATCTGAGGCAATTTGTGCATTCCCATCAAAATTACAACTGTTGCAGATGATTGTGCCGCCAACGCAACATCTGAAGACAATTTCCTGTCAGAAGTTGTACCGGTTATCGCCCAGAAGCTTTCCGAAACCCCTCTTTTGGTAATCGATATTCCCTGACTTGCCGGAACTGCCACTACCGAAGATATTCCGGGAACTACAAATGTCTCTATTCCGAAACTTTCTATAAATTCAATTTCTTCACTTCCTCGTCCAAAAATAAATGGGTCACCCCCTTTTAAACGCACAACATTACCATAAGTCAACGCATTATCCACAATCAATTGATTGATCTGATCCTGGGTGTAAGCATGATTCCCAATTTTTTTCCCTACAAAAATACGGATTGCATTTTTAGGAGCGTGTGCTAGTATTTCTTCATTGGCCAATGCATCGTACAAAACCACATTCGCTTCAGCAAGTGCTTTTACAGCTTTGAGCGTAAGCAAATCCGGATCGCCTGGACCCGCACCAACTAAAGTTACTTTTGGTTTGATATTAAGCATTTTCTAATTCTTGAGCTCTATATTTCTCTATGGTATCAAAAAATGCAATTCCTTCCTGAATGTATTGTTTTGCAAAAGCTTCTGAAGGCTGTGTTGTATTAATTTGATACACTAATTCTCTGAATGACGTTGCCAGTTCAATTTTACCGGTTGCAATGAAAACGGTATCAAATAAATCAACGATTCCTGCGTGATTGTTTGTTTTTTCGTTTTCAGAAAGCAGTAACGCTTTTGCGCCGTTTACAAATCCGGCGTAAGCGTGATAAATAGCATCCGACCATTTGTTTTCATCAAAAGATTCCTGAGCAAAAGTTAGTTTGTCTTTGGCTTCCAGCAATAAAGTAGCCACCAAATCAATTACCACTCCGGCACATTCTCCAACTCCAACTGCTTTTACGTAATTGTCGGCATTACCCCAATCTACAAAATCAGCTTCGGTTAAATTCGTTACATCTGACAAAGGTTTTAAGATTTCATAGAAATATTTCTCTCCTTTTTCATCATAGTAATTCAGGAATTTTTGTCCGTTTGCATTCGCATTAAAATCATTTAAAATGGTACGCAAAGCATCCGGTCCTCTTCGGCTTGGAATTTTGATTACTTTATCGGCAAAACGTCCAGCCCCATTTCCTAATCTTCCTCCGCCTAACAAAACCTGTAAAGCCGGAGCTACCAGTTTTCCGGAATTGATTGACATTCCCTGAAAACCAATTGCCGACATATTGTGCTGCCCGCAAGCATTCATACAACCACTGATTTTGATTTCAATTTCGCGGTTGTTTAAATACTGAGGATATTCAGCACTTAATACTTTCTCTAATTCTTCTGCAATTCCGGTACTACTTGCAATCCCCAAATTGCAAGTATCTGTACCCGGACATGCTGTAATATCTGCTGTTGAATTATACCCCAAATGAACAAAGTTCAGCTTGGCTAATTCCTGATAGAAGAATGGTAAGTTTGCTTCTTTCACATGACGTATTACAATATTTTGACGCAATGAAAAACGAAGTTCATTTGCAGCATAATTTTTAATTAAATCAGCTAATAATCGGGCTTTATCGGTATAAAAATCTCCTAATAAAACTTTGATTCCTATAGCATAATAACCTGCTTGTTTCTGAGCGATTACATTTGATTTTTTCCAGGCTTCATAAGCTGCTGTATCTTCAATTGTAACTTGCGGAACTTCTAATAACGGTTCCGGAATTGGTCCGTCAAAAGCAGTTGTATCAATTTCGTACGTTTCAAAAGCGATTGCTTTTTTCTCTTTTTCAACCAAATCAAGGAAAACATCTCTTCCCATTTCTTTGATTAAGAATTTCATACGGGCTTTCATTCTTTTTGCACGCTCACCGTATCGGTCAAAAATACGAATGATCCCTTCTGCTGTTGGAATAATCTGATTCGCCGGTACAAACTCTGAAAGCAATTCGGCATGAGCCGGCTGAGAACCTAATCCTCCGCCAAACATGATTTTAAAACCACGTTCGCCATTGACAATTTTTGGAATAAATCCTAAATCATGCAAATAACTCAAAGCAGTATCTTCGTCTGAAGACGAGAACGAAATTTTGAATTTACGTCCCATTTCCTGACAGATTGGGTTTCTTAACAGATATTGAAAAAGTCCGTGCGCATAAGGCGAAACGTCAAACGGTTCGTTTACATCTACACCTGCTAACTCGCTTCCGGTAATGTTTCTCACGGTATTCCCACAAGCTTCACGTAAGGTAACATCGTCTTTAGCCAAATTTGCCCAAAGCTCCGGAGTCCTGTCCAGACTTACATAGTGAATCTGAATGTCCTGACGTGTCGTAATGTGCAAACGTCCTGTAGAATATTCATCAGAAACTTTTGTAATACGAATCAATTGTTCGCTCGTTACTTTACCATAAGGCAATTTAATACGAATCATTTGAACACCTTCCTGACGCTGCCCGTAAATTCCGCGCGCTAAACGAAGACTACGAAAACGTTCATCATCAATTTTTCCTCCACGGAACAAATGAATCTTTTTTTCTAAATCGATAATCTCTTTCTGAACTACCGGATTTTCTATTTCTGTTCTAAAACTTTCCATTTTCTTTCTCTTGCTTTAGGCTTTAAGCTGTATGCTTTAGGCTTTTTTAACTTTGTATTTTTAGCTTACAGCATATGGCTTAAAGCTTATAGCAGGTTTACCTGATGAATCCTACTCCTGCCGTTGTATTGGTTGCAGTATCAATTAAGATAAATGCCCCGTTTGATTTATTGTCGTTGTAGGCATCAAAATATAAAGGCTTGCTTAATTTGATACTTACTTCTCCAATTTCGTTGATTGCTAATTGTGAAGCTTCTTTTGTTCCGGAATAATCCGTTGAGATGGTATTTTTGATACTTTCAACTTTTGCCAAAACCGAATTGGTGTTGTGCTGCACGATATATTTTGTACCCGGAACCAGTTTTTTACTGTCCATCCAGCATACCGTTGTGTTTATTTCTTTTTCAATTTTCGGAAGCTCTGACGATTTTACAATCATATCACCTCTCGTCACATTGATATCATTTTCTAGTTCGATGGTAATCGAAGAACCTGCGACAGCCTCATCAAATTGCTTATCGAAAAAATGAATTTTAGTTACTTTTGATTCTGTTAAAGAAGGCAATACGGTAACCGCATCTCCTACTTTTAAAGAGTTTCCGTACAGCTTTCCTGCATAACCTCTAAAGTCGTGGTATTCCTCTGTTTTAGGACGAATCACAGTCTGAACCGGGAAACGTGCTTTTCCAGCTTCAAAAACATCTGAAGAATGCAGTCCTTCCAAATGCTCCAGAACCGTTTGCCCATCGTACCACTTCATGTTCTCCGATTTGTCCACTACGTTTCCTCCGTTGATCGCACTTAGTGGAATGTAGCTTACATTTTGCTCTTTGAAAGTACTCTTAGCATTTAAGGCCTGGAAATCGGCTTTGATTTTATTGAAAACTTCCTCCGAATAATCTACTAAGTCCATTTTATTGATCGCAACGATTACCTCTTTTACTCTCAATAAATTATTGATAAAAAAGTGACGGTACGTTTGCTCAATTACTCCTTTTCTCGCATCAATTAAGATGATCGATACTTGTGAAGTTGAAGCTCCCGTTACCATGTTTCTGGTATATTCTACATGACCCGGAGTATCGGCAATGATGTAACTTTTCTTTGCAGTCGAAAAATAAATATGTGCTACATCAATCGTAATTCCCTGCTCTCTTTCAGCTACTAATCCATCCGTTGCCAATGAAAAATCAAGGTAATCGTATCCTTTTTGCTTACTGCTTTTCTCAATCGCTTCAATCTTATCTGTTGTCAATGATTTTGTATCGTACAATAATCTTCCAATCAAAGTACTTTTTCCGTCATCTACACTTCCTGCTGTTGCTATTTTTAAAACTTCCATTCTGTATTTTTTGTTTCAGGTTTCAAGTTTAGTTTCAGGTTTCAAGTTGATTTCCTTTGAACTAAAATTTCAAGCTGTATGTTTTTTTTGATCTTTACTTTTTAATTAATAATTTATAATTCACAATTAATAATTATTAAAAATACCCTTGTTGCTTTCTCTTTTCCATTGCAGCTTCAGAACGTTTGTCATCAATTCTGGCTCCTCTTTCTGAAATAGTCGAAGTTCTGATTTCGCCAACTACTTCCTCAATGGTTGCTGCATAAGATTCAACAGCTGCTGTACAGCTCATATCTCCAACGGTTCTGAAGCGAACAATTCTTTCTTCGATTTGTTCGTCTTCTTCCTGGTACACAAAAGGAGAATGTGACCAGATCAAACCGTCTCTCAAAAAAACTTTTCTTTTATGCGAAAAATAAATAGACGGAATCTCGATGTGCTCTTTCTCGATATAACTCCATACATCTAATTCTGTCCAGTTTGAAATTGGGAAAACACGAACGTTTTGACCGTTCTCTATTTTTCCATTCAGAATATCAAACAATTCCGGACGCTGATTTTTCTCATCCCACTGACCAAAATCGTCACGAACAGAGAAAATACGCTCTTTTGCTCTTGCCTTCTCCTCATCACGACGCGCTCCACCAATACAGGCATCAAACTTAAATTCTTCAATGGCATCTAAAAGTGTGGTGGTCTGTAAACTATTTCTACTGGAATATTTACCCGTTTCTTCAACCACTTTTCCTTCATCAATAGCATCCTGAACATTACGTACGATTAATTCCAATCCTAATTCTTCTACCAATTTATCTCTGAAAGCGATAGTCTCCGGAAAATTATGTCCCGTATCAACGTGCAAAAGAGGAAACGGAATTTTTGCCGGGAAAAATGCTTTTTGTGCCAAACGCACCAATGTTATCGAATCTTTTCCTCCAGAAAAAAGCAAAACCGGTTTATCGAACTGTGAAATTACTTCTCTGAAAATGTATATTGCTTCGCTCTCTAAAGCGTTTGTTTTTAATACTGAACTCATTGTTTTTTTTGTTTCAAGTTTAAAGTTTCAGGTTGTTGTTTATTGTGAGTTTCCTAAAACTTTCTACTATTATTCTTTACTCTATAATCTTGTTTCTATCCTCTCTAATCTTTCTTAGCGCTATGCAAACCACATTCTTTATGACTTGATTCCCACCACCATCTTCCGGCTCTGATATCTTCACCCGGGAAAATTGCTCTGGTACAAGGCGCACAACCAATGCTTACAAAACCTTGCTTGTGTAAAGCATTTTGAGGAACATTGTTTTCTGATAAATAAACCTCAACCTCTTCTAAAGTCCATTTTAGTAATGGGTTGAACTTTATAATTTCAAAACCTCCGTCGTATTCAAACAATTGCAAATCATTTCTATTCTCCGACTGCTCTGCCCTTAAACCTGTGATCCAAACGGAATTTCCTGCTAACGCTTTTCGTAACGGAACTACTTTTCGAATGAAACAGCATTCTTTTCTGTTCTCAACTGAATCATAAAAACTGTTTGGGCCTTTATGTTTTAGTAAATTTTCTACAGCTGTTGCTTCCGGAAAATAAACCTCAATCGGTTTTTTGTATTTTTTTAATGTCTTATGAAAAACGTCATACGTTTCCTGAAATAACCTTCCGGTATCTAATGTGAAAATGGAAATGTCCTGATTGCTTTTTGCAATAAAATCAGTGATAACCTGATCTTCCTGTCCAAAAGATGTCGAAAAAATTACTTTCCCCGGATATTCAGCTGCTAAAAAAGCTAAGGTCTCATCAAGTGAAAAGTCTTTCGTTTTATCTAATAACGATTGTATAATAGTCGCACTCATATTCTCTTTCTTTCCTTCTAAAAAATATTACAATAATTTAGATAATGTTTTTAAACTCAATAGTATAATTAAAACTCCAACTGCAATCATCATTGGTTTTCTTTTGATTTTATTTAAAAGATAAGCTCCTAATGGTGCAGCAATTACACCTCCTAAAATCAAACCTATAATAACCTGCCAACCGTGGATTCCTCCAAAAAGCATGAAGGTTAAACCGCTTGCAAACGAAATTGCAAACTCAGCAGCATTTACAGAACCTATGGTATATCTTGGGTTTCTTCCTCTTCCTAATAAGGTTGAAGTCACTATCGGCCCCCAGCCTCCGCCTCCAACTGAATCCATAAAACCTCCAAAAACAGCCAGAAATCCTAATTTTTTAGTTTTCTTTTTGACGATCTTTTTAACTAAAGCTTTTCGAATAATTATAAGCGCCAAAACAATCATATAAACTGCAATAAAAGGCTTTATAATATCACCGTTAATAACATCCGACAATAAATAAGCCCCAATTATTGAACCTAAAACACCCGGAATCAATAAATGTTTGACCAGCTTTTTATTGATATTTCCAAATCGGTGATGAGAAAGTGCCGATGCCCCCGTAGTAAACATTTCCGACACGTGAACCGCAGTACTGCTAATTACTGGCGGAACTCCGTAGGCCAATAAAAAGGATGTAGAAGTTGCTCCATAACCCATTCCTAAAGTCCCGTCGACCAATTGTGCAAAAACTCCAATGGCAAAAAACACTAAAAACTCCTGATTGAAACCGTCAATAAACGCATCCCATGAAAATTCAGCATGATGATTGTAAATCAACGTTGTCAACAAACCGATTAGTAAAACAGCCGGTACTAAAACCCACAATCTTTCTTTTATTGCTGTATCAGACTTAACTGCTACGGTATTTATTTTTAGCTCTTTTTCCATTCTAATGGTTCGTTTTATTTTAAAAATCCATTACCCTATCGGGTTAGTAGATTGAATGGCAAAATTACTACTTATTTCTAAATATCAAAACAATATTTGATATTTTTACGTGGCTATTTGATATAAGGCTAATGGAGTGCCCCACACAAAGGTATCAACAAATCATTCTCACAAGTAAAAAAACTCATTATATTGTATTTCAACACTATAGCTCTCAAACTTTTCGTATTCTTAGAATACCTTTTTTAAAGTCTACCACATCTATAGGATAATTATAAAATTGTTGCTATTTTTACCTCAAATTTTTATTCATGGATTTTCAAATAGGTCTTGTAATTGCGGGTTTAGTTGTAGGTTTTGTCGTTGGTCTGACGGGTGTTGGAGGCGGCTCTTTGATGACTCCCATTTTATTATGGTTTGGCATCCCTCCAACGACAGCGGTTGGTACCGATTTGTTGTATGCTGCTTTTACCAAAATGGGAGGCGTTTTTGTACACCATAAAAAAGGCAATATCAATTGGTCTATTACAGGCTGGCTCACCCTGGGCAGCGTTCCTGCTGCTTTACTAACTTTATGGATCCTAAACAGTATCAAAACGGATATTACGACTATAAATGCGGTCATCAAATACAGTTTGGGATGGGCGCTACTGTTTACTTCGATTGCCATTCTATTTAAGAAAAGGCTATTAGTGTTTTCGCAGAAACATGCAGGAGACAAATTTCACAGCGAAAGTCACACACAAAATATGCTGACAGTTGGAATTGGAGTTTTACTGGGCGCAACCGTAACCCTAACTTCGATTGGAGCCGGAGCACTGGGCACCGTTACTTTGTTTTTCTTATATCCGCTCTTGCCTACTCCGCGTTTGGTAGGAACCGAAATCGCACACGCCGTACCTTTGACACTGGTCGCCGGAATCGGACATGCCTCAATGGGAAATTTAGACCTTCTTTTATTGGGACAATTGTTATTAGGATCACTCCCTGGAATTTTTATAGGAAGTATGTTAAGCGGAAAAGTACCCGATTTATTTCTTAGAAATGCGATTGCCGTAATGCTTTTCCTGGCCGGTTATAAATTGATTTTTTAAATTAATTACAAACTTTCAAAATAGAATCTGAACGCAAAAAGAAAAGACCATTTTATTAAAAATATTGAAATGGTCTTTTTTTATAGGAATTCCGAAGGGGAGATCGAATTAAAATGCAATATCTGCCAATGAGTTACTCTCAAGAATTTTAAGGGTATTATCCCTAACCTCAGTCATTAATCGTCGTGCAGCACAGCTTGCCTCATCGTCGCAGTCGTCGCATCTTTCATAAAAATTATGGCTTGCACAGGGAAGCAAGGCAATAGGTCCCTCGAGGATACGATATACCTTAGCCATACTAATATCTTTGGGATCTTTGATCAGATAGTAACCACCGCCTTTTCCTTTTTTAGCTCCCAGAAAACCTGAGTTCCTAAGCAGCAGCAAAATACTTTCTAAAAACTTAATCGAAATATGTTCACTTTTCGCAATTTCAGCAATTTGCACAGGCTCATTGTTTTCACGTCTGGCCAGATAAGTTAAAGCTTTAATTCCGTATTTTGTTTTCTTTGAGAGCACGTTATATCTATTTTAATTGTGGATTGCTAATCTTAGACTTTTAACCTAAAACAACAATCGTCTTGTTTTTCTGCCACAAAAATAAACTTTTTAAATGAGAATAGTAATAGAACGAAAATTTAAATTCTACTAAATTAGTATAGTTTAAATAAAGCCCAATAAAAAACGGCCTTTAACTGTTTTTTTTTAGTTAAAGGCCGTCATCATAATAACGTTTTCAAAATATCATTGCAAACCAAGAACGCATTATTTTCCGTTCTATATAGCTGATGATTCTCTTTTTTTATCATTTTATGGACCATATTCAAGTCCAAAAACCATTGTGAATCTGGTCTGTTTGAATCTTCTTCTCCAAAATATAATTTTATACTGCAATTTGGGACTTCCGTTTCGTATCTCAATCTTGTTGAAGAAACAGCAAATAGACCAACAATATTCAATCCTTGTAAAGAAGCTTTCCAGGCGATTGTTCCTCCAATACTAAATCCTAAAACCGTTACTTTATCATTTTCTAATTTCAATAAAGTCTCAACTGCCCTATCCATTCCTCCGCTAAGAAGCTGACCATGAACATCGCTTTCGACAAGGTTATCAGCATTAATACCGGCTAGTTCAAGCACATCATAATACTGAATGTCAAAATCAGATTTTAATAAATCAGCATAGATTTTTACCCAGTCCGGGGCTTTACCTCCAAATAAATCTGATAAAATGATTAGTCTTGGTTTAGTCATATATAAAAGATACGATTTTAGATATCAGTTTTCACAAATCTAATATCTAAAATCATCAATCTAAAATTTAACTTAGCGCCTGTTTTAAATCGGCAATAACATCTTCTACCGTTTCCAAACCTACTGAAACACGTACTAATCCCTGAGTTATTCCAACTGCCAGCTGATCTTCTTCAGACAACTTACTATGCGTTGTTGAAGCAGGATGCGTCACAATTGATCTCGTATCGCCAATATTTGCTGATAGAGAACACAGTTTTATTTTATCTAAAAATTTTCTTCCGGCTTCAATTCCGCCTTTAATTTCAAAGGCAATAATATTCCCTCCCAATTTCATTTGCTTTTTGGCAATTTCGTATTGTGGATGTGATTTCAGGAATGGATATTTGATGCTTTGTACATTTGGGTGCGCTTCTAAAAACTCCGCTACTTTTAAAGCATTTTCACAGTGCTTTTCAACACGAATTGCCAAAGTTTCTAAGCTTTTTGACAAAACCCACGCATTAAACGGAGACAAAGCAGGACCTGTATTTCTCGAGAACAGGTAAATTTGTCTGATCAGATCTTCACTTCCAACCGTAACTCCTCCTAAAACTCTACCCTGACCATCAATCAGTTTAGTTGCTGAATGTACGACCAAATGCGCTCCAAATTTTATCGGCTGTTGCAGATAAGGCGTTGCAAAACAGTTGTCAATTATTAAAATCAGATTGTGTTTTTTAGCAAGATCTCCCAGCAATTGCAAATCGATCACGTCAACACCCGGATTTGTAGGCGACTCTGCGTATAAAATTTTTGTATTTGGTTTAATGAATCCTTCGATTGTTTCCGGCTTCGTTATATCAAAATAAGAAGTTTCGATGTTCCATTTTGGAAAATAAGTCATAAATAAAGCGTGTGTCGAACCAAAAACACTGCTCGCCGACACGATATGATCACCTGAATTTAATAAGGCTGCAAAAGTAGAATATACGGCTGCCATTCCGGTTGCAAAAGCATAACCTGCTTCGGCACCTTCCATTTTACAAATTTTATCAACAAATTCTGTTGTATTCGGATTGCTGAAACGGCTGTAAATATTTCGTTCTTTTTCTTCTGTAAAAGAAGCTCTCATGTCTTCGGCATCTTCAAATACAAAACTTGATGATAAGTATAATGGCACCGAATGCTCTAAATACTGACTTCTTTCTAATTGTGTTCTGATGGCTTGGGTTTCAAAACCAAATTCTTCTGTGTTCATTTTTTTGTTTTTGTTTAACACGAATTCCACTAATTAGCACAAATTCGCTTTTTTATAAAATTTCACAAAGATTCACAAAGCAAAACGCAATGCATCAACTAAAGTTTAATGTGAATTTTCATTGTGTGATTAAAAATCAAAAAATTATCTAATTATCAAATTGACTAATTACCTAATTACTTTAATTCTTCGTTGTTCAGGACCACTTTATATTTTACTGTTGCGGTAGGCTCAATTGTTTTAGAAACCGAGCAATATTTCTCAAAAGAAAGCTGGGCTGCCCGCTGTGCTTTTTCAGGGTTTACATCTCCTTCTAAATAAAAAACTACATTGATTTCTTTAAAAGGTTTGGCTTCACCTACCTGCACACGCTCTCCTTCTACCTCAGCATTAAAAGAAGTGATGTCCTGACGTTGTTTTTTTAAGATCGAAATCATATCAATAGCACTGCATCCCGCAACTCCCATTAATACTAATTCCATTGGACTTGCACCTAAATCGCTTCCGCCAAATTCGGCTCTGCTGTCAACATCCACTACATGACCACGTTCATTTTTAAGTTTAAAATGAAACGCGTCGTTTACTCTGTTCAAAGTTACTTTCATTGTGTTGTTATTTTTTTTATTTTTTATTCTTTGCAATCTTTGTCACTTCGACGTAAGGAGAAATCACATTAGATTGTCGACAAAGATTAGAATTCTTCGTTGCGGAATTCCTTGTGTGATTTCTCCCTTCGGTCGAAATGACAAACGGGGCTTACAAATCTAAAATCTAAAATCTGCAATCTAAATTCTAAAATCCTTACCCTTTATCTGATAATCTCAAAATATCACCAAATACTCCTCTCGCCGTTACAGCAGAGCCTGCACCAGCTCCCTGAATTACGATTGGACGGTCTCCGTAAGATTCTGTATAAATTTCGAAGAAAGAATCAGATCCTTTTAATCCACCCAAAGCAGTATCAGAAGGCACTGAAACTAATTTTACTTCCAAAATTCCTTTATCGTTTTGCAAATCTCCTGACAATTCACCAATGTATCTTAATACGTGATTTGGCTTTTGATCGGCTTTTATTTTTTCATAAATCGGATCGAACTCTTTCAATTTCGTTAAGAAATCTCCAACGTTTCCTTCACGCAAGTGCTCCGGAATTAAGTTCTGAATGGAAATTTCTTCAAACTCATTCTGCAAGTCCAGCTCTCTCGCTAAAATCAATAATTTTCTTCCTACATCATTTCCACATAAATCCTCACGAGGGTCCGGTTCTGTATATCCGTTATCAATTGCCTCCTGTAAAATTTCACTAAACGGAACGTCTTTTGCAGAAAAATTATTGAACAAATAACTCAATGTTCCGGAGAATACTCCTTTTATTTTTGTGATATTTTCTCCCGAAAGATGCAATAGCTTAATGGTATCAATTAATGGTAATCCCGCACCAACATTGGTTTCGTATAAATAATTCTTCTGATTTTCGGCTAAAGCTTTTCTCAGTTCTTTATAAAATCCATAACTCAACGTGTTGGCCACTTTATTAGAAGAGATTAAATCGAAACTGCTCTCAACCAACGGAATATAGTTCTCAACAAAAGAAGCACTCGCTGTATTATCGATAGCGATTAAGTTTTCTAAATGATGTTGATTGGCATAAGCAATAATGTCCTGAATGGTATACGCAAGTCCTTCTTTATCAATAGCTGTTTTCCAGTTTGAACTTACTCCGTTTTTGTTTAAAAGTACCTTTTTAGAATTGGCAATTGCAAAAACATTCAGTCTCACATCTTTTCGTTTTTCGATAGCGGCAGTCGATTCTAAAATCTGATTGATTAGGGTTCCTCCTACTAGTCCGTGACCGATAATGGCAATGTTGATTTTTTTGGAAACTCCGAAAATCTCA
The DNA here is from genome assembly GCA_023251135.1 of Flavobacterium sp. Classification (GTDB taxonomy): domain Bacteria; phylum Bacteroidota; class Bacteroidia; order Flavobacteriales; family Flavobacteriaceae; genus Flavobacterium. The sequence goes on along the minus strand of JAHEZJ010000011.1, from coordinate 114,849 downwards.
CCGTGAATTACATTTAAAGCTTTATGCAGTTCTGTTTTTTTAACCACCAAACTCACGTTTTTACCCGTAACGGTGTTGTTAAATAAAATCGGAACAATTTTATTTTTGATTAATGCCGTGTAAGGTTTATGGAAAGTACTCAAATCCTGTCCGATAATCGAAATTACCGAAACATTATCAGTTACTGTAATCTGATTTACATCTTTGGAATAAAAGTCATTTTCGAATTCTTTTTCCAGTTCGACCATCGCCAGAGTTGCTTTCTCAGTGGCTACAACAAGACCAATTCCTCGCTCTGAAGAACCTTGTGAAATGATACTCACACTGATGTTATGATCGCCCATTACTTTAAAAATTCGGGCATCTACACCCGATTTCCCCAATAATCCGCGGCCTTCAAGATTGACCAAAGAAACATTCTCTAAAACAGAAAGTGTCTTAATTCCTTCTTTAGCAGAATCAGAGGTAATTAAAGTCCCGCGATTTTCATGATTAAAGGTATTTAAAATACGAAGCGGAATATTTTTTTCCAACAAAGGAATGATGGTTTTAGCATGTAAAATGGTGGCTCCAAAATTGGCTAATTCGTTGGCTTCGTTAAACGACAGGTATTCGATCTTTTTAGCATCGGCAACCAAATCAGGATTTGCCGTGTAAATTCCGTCAACATGCGTAAAGTTTTGCAACTCTTCGGCATTTAAATAATTCGCAATTAGCGATGCGGTATAGTTACTGCCGTTTCTTCCTAAAGTGGTCGTATCGTTGTTATTGTTAGATCCGATAAAACCGGTTACGATGTTTACCGTTGTACCGTTGTGTTCTTTGAAATAATTGATGACATTTTTCTTAGAAAGCTGCTCCAAAGGCTGTGCATCTCCAAATTTAGAATCGGTTTTCAACAATTCTCTTGAATCTACGAAGTTTGCAGGAACACCTTTTCCAATTAAAATGGCTGTCAGTAATTTAGCCGAAAGCAGCTCGCCTTTTGATAAAATCTGATCTTTGATTTTATTGCTGTAATCTCCTATCAGACTTACTCCTTCAAAAAGTTTCTCCAGTACATTAAATTCTTCGGACAAATCTACTTCTGGGTAATCTGAAACCTGGTACGTTTTAAAATTCTCAAATAAGGGTTTATAGTTGCCATTTTTAGCCGCAATTTTTAAAATGTATTCCAGCTCATCTGTAGCATCTCCACGAGCCGAAACTACTACTGCAATTTTTTCGTTTTGCTGTACTTTATCTGTAATAATTGAAACTACTTTATTAAGTCCTTCTCCGTTTGATAACGATTTACCGCCAAATTTTAATATTTTCATTTTATTTTTCTATTGTTTCTGCCTTAAAAATATCGGCAAGTAAATGATCTAATTGTTTGTACTCGATTAAAAAAGCATCATGTCCGTGAACAGAATCTATTTCGCTGTAAAAAACATTGTCTTTGAACTTTTTTAATTCCTGATAAGTCTCCCGATTTTCTTTGGGTATAAAAAACAAATCCGAATTGATTCCGACAATGTGAATCGCGGCGTCTGTTTTAGATAACAAAGTCTCGAAATCTTCTCTGTTTCTGGTGATGTCTATGGTTTTTAGCAATTGGTTCATGAGTTTGTACGAAGCCAATTGGTATCTTTTTTGTAGTTTTTCGCCGTGATGTGCCAGCCAGCTTTCAATATTAAAAACAGGACGATTGACATTGATGGTACGTTGAAATTTCTCTTTGAATGATTCAGGAGACCTGTAACACAACATTGCATGAATTCTGGCATCCTCAATAGGTTTTGAAGAATTGTTCAAAATTTGCTCTTGTAAATAGCAATTGGCGATCATCCAGTCGGTCGACTTCCAATCTGTTGCAATGGGAATTAGGTTTTGAGTAATGTGGGGTTCTAATGCAAGAATTTCCCAGGCAATGCCTCCGCCAACCGAACCTCCAATGATGGTGTGCAATTGATGAATATTTAAAAGTTCTAAACCTTTAATAAAAATGCGGGCAATATCTCTGGTGGTGAAATCCTGATAGTTTTCGATGATAAACGAATCATTTCCGTTTCCGGGTACATTAAAAGCCAGTACGGTAAATTTATGGGTATCGATGGTTTTGTCTTCACCAATGAGGTCATTCCACCAGCCATTTGCACCGGTGACCTCAGCATTTCCTGTCAAAGCATGATTGACCAGAACTATAGGCGCGCTAAATAATGGTAAACCGGAAAGTGTAAAACTTAAGGGTAATGATGAGTAGGACACACCACTTTCGGTGATGAATTCCTGAATTATAATGGGACTTGGTATATTTTCCAATTTCAAATCTTTTTATTTTTGATTTGTATGTGGAAATATTAGAAAGAAAGTCTAGAGTGAAACCAGAAAATTTCTTGTTGTTATCTTTCCACGTTTGGGCGTGGTAGAATGCAGCACCTTCTTCGAATTAACGAAGGGTTGCTAAGGATTCATCGGGTCTAATCCCTCGTCCTTTCTTTATAACATTTCAATACGTTTTTGAACTTAAAGGTGCAAATTAACTACTAATTTCTCAAACAAACAAATTTTATCGAAACTGATTCCTCAATTTCTTAAACATAATTCAAACAAAAACTAGTGTACGCAAAAAATTACCGAACAATTTGCCCAGTAAAATTAAGCAGGTTTCCCTCTATTTTATGATGCTTCCCGATTTAGATAAAAAGCGTTTCATTCTCTTTTGAATACATCAAAAACAATAATGAGTCCGGATTTTTTTTCTCCACTTTTTTATCTGTCTCAGTCATCCCGAATCTCGGATGTACCAATTCATTTGTTGGTGGTGGCGGGTTGTTTCTTTTAGCTCTAATGTTTTTCAATGTTGAAAAAGTCTTTGTTAAGTAGTTTAGTGTGCTCATGATATTTAAGTTTATGTTAGTTTGCGTATTATTATCTTTATTTTATGTTTATCTCTTTGTTATCGTAACCAAATGGAATAAAAAAACCCTTTTGGGTTTGAATACCAAAAGGGTTTAAGTTTTTATAACTTATATATACTTTTAGTATCAACAGACGCGTACACAAATACGTGCGACGTTAAACATCTTATTCATCTGTAGGGACTTATTCATCTGGGACGTGATTGCTATTTTAAAAAATTCTTGCATTTTTTCTATTTTAATAAACTTCCTTAAACTCTCAAAATATTTTTAATTTACTCTCTTTTTTAGATCAGCCAAAAACAAAATCTATTCCACTTTTGTTTCAATCGGCATCACTTTTACTCAGTATACTAAATTTATTCTTTCTTTAGTTTTGAAGTCTTACAAATTTGCGAATATTTTCTCAATTATACAAGTGGGACTCAACAATTTAATCCCAAAAAACGTTAAAAAACGGCTTTTTTCCGTTAAAAAACATCTTACAAAATTAACATTGCCACATTTAAAAGATAAATCTTACAAAAAATAACACAAAAAACTTTCCTGTTTCATTATATCAAAGAACAACTTACTATTATTTTGGGACCACTTACAGCCAGACTGCTTCTTTGTTTTTGATTTTTTCAGCTACTTTCAAAATGTCTGTAATTACTCCTCTCGAAATGGCTTGTTTACATGCCGAAGCACTTTGAATCACGATTGGAACAGCTGCATACGATTGCGTATAGATTTCAAAAATGGTGTCTGATCCTTTCAGTTGACCTATTGCTGACGAAACGGGCTCTGAAACCAGTTTAACTTCTAAGGTGTTTTTTACCACATCAAATTCACCTACATAGCGCAGAACATTATTATCAGCCTGGCTAATTTTAGCAATCTTAAACGATCTGTCGACCGCTTCTTTATTCAGAATACCGTTTTGCTCCAGATGTTCTTCCTGTATAAGCGAATTGATTTTTATATCCGAGAGCTCAAAATCTTTTCCGATTTCCCTCGTGAGAATCAGTAATTTTCTGGCGGTATCATTTCCGGACAGGTCTTCTTTAAACGTTGAACGCATCAATCCAAGCAAACTTGCATCTTTTAACAAAGAAGAGAAAGAGGTGTCTTCGTTGGCAAACCGATTGAATACATAACTCAGATTATCTGAAAAAACACCCCGGATCTTGGTTATTTTTTCACCCGAGTAATACAAATCTCTTAAGGTTTGTAAAACCGGAAAACCGGTATCCACTGATGTTTCATACAAAAACTCTTTGTCGTACTTTTTAAGATTTGCTCTGATCTCTTTGTACAAATCAATCGGCAATGTATTGGCTTTTTTATTTACCGCTACTATATTAAATCCGTTTTCGATCAATGTATTGTAATGATGTATTAATTCATCACTAGCAGTAGCATCTACGGCAATTAAGTTCTCAAATTCATTTTCTTTGGCAAATTCAATAATATCCTGCACTTTAAAAGGCACTGCCAGTTCCAGAAAATTGGTTTCCCAGGCATATCCTACGCCTTCTTTCTCGAAAAAAGCTACTGTTGAATTTGTGATAATCGGAAAATGAAAATCGATGTTTTTACTTTCAAGAAAAAACTCCTGACTTTCGATGATTTGATTGATCAAAGTACTTCCGATATTTCCAATTCCAAAAAGGATGATATTTATTTTAAGCTTTGACATAATTTTTAATTTTTAATTTTTCAAATCCTATAAGTGATACATGTACCTGTAAAGCCTTGCGTTACGCTCCGGTTTTCCTCAAGTTGATCTGTATTGCTTACAGGATTTAAAAATTTTTATACTGATTTACTTTTTATAAAAAATCACCTCTAGCAGAACTCACGCTGCTAAAGGCAATTTTTCAAACAAAAAACAAAAAAACCTAGTTTTTATTAATGCTGTATTGTGACTGAGTCACGCTTGCAAAAACAGTTTGCAGATCAGCTATTAAATCCTCGATATCTTCCAGTCCGACAGAAAGTCGTACCAGATCTTTTGAAACTCCCGTTTCTAATTGTTCCGCATCCGACAATTGCTGGTGCGTTGTACTTGCTGGGTGAATGATTAATGATTTTGTATCACCAATGTTGGCCAAAAGCGAGAAGAGTTTCGTTTCATCTACTACTTTTTTGGCTGCTTCGAAACCTCCTTTTAATCCAAAAGTAACTACTCCACTTTGTCCTTTTGGCAAGTACTGTTGTGACAAGTCGTAATACCTATTGGTTTTTAATCCCGGATAATTTACCCAGGCTACTTCTTCCTGTTCTTCTAACCACGATGCCAATGCCAGCGCATTTTCACTGTGTTTCTGAATTCGGATTGGTAAAGTTTCTAAGCCCTGTATGATTTGAAAAGCATTAAACGGACTCAGAGCCGCGCCAAAATCACGTAAACCTTCGATTCTGGCTTTTGCTATGAAAGCTGCATTTCCTAAAGCTTCGTGATACACCAAGCCATGGTATCCTGGGGAAGGCTCTGTAAATTCAGGAAATTTACCGTTGGCCCAGTCAAAAGTTCCGGCATCGATAATGGCACCTCCTAATGAAGTTCCGTTTCCTGAAATATATTTGGTTAGGGAGTGAATGACAATATTAGCTCCATATTCGATTGGGTTTAACAAATAAGGTGTTGCCACTGTATTGTCAACAATAAAAGGAACTTTAAAGTTTTTAGCTTCTACCGAAATCCCTTTCAGGTCCAGTACATCTAATTTTGGGTTTCCTAAAGATTCTACAAAAAAAGCACGTGTATTTTCTTTGGCTGCTTTGGTAAAGTTCTCAGGTTTTGAGGGGTCTACAAAGGTAGTTGTGATCCCTAAACGCGGTAAAGTTACGCTCAATAAATTATAAGTCCCTCCATATAAACTGTTCGAAGCCACAATGTGATCTCCTGCTTTTAGCAAAGTCAGTAAAGCAGTCGAAATTGCCGAGGCTCCTGAGGCTGTAACTACTGCCCCAATTCCGCCTTCAAGCGCTGCAAGACGTTGTTCTAAAACATCGTTTGTCGGATTGTTCAATCGGGTGTAAATAAATCCGGCTTCGGCAAGACCAAACAAATTGGCTGCGTGATCTGAATTGTTAAAAACATACGAGGAGGTCTGATAAATTGGAACTGCTCTGGTTCCTGCATTTTTAGTAACATCGTGTCCTGCGTGTAGTGCGTTTGTGGCAAATTTTTGTGTGCTCATGATTTCTTAGTTTTAGATATTGTGAATAGCTTTTGGTTTATTATTGATTTCTTAAATCGTTTTTTATCTCATATAAAAAGATCTTCTTCTTCGTGTAAATACATTTGAAAGAGTAGGGAGTTTGACTCACTCGAATACAACTCTCCTTTTATTTTAACTGCATTTGCTTTTTTGTTTTTAAGTATGCCAGCAAATCGTTTAAAATCTGTTTTCAATCGGTATACAATCTCTCTTAATATAATATGTAGTGTTTTCATGATATTCGTTTTAGTTTCAGCATTAAAAAAAGCCCTTTCGGATGGCGACCAAAAGGGCTTATAGTTCTAACTATAACAAAGATTCACTCTTTCACTTTTGGCAATAGCAATTTGGGATGCACATTTGCATCATCTCACAACACATCATCATACTATTTGCTATTGTTTTCATTTTTATTTGATTTAAAATTAATGCTTTTTTAGTTCGACTAATTCTATAGAGTAAATGTAATAAGTATTTTCTGAACTACCAAATTAAATAGTGATATTTAATGTAAAATTTTTATTACCCCTTGTGAATACTGGTCTTACGCTGAAAAAAAAGCCACAACTTATATTGATTAAGCAGATTTGTATTGATCCTATAATCATTTTAACCCTTATAAGCTGTGGCCAATATTATGTTCTTTAGAATTTAAAACTCAATCTGGCAAAACCAAATCTTCCGTTCAATCCAAATTGTGATACTGCTCTGGAATAAGCAAACTGATTGGCATTGCTTAAATCTGTACTTGGCGCTGGCGACAAGGTTGGCGTTGTATTAGTAAAAGCCGGTGTTGCAGGATTATTTCGGTCCGGGTAAACATCACCTATATTATTAAAACCAACTGTGAATCTGAATTTCTCATTAATCTGATATCCAAAAGACAAATCGGTCACCAATTTAGCGCTGTATTCCGGATGTTCGTAAACAGAAGATGATCCGTCTAAATTTACATCTGTTGCTCCCGGATCTGTAACGGCTCCGAAATAACTGTTTCTTAAATAAATGTCCAGTTTTTTAATGCTGAAAGTCGTCATCAAATTGGCTTTTAATTTCGGAATAGCTTCTTCTAAATAAATTCGGCTTGACTCCGGAAAGAATGAATATTTAAAAGGTTCTCCACCTGCATTGATGATCGATTGCGGAACATTTAATTCTCCTACTCTTTTGGTAGTATTGTAGCTCAATGCAAAATCGTTTCTGATGGTGAAATCGGGAATAACATTGTATTTATGTGAAATTACGACATCAATACCTTTAGTCTCCGAGTTGATTCCATTGGTCCAGAAGGAAGCTCTTTCAACACCTTTTAAGTCAAATGCCTGTTGAAATAAGGTTAAAGCGTCTTTTTGTTCCGGTGATGTTGCTCCATTTATCTGTGCATCTGTTGGTCTGGCATACTGTCCTGTAAGCACCACTCTGTCGTCGATTCTGGTAAAATAAGCATCTGTTGCAATGGTAATATTTGCTTCAGGAATTTTGAATGTAAATCCAGTACTGATGCTTTTTGATTTTTCCGCTTTTAAATTTTCAACTCCAATACTTTTAGCTGCTTGCGAATCGTTTGTGAAGTAACCCACCTGATAAGGCGAACCGTTTATGAACTGAGTTGAACTGCTTTCAAAATATTTTTGCTGTAAGGAAGGAGCTCTAAAACCTGTTTGTCCCGAAACTCTCCAGTTGATATTGTCTGTCAATTTTAAAAGAGAGGCCAGTTTAAAGGTAACCGTGCTTCCAAAATCAGAATAGTTCTCGTAACGTGCTGCTCCGTTTATAAGCCAGTTTTCGGTTGCATTTAGCTCTAAATCAACATAAGCTGCACCACTTTTTCTGTCTTTAACTTTAGCATCTGAAGGTTGAAATCCTGAAAATCCCTGTGCTCCTGCTCCTCGTTTGTTTCCAAAAAAGTCGGTTACTATTAAAGGTGAATTGCTTGGTAAAATTCCGGGAACCAAATTTCCGTTGGTGTCATACAGTCCGTAAGAAGCTTCTTCTCCTTGTTGAATCTTATAATTTTCATATCTGAATTCTCCACCAAAGGCAACGTTCAGTCCATTTAAAACATCGTACTTTTTACTTAAATCCAAGTTGGTTGTACTTTGCAAAAACGAAACTTTACCGGCATAAAAACTGGAAGCCGAATTGGTTCCCAAAGTAGCATTAATAGTATTGTTCACATCATATTTAAAAGAGTTTGTTCCAAGGTTTGTACTGATATCTGTATCAAAACCAAATAATTCTGTAGTAGCTCCAACCGCCGCAGAAGCGTCTAAGATCGAAGATTCTATTTCCGGTAAAAATCCGTTCTGGTACACCTGCGTGAAGGTTCCGGAACCGTTTGGAAGCCTGTTAAAAGCATACGATTTACCATTTCTATAGGAAAGCCCTCCAAAAGAGTACAAGGAAGTTGTTTCGGTCAATGGGTATTTGGTATTGTAATACAATTGTCCCGATGCCAATTCAGACTGCCCCACACTCATGTTATAGTCGCTTCTTTCCTGACCTCTGTACGCCAATTCATTGTTAGTTGTATCAAAATTCAAAGCAGTTTGCATTTGCGCAATAGTTCCCGCCGAAGCAATGGCACTTTGCTGTGCCGGTGTAAAATAACCAACCTTTGGCGCATACTGTTTCAATGAATTCAGAATTTGTGCCGAATTGGCTGTGTTGTTGATATTACTAAAGAAGGAATTAATATACACCCCGTCCTGAGCCGCTCTGTTCTCAACAGCATTGTAAGCATTAAAAATTGCGTTGCTTCTAATTCCCGCACGGCTTGTTGCCTGTCTGGTCACAGCACTACCGGTAACATTTAAATAACTACCTGCTTTACCCAGGGAAGTTCCGTAATTTAAATCAACTTGCAGATTTTGCCCGTCGGCTCCTCCTTTAAAGTTATTTGATCCCGAAGATAGGTTAGTACCATACTGTATGTCTCCCGAAAGATAGTTGGCATTCTTTTTCAGCACTATATTAATAACTCCCGCAATAGCATCTGAACCGTACTGAGCTGCTGCACCATCTCGCAAGACTTCGATTCTCTCGATAGCAAAGGAAGGTATCGCATTTAAATCTGTTCCTACCGATCCTCTACCCGGCGAACCGTTAATGTTTACTAATGCACTGGTGTGTCTGCGTTTTCCGTTTACCAGAATTAAAACCTGATCTGGTCCTAAACCTCTTAACTGAGCAGGGTCAACGTGGTCTGTAGCATCAGCGGTAGAAGTTGCATTACTGGTAAAAGAAGGTGCAACATAATTTAAAATTTGGGTCACGCTGGTTTGTGGTGCTCCTTTAGTTATTTCGGAAATATTAAAAACATCAACCGGAACCGGTACATCTGTTTTTACTCTGTTTTTACTACGTGATCCTACAATGGTCACCTCGGTCAGTTCATTATTCTTTAAACTGTCCTGCTCTTTTTTATTTTCCTGCGCATAAATACCCGAGAATGTCAAAAGACCTAAAGCTAATACTACATTTTTTTTCATTACTTTCTTCTGGTTTATATTGTTTTCTGACTTAAAAAGTGATTTACAATTTGGGTCCTTTTTGAAACAAAAAAACCCCTGCGAATGGCAGAGGTTCTATATGTATATTTTTTAAAAAAACTACAACAGCGTCTCTGCGGAAGGCTCCGGCATCATACATGACATATTGCAAATTGTTAATTTCATTTCTTGTTTTGTTTTGATGGGGCAAATTTGCGAACTATTTTTCAATCAGCCAAACAAAAACAGAAATAATTTCTATTACCCTATCAAAATAGTATGTTATGTTAAATTTCTGCTTATAAAATCAAAAAAATCAAAAGTTTAATTTGCAAATCAAAATGGTTTTATACCTTTGCACGCGAATACAGAGGAAAAATTTGAACTGATTGCAACCTCTTCATAATGAAACGGTTCGTTATGGGTACTGAAACATTGATTTCGGTAGTAAAAAATGCTAAAGCAGAAATTCTCCTTTAGCCCTTTTTAGCAATTATTTTTTCTCGCTTAATTTTAATTTAATAAATTATTATGGCTTATTTATTTACGTCAGAATCTGTTAGTGAAGGGCATCCAGACAAAGTTGCAGATCAAATTTCGGATGCATTAATTGATAACTTTTTGGCATTTGATGCTGACTCAAAAGTAGCTTGTGAAACTCTTGTTACTACAGGTCAGGTAATTTTAGCTGGTGAAGTAAAATCGAATACTTATCTTGATGTGCAGCAAATTGCTCGCGAAGTAATCCGTAAAATTGGATATACTAAAAGCGAATATATGTTTGAGGCTAATTCTTGTGGAATTCTTTCGGCAATTCATGAGCAATCGGCAGATATTAATCAAGGAGTTGACAGAGCTAAGCCGGAAGAGCAAGGTGCTGGAGATCAAGGAATGATGTTTGGTTACGCTACAAACGAAACCGAAAACTTCATGCCATTGGCACTTGATTTGTCTCATAAATTATTACAAGAGTTAGCTATCCTGAGACGTGAAAATAAGGAAATCACTTATTTACGTCCTGATGCTAAATCACAGGTAACTTTAGAATATAGCGACGACAATAAACCAACTCGTATTGATGCGATTGTAATCTCAACTCAACACGATGATTTTGACGAAGAAGCTACAATGCTGGCTAAAATCAAAAAAGATATTATCGAAATTTTGATTCCAAGAATCATTGCTAAAAATCCAGCTCACGCGCATTTATTCAATGATAAAATCAACTACCATATCAATCCAACAGGGAAATTCGTTATTGGAGGACCTCACGGAGATACTGGTTTAACAGGAAGAAAAATCATTGTGGATACTTACGGTGGAAAAGGTGCTCACGGTGGTGGTGCATTCTCTGGAAAAGATCCAAGTAAAGTAGACAGAAGTGCTGCTTATGCAACACGTCACATCGCTAAAAACTTAGTAGCAGCAGGTGTTGCTGACGAGATTTTAGTACAGGTTTCTTACGCAATTGGTGTTGCTGAACCAATGGGTATCTTTATTGATACTTACGGAACTTCTAAAGTAAACTTAACCAATGGTGAAATCGCTAAAAAAGTAGAAGCTATTTTTGATATGCGTCCTTACTTTATCGAGCAACGTTTGAAATTGAGAAACCCTATTTACAGCGAAACTGCAGCTTACGGACACATGGGACGTAAACCAGAAACTGTAACTAAAACTTTCTCTGCTCCGGGCGGAAACGAAAAAACAGTTACTGTTGAATTGTTTACCTGGGAAAAACTTGATTTCGTTGATCAGGTAAAAGCTGCTTTCGGATTATAAATCCTAGCTTATCAGACTAACTTAGATTTTTAGATTGTCAGACAACTATTTATCTTAAGCATAAAAAAAACCGGTTTCTATTTTTAGAAATCGGTTTTTTTATTTTAACCTATATCATTCGACAAAAGCAACTTTTTATTGCAACGCGGATGACGCGGATTCGCTATCGCGAAAACGCTGATAAAAACGGATTTTTTCTTGATTTTTTTAACTAGAAAAGAACTCAAAAAAGCTTTCTAAAATTTTAGAAAGCCTTTTGGTATTTTCAGATAATTCAATAGCTTTCAAATAGTAAATCAGTTTTTATCCGCGTTTTTACGAAGTAAATCCGCGTCATCCGCGTCTAAAATTCAACGCAAACCACTACTCCCTAACGCTCTAATTGCACATTAGGCAAGGTCTTAGGACGACCTGCATCGTTCGACAAAATCCAGCCTGTACGGTAGATCCATTCGGTCATTTTGTGCAATTTCACGAAGTCGATGTTTTCAGACTCGTCCATCGGTGTATGATACTGACTGTGTAAAACACTGGTATAAAAAACAGACGGAATTCCTTTTCTGGCGTAAGGCAAATGATCGGAACGGAAATAAAAATACTCCGGATGTTCTGGTCTGTCCCAAAGTTTGTCTAAGTCAAATTTAGGTCCTTCATCGTTTGCTTTTTTGGCAATAGCGACTAAATCGGAAGAGTTTTCATGCGGAGAACTGGAACCTAAAAGAGCCGCCTGATTGACGTTGTTTCTTCCAATCATATCTCCGTTTAATACCGCTACAATGTCTTTTTCAGGAACTGTTGGATGCGAGGCATACCATCTTGACCCTAACAAACCACGCTCTTCTGAACCATGGAAAACAAACAGAGAAGTTCTTTTTCCAGGCTGCTTTTTATAGGCTCTCGCAATGGCCAGCATGGCAACACAGGTACTCGCATTATCATCAGCTCCGTTGTAAATAGAATCCTGTCCGTACTTTTGTCTTACTCCATCGTGATCCTGATGTCCGCTAAAAAGAACATATTCATTTTTCAATTTTGGATCCGTTCCTTCAATTTTACCCACAACATTCACCGAAGGGTATTTATAGGTTTCTGAAATTACTTCTGTCGACAAAAGATCTTTGGTACTTTTGAGGTATTCCAATTGATCGTTGTGCACCCAAAAAACAGGCATAGTCGCCCCAATTTTATCGCGGAAACCTTCAATTCCATAGATTCCTCTTGTCATTTGCGGTTCCACCTGAGACCAGCTTTGTTCTGCCAGCTCATCGGCAACCATAATCAGGGCTGTTGCTCCTTTTTTGACTACAAGATCGTAGTATTTGTTTCGAACCAGACCCGGATAACGTCTGTCAAAAAGCGAAATATCGTCGGCAATACCTTCTTTGGAAGCCAGTAATACAACTGCTTTTCCTTTGATATCGGCTTTTTCAATTTCTCCTTTAGTGGCTGCACCTAAATAAAGCAATGGCGCTTCTACTTTAATGTTCGTGGTTTCGGCTACTAAAACATCTTTCCACAATTTGTATTCTTTTTGTCCAATTTTAAATTTTGTATTGGGCGTCACCTGATGCCTGTACAAATCAAAAAACTGAAAATAGGTTCCGTCATCACCTGCCGGAGCCATTCCTGCTTCTTTGGCCTTATTGGCCAGCCACATGGATACTTTTAATTCGTCTAAAGTTCCTGCTTCACGACCGTTAAAGTGATCACCGGCCATTTGGTACATATCGGTTTTTAGGTCTTTATCTGTAATTGCTGAAACTAAAGGTTTTTTAATCGCCTGCGAAAAAACTACTCCTCCGTAAGCAATCAAAACGAGGATCATTTTATTTTTCATACGTTTTAAATTTAGTATTCCAAACTTAGTGATTTATAGAGAATAAAAAGCGGCTCAGCCTCTTAAACATTACTGAAATGCAAAATCAGTAAAATGCCCTGCTCATTTTTTCAGCATTGCGATTTTTATTTGTTTATCTCTTACAATTTACTTTCCTTAGTACAAAATAACTGATAAAAAAATGAGTAAACTCCCATCGTTACAAAACGTTCTGAACGCAACGCTGAAAACAATTCTTCGATTTCCTTTAGAAATATTAACCGCCATTTTAGGAACTGTCTTTGCCATAATTCTTAGCGAAGGAAATTACAACAATCCCAACAAAGAACTTTATGAAAAAGTTTTAATGAGCTGCTCTTTAGGTCTGGTTTTGTTTCTTTCTATTAGCCTGTTTTTTCTGGCGGCTAAAAAAAATAATCTCCTGCGTTTTGCCCTTAGTATTGCTCTCGGAAGCCTTGTTTTTCTATTCGTCAATACTTTTCACAAATACACCACAGATGTAGAAATACAGCAGTTTATGGTACTGAATATTGTGTTTCATTTGTTGGTTTCGTTTGCCGGTTTCCTGCCAAGAGCTTACAATCAGGATGAGTTTTGGGAATTCAACAAACAGCTTTTTTTAAGAATTCTAACCGCCGGTTTGTACAGCGTAGTACTCTATTCGGGTTTGGCATTGGCGATTTTAGCGGTTGACAAGCTCTTCAATATTGATTTTTACGATCGTATTTATATGCATGTCTTTTTTGTGATCGCCGGTATTTTTAATACCACTTTCTTTTTAAGCGGAGTTCCGGAAACCAATAACAGCGCGGCTCCTCTGGTTTTGAATTACCCTAAAGGACTTAAAAACTTCACTCAATTTGTATTGTTGCCCCTGATTAGTCTGTATCTGGTGATTTTAATTTGTTATGAAGCAAAAATTCTGCTCACCTTTTCCTTGCCTGTAGGCTGGGTTTCCTATCTTGTTTTGGTGTTTGCTATTTTCGGGATTTTATCTTTTTTATTGGTTCATCCCATTGCAACCGAAACGGCTAATCTCTGGATGCGAACTTTTAACCGATGGTTTTATTTTTTATTAATTCCGTTATTAGTATTGCTTTTTTGGGCCATTTTGTACCGAATCAATCTGTATGGCTTTACACATGAACGCTATTATGTACTATTAATGTCGGTATGGTTATCCGTTGTTGTGGGGTATTTCCTCATTCAAAAGCATCCCAAAATAAAGTTCATTCCGATAAGTTTATGCCTCGCAGGCTTGTTTTCTATAGCCGGACCACAAAGCGCCAATTCGATTTCGAAATACAGTCAGCTGGCCCGCTTTGAAAATTATATGCAAAACAAAACCGCTAAAAAACTGAGTTTCGAACAACAACAGGATTTAAGCAGTATTGTTTCTTTTTTAGAGCGCAATTATGGTGTTGAAATCATGGTTCCCTATGCCAAAACCAAGCTGGATGCCCTTCTTAAAAAAGAGAAAGACCCAAGCGATTATGAAATCATGGAAGCTTTAGGTTATGAATATCAGTCAGAATATGCCAGAGAAGAACAAATCAATGATTCGTTTTATTTTTATTACCAGCAAGACAAAGTGATCAATATTCATGAATATGACTTTTCTGTTGACCTCTCCAGTGACAACCCTTATGAATGTAATGATTGCGTAAAAATTGAGAATAAAAGCTACTCTCTTAAATCTACGGTAGAAGATTACGGATTAAACTTAGAGATTAACAAAGAGAGCATTCCGTTAAAAATTGTTGATTTTATCAATGTAACTCCTGACTTCAAACGAAATCAGGTGTATGACAAAAAAATAACGCAGGAGGTACAAACTTCAAAATACAAAATTCTGATTACGTACCTCAGCGCCAATGGCAAAATTAAAGACAATAAGAAAACCGTAAATCGCTATATGATAAACGTACTGGTACAAATTAAAAAATAAAAAAATACCCCCGACAGTTCCTGGAAACTGTCGGGGGTATTGCTTTACAAAAGACTTCGATTTTAATACGTTCCGTTTTGCATTTTTGTTAAGGTCTCTCTGATCTCCGTTGCTGTCTCTTCTGCAACATCATTATTTAAATATTTAGTAGCTAAAAGCTGAGTCTGTATTGCTTTTTCTTTTTGCCCGTCTTTATAGTACAACTGCGCCAAAGTATCCAAATAGTACGGATTGTTTTTAGTCACTGCCAAACTGTATTCAGACCAGCCAATCGCTGATTTCATAAAACCGGTATTTCCTGGCTTTGAAACCACTGTCCATGCCGCCGAGTTGCATAAATTAGAATGGTATTCTTTAAATGAATTCCATCCGTTATAAGAATATTGAGAATTAGGATCAATCGAAGCAAACATTTCGTCTAATTTTTCAATCGCACTTCCTTTGTCTGTTACTAAATTTGTCTTGAAATAGGTAGTAAATTCTTTCAAATAATTGGTATTGGAACCATCTGTATCTACTACCTCAGCTAAATAGGTAAAGTAATTTTGATAACACTCAAAATTTCCTTTTCCTGCATTTATTAGCTTTTTATAGACCGCAATCGTTTTGTCATTCTTTTTTTCTGCCAATGCATCATTTTCATAAACATATTGATTTTGCTGCAATGCAAGCGCAATTTCAGTATTCAAACTGCCAATTGAATGTGTTTCTCCTTCTTTAACATTGAAAGTCAGACGCTCGGTATCAATAGCATCATAATGTTTGATTAAATAGTCTATCGAAAGAAAATCTGTATCATTTAAAACCCTATCCTCGCTAAAAAATTGCTTAGAGAATCCCTGATTTTTGATTTCTTTCAAAATAGTTTCTACCAGATACATGTTCGGTTTTGTATCTTTTTGATGGGTTTCAATTAGTTTTTTCCAGATTTGAGCCACTTCTTTTTTATCTAAAACAGTACTCACGAACTTAAATTCAGCAGGATTTTCATCAGCTGCGGATTCCACATTATAATCGTATGGTGTTTCCAGAACTGCCAATTTATTAAAAGCCTGAATAAAATCAGTATCATTTGACTTTTTATTTTTCACGGTTTTATTAAAGGCCAATAACCCTGAGGTTCTTTGCAGTTTTTTATAAAAATCATCATAATAGTTAAAGTGATATTGTTTTTCCTTTAAACTAGCTTTTGCAGAGGCTAAAAATTCACCGTTGGAATCTAAAATAACAATAACGGGTGTATCTGTAATTTTGTTTGTTTTCAGCCATTTTTTATCTTCGGCTGTAGTCAAATAATAGTTGTACAAATCATATTCCGGATGATAGGAATCATACATCGTATAGGCAAGCTGCGTTTCCTGATCTTTTACAGCCGCTTCAAAATCAGTTTTTGCTGAAGTATTTTTGCTGTCAATTACAACGACCTGAAATTTAGTTTTACTTTCTTTAGTTGCCGAAAGGGCGCTTTTAAGATTGTTCTCGACTTTAAGTTTAAAATCATATTTTTCAAGAACAAAAGAAGAATCAGCCGCTGTAGCAGCAGAATCGACTACGGCATACACTTCACTCTCTGCAATCTCTTTTCCCGGATAAGTCCAATTTACAATACTCTTAATTTCCAGCGGAACTACTTTTGACATTCTTTCAGGCAGGGCATCTTTTTCGTTAACAAAAACTAACGGATCCTTTCCGGGCCTCTCCGAAACCATAAGTTCATTTGTCTTTTTATTAAAGAAACCGACAATATTCAAATCCGCAAAAAGATCGGGTTGGTAGTTGATAGTCACTTCTGAAACTTCTTTTGGCAAAGCAAATTTCGAAATTTTACTTTCTCCCTTGTAGTCTTCGCAAACCAAATACAGGTAATCTGCACGGTCAATTTCAAATTCAGCGTCAGGGCTGGCATTGTCTGTATTTTCCTGGCTCCAAATATCTGATAATCGCTGGTACTTAACCTCATTCGATCCGTTTTGCGAACCAATAAAAAAGGAGTAAAAGGAAGGATTAATAAATTTAATTTTAACTTTTTTGGCTTTTTTATCATTTTTAAAAGCAAGATCAAAACCACTTTCGAACTTGTCAATTGGAGTAAATAATACTGAATCTCCCTTTATCTTATAATCGCCGGAATAAAAAACCAATTCGTATTTATTATTCTCTAACAAATTCAGTTTGATGTTCTGACCTTTATTGGCGGAAAGATAAGTTCCTTTTTCAACCGTTTTTGTTTGAGAAAAAGAAGCAAAAACGAAACAAAAAAACATTAAAAAACTCCATGTAAAATTGCGCATGTTCAAAATTTTGGTTGTTAATATCGCGCGCAAAGATACCGTATTCTAATTAAAATGAGTACTGAAAGTCCATACTTTGTACTTAAAATACTATAAATTATATTTCATCGAAAAGATGATATAACGTGGCTGTACCGTATATTGAGAAACCCTTGTAGAAAACTGTGAGAAGCTATCATCATTGAGATACTTTGTGTTTAAAAGGTTCGTCGCCGCAATTTTATACTCCCATTTGCTGTCCTTTTTTTGATAAATTAAACTGGCACTTAAAAAATCATATTCGTTATCCACCGTTTTATTGCCATTGTAGTAGTGGTAAAACTCATATTCTGAAACAAACGAAAAGCTGTCCAGAAAGTAATAATCCAATCTTGCAAAAGGCTTATCGGTATAAAAGGTTGAGCCGCTGTATTTGTTAATTAGTGCATTATATCCAAATTCGATGTTCGGAAAGTTTTTATAGTTTGTTGAAGCTCTTACGGTATAACTTTGACTAAAACTTTCGGTAGTGGCCAGTACGTTGTTCTGAATGTTATTGAATTTTGACCAATTGAAGCTGGCGTTAACCGAAGCTTTATAGTTTTTCAGGAAAGAACGTCCGTAATTCCCCATTCCGGTAAAAGTTTCATCGGCCAGATTGGAATTATACGGCGACGAGGACTGATTAATTCCTTCAAAATTTGCTTTCGTTTTAATAGCATCGACTTTTTTAGTATAGGTTGCGTTGGCAAAAATGTTCTCAAAATTGAACATATTGTATTTGAAATAACGCAGCGAATGTACCTGTGATGTTGCATTCTCCAGATAACGATTCCCTCGAAACAAACTGCTGTAATCAGACAAAACATAACCCGAAGCCAACTGATTGATATCGGTAAAATCATTCGACAAAGCAAAATTATAGGTCAGCGTTTCTGATTTTTTGATTTGATACAAGGCAAAAAAATCAGGCAGTACTTTAATAAAGTTTTGCGAATAATCTGTTCCGGATTGGGTGTTTTTCATGTTGTATGTATGCACACTCACCCCCGGTGTCAGGGTAAATTTCCCTGCCAGTATCTTGTAATGAATCCCCAAAAATGCATCATTAAAATTGTACTTTACCTGGTTGTTATTCCCCGGATCGTTCAGGTCATTTTTAGTTCCATTGTCCAGAATCTGAAAAATGTGAGAGTTAAAATCCTGATACGAAAATGTATTTCCAAGCGTAATATTGATGTTGCTTTTTGGCGTTACCATATAGTAATAATCCAATTTGGCATCTACTTTATTGGTTTTCACAAATCGATCCTGATTCAGATCGTTTCTGGCCTGTCCCGAAGTATAACCCGCCAGATCAAAAGGCTGCGTGCGCAAATTGGCATTGTAAAACGGGTTTTCATCCTGATACAAATGCTGCATTTCAAAAGCAAAAATATTCTTGTCGCTCTGCGTGTAATACAAACTCAAATCCTGATTGATCGAGGTCGGATCCTGCTTTTTATTGGTTAATATAGTCTCCAGGGCCGAAACATTGTTTACAACCGATTCGCGAAGCAGATTGGTGTCTTCATTTTGCTTGGATAATTTTGTCAGGATATCATAGTCAAACTGAAATTTGTCGTTGGGTTTATAAGTCGAACTGAGTTTAAACAATCCCAAATTATTTTTTTGATGGGTTAGCTCGTCTCTTTTTTGCTCGTTTCCTGAATCTAAAATAGTGGTTTGCGATTTGGTTTCCAGATCTGTTTTTGAAGCGGATAGTATTCCGAAACCGCTAATATTCCATTTTTTTGTAATGGAATAGGCAAAGTTTGTGGCCCCAAATTTTGTTTCAATTTCTTTAGCCCGATTGTTTCTCAAAATCGAAATTCCCAGGTCGTTGGACGATACATTAAAGTTACTCCCGCCCTTTTTCATCATGTTTTTAAAGCCTCCGGTGAACTTAAAATAATCCTGCGCGGTAAGGGGCAATTCGCCAATGTTGTTAAAATTGGTAATTAAGTTAATACTGTATTGCGGGCTGTAATAAAACAGTTTAGGGTTGATAATGTAGCGACTATCGACTTCCCCAACCCCTGTTCCGGCTGTTACATCGCCAAACCAAAAGTTCTTTTTCCCTTCCTTCAGTTTAATATTCATAGCCACATTGTCCTGATCGTTCTCTAAGCCTTTTAGTGCCGAAACTTCATTGTAATTTCTAAGAACCTGAATTTTGTCAATGGCATCGGCCGGAATGTTTTTAACTCCAAGTTTGGTATCTCCGTCAAAAAAGTCTTTTCCTTCGACCATTAGTTTGCTGACTTTTTTACCTTCCACTTCAATTTCTCCATCGGCATTTACCTCAACACCCGGTAGTTTTTTCAGTACATCTTCCAACTTTTTTTCGGTTCCCGATTTAAACGAATCGGCATTGTAAACGATGGTATCACCTTTGATCGAAACAGGCATTTCACGTACAATCTCAACGCCTTCCAGCTCAATACCGGCATCATCCATCACAATATTCTGAACGATATTGGTGCTTTGTGTTGTAATCGCAATTTCTTTCGATTTCATACCGAGGTAACTGATTTTAATCGAATAAGAAGTGTTGGGCTTCAAGGTCAATTGAAACTTTCCTTTGTCGTTGGTAATCCCATAAGAGTCCATAGCTTTTGTAGCGGTGTTAACAGCCATAATATTAGCCATTTCCAGCGGATTCTTTTTTTCATCCTGAATAAAACCATCAAAACGAACCGTTTGGGCAACACAAAGAGAGGTCATTAAAAAAATGACGAAGACAAGTATATTTTTCATCGGAAAAAACTAAAGGTGATGCACTACAAATTAACGTCTTATCAATACAGGGCCACCGCCAGGACCGCCTTCACGGCCACGGTTCATTTCTCTAAATTCCTCCATTTTTTTAATGACCGTTTCGTCATAGTCCTTTTGAGAAATTACTTTCCCTTTTTTAGAAGGTTTGATTTCTGCTTTATCTTTGGCGTTCAATACTATTTTCGAACATAAAATGGTAGTTCTTCCGTCATTTACTTCCAGAATTAATCCCGGTAATCCCCAATAATTCTCAGGCCCCTGATTTACCGGAATCTCCGGCGAATACCAGGCAGTTATAATAATCTCTTTGGGCATTTCAAAATTGTCAGCGAAGTTCGTTTTAGTTTCTCCCGAAGTTTTTCCGGCATCGTCTTTTTTCGCCTCCGGTTTTTTATCGTCCTTTTCTTTAGGTCTCAAATTTCTAAAATCGGTTTTGCTTGGTTCTTTCGTTGCCGTTGCTTTGTAGCAGGTATATCCTCCTATCTGTTTCGTTTCAGCTTCCATTTTCCAGTTTAGCTTCGGCAGAGAATCTATTACGAGGAATTCTTTTCCCATAAACTCCTTATCTACAGTGTAGGTTTTGGTTTTTACATCTTTGTAAAAGGTTCCGCCGCCGCCCATAAACGAATTTACCATCACACGCATTCCACCTGCCTGCTGTCCCGGAGCATCAAGCTTTTCTTCTTCTTTATAAATAGAAGCCGATTTGTCAAAATTCAGAATGAATGTCTTTTCAAGCATTTTCTTCATTCGTTCTTCAATATTCTTTTGCATTTCGGGCGTAATATCACGATTGCCACGCATTTCTCCCATTTTCGGAGCCTGTGTTTTTGATTCGTAAACTGCCATTCCCTGAAATTCTTTCTGAGCCTGCAGCTGTGTAACGACAAGCAGCATTGACATATAATAGATTACTTTTTTCATTGTGTTTTCTTTAAAAGGTGAGAGGGTCTAACAAACTTATATTCAAATGTATTGTTTATTTTAAAATCCCGAAAGTTAAATATATCAACTCCCCTATGCTATAGACAAAATCGCCTATTGGCTAGACTATTACGATTTATGAAGTGCCAAAGTCTAAATCTCGGTGTTTTACGCAATTTCTACTATAGTTTTTTGTAATTTGGCTCTTAGAAACGTAAACATCATGAACAGAGCGGCACATCCATTTCTTTTATCCTTTCTTTTTATGATCTGTTCGTTCTCCGCTGTTTTTTCACAAAGTCAAAAAATAAAGACGGTACCTCTTTCTCATTTAACCAATACTGCCGATCAGTTTCTGGGTTATGATTCTTTTGGATACTTCTATCAGATTAAAAATAATGTCTTCAGCAAAATCAAAGAAAAAGAAGTCTTTGAATATAAAAATGTCTCACTCGGAACAATCACCAAAGTCGATTTACAAAATCCGCTTAAAATAGTTTTGTTTTATGAAGACTTCAACACCGTTATTTTACTGGACAATCAGCTCAATAAAATCACAGAGATTAATTTCTCGCTGAACAATACCCCTATTATTGCTTCTGCCATTGGAATGTCGACACAAAATCGGTTGTGGGTTTACAATAGTTTAAATCAGCAAATCGGTCTTTTTGATTATCTGAATAACGAATACAAAACCGTTTCGACACCCTTAACAGAATCGATAAAATACTACCTGACCGATTTCAATACTTTTTATTGGATCGACAAAAAAAACAATTGGTTTTCGTGTACTATTTTTGGAAAAACCACCGCTTTGGGGAAAGTACTCGATTTTGATGCTATCGAAATTGTGAACAATCACCAGTATATTTTCAGCAAAGCTAATTTGCTGTATTTTAAAGACATTACTACTGCAGACCCAAATGCATTTTCTGAAATTGAAGTTTTAGAAAAATCGTTTGACAAATTCTGCTACAAAGACCAAATTTTATCTATTTTTACAACTAAAGAAATCACAAATTATAAAATCGTAACACCGTAATGCACATAGCAATAGCAGGAAATATAGGAGCTGGAAAAACTACTTTAACTAAATTATTGGCTAAACATTTCAAATGGGAACCCCATTACGAAGATGTAGTTGATAATCCGTATTTAGATGATTTTTACCATCAGATGGAGCGTTGGTCGTTTAATCTTCAGATTTATTTCTTAAACAGTCGTTTCCGTCAGGTATTGCAAATTCGCGAAAGCGGGAAGAAAATCATTCAGGACAGAACCATTTATGAAGATGCTTATATTTTTGCTCCCAACCTGTATTCGATGGGATTGATGACAAGCCGTGACTTTGAAAACTACACTTCTCTGTTTGAATTAATGGAATCCTTAGTAAAAGCTCCTGATTTATTAATTTATTTAAGAAGTTCAATTCCAAACTTAGTGGGTCAGATTCACAAACGCGGACGTGATTACGAAAATTCTATTTCAATCGACTATTTAAGCCGTTTGAATGAAAGATACGAAGCGTGGGTGCAAACCTATACCAAAGGAAAATTATTAATTATTGACGTTGACAATATTAATTTCGTAGACAATCCTGAAGACTTAGGAAATATCATTAATAGAATTGATGCCGAGCTGAACGGATTATTCTAGAAACACGAATTTCACAAATTTATACCAATAGAAATGCCTCTAAATATTTAGAGGCATTTTTTGTTTTTTATCTTTCAAAACCGGATTAAAATCCGGTTCTACAAAATTAGGCCGAGCCGATGGCTCTTTGTTTCGGAAATCCTCATCGAAAAATACGAAGAAATACATTATCCGATTCTAAAACCCAATATCCTAACAGGTTTTAAAAACCTGTTAGGATAGGTGTATTATTTTACTGCTTCGATTTTTGCTTTTACTTCGGCTTCTGTTCCTTCAAAAACTTCTGTAGTGGTTTTACCGTTTTCGGTTTTGGTTACCGTTCCTACTGTGACACCGTTGGCAGTGGATAAGTTAACTTCTACTCTTTTTTTACTGTATTTTGTAGTATCAAAACAATCTGTTTTTTGGTGAACGTATTTTCCGTTGGCATCATAATGTGACAGGCACTTTGCGGTTTCTTCTGCAGAACAGCCTTTTTCTTTGCACATTTTAATACATTCTTCCTTGCTCATCGCAGAGAAATCACCACATTTTGAAACACCAGCTGCATGCATTTCCATTTTGCAACAAGTCCCTTTTTCGGTCGTTCCTGAAGACGAATGTCCTTCTCCTAAAATAGGTGCAATTACCAAACCGATCAAACAAGTCAGTTTGATTAAAATGTTCATAGAAGGCCCTGATGTATCTTTAAACGGATCTCCAACTGTATCTCCCGTTACTGCTGCTTTGTGCGCATCAGAACCTTTATAGGTCATTTCACCATTGATCAAAACTCCGGCTTCAAATGATTTTTTTGCATTGTCCCAGGCACCACCGGCATTGTTTTGAAAAACAGCCCAAAGTACTCCGGATACCGTTACTCCGGCCATATATCCTCCTAACATTTCAGCTATTAACTGATTGTTGTCTGCATAAACTAATTTGCCTAATAATACAATTGCAATTGGAAAACCAATGGTTAAAATTCCCGGAAGCATCATTTCGCGCAAAGCCGCTTTTGTAGAAATTTCGACACATTTACCGTACTCCGGTTTTCCGGTTCCTTCCATAATACCCGGAATTTCCTTAAACTGTCGGCGTACTTCATAGACCATATCCATCGCTGCTTTTCCAACAGAGTTCATCGCCAATGCCGAGAAAACTACAGGGATCATTCCACCCACAAATAACATGGCCAAAACCGGTGCTTTAAAAATATTGATTCCGTCAATTCCGGTAAAAGTCACATAAGCTGCAAATAATGCCAAAGACGTTAAAGCCGCTGAGGCAATGGCAAATCCTTTTCCTGTTGCAGCGGTCGTATTACCAACTGAATCCAAAATATCAGTTCTCGTACGCACTTCTTTTGGTAATTCACTCATTTCGGCAATTCCTCCGGCGTTGTCTGAAATTGGTCCGAAAGCATCAATTGCCAATTGCATAGCCGTTGTAGCCATCATTGCAGAAGCCGCTAAAGCCACTCCGTAAAATCCTGCTAAAGCATAAGAAATCCAGATGGCAGCAGCAAATAATAAAACGGTTGGAAAGGTCGAAATCATTCCGGTCGCCAGACCTGCAATTACATTTGTTCCGGCACCTGTTGACGATTTTTGTACAATCGCCATCACCGGTTTTGTTCCCAATCCGGTATAATATTCGGTTACTGATGAAATAGCTCCACCCACCACTAATCCGACCAATGTGGCATAAAAAACACGCATGGATGAGATGTCTTTGGATCCTTCTCCGAAGAAACTCATTTGCATCGTTTCCGGCAGCATATGCTGCACTAAAAAGAAACAGGCAATTGCGGTTAAAACAATTGAAACCCAGTTTCCTATATTTAAAGCTTTTTGTACCTGTGCTTCTTTGGCATTATCATCGGATATTTTTACCAGTGTCGTTCCGATAATCGAAAATAGAATTCCGAAACCGGCAATTGCCATTGGAAGTAAAATAGGGCCAATTCCTCCAAAAGCATCCTGAATGTTGCCTCCCATATCTTTAATCACATAGTTTCCTAAAACCATTGCGGCCAGAACTGTCGCTACATACGAACCAAATAAATCGGCTCCCATACCCGCAACGTCTCCTACGTTATCTCCTACGTTATCCGCAATTGTAGCCGGATTACGAGGATCGTCTTCCGGAATTCCGGCTTCCACTTTACCTACTAAATCGGCACCAACATCGGCAGCTTTGGTATAAATACCTCCTCCTACTCTTGCAAACAAAGCAATGGATTCCGCACCAAGCGAAAACCCGGCCAATGTTTCAAGAACAACCGTCATTGTTTCGGTGTCTTTCCACACCCCTCCTGATAAAAGGTTAAAGAAAATGATAAAAAAACCTGTAAGTCCAAGAACAGCTAAACCTGCAACACCAAGTCCCATTACGGTACCTCCGCCAAACGAAACTTTTAAAGCCTGCGGTAAACTTGTTCGGGCTGCCTGTGTAGTTCTAACATTAGTTTTAGTGGCTATTTTCATCCCGATATTACCGGCATAAGCTGAAAATAAAGCTCCAAATATAAAAGCTACTACTATTAATAAATGCGTTTTAACTCCCGGGATAAAAGTAATTCCGGCTAAAGCAATACTGGCAATAATTACAAAAATGGTCAATAATTTATATTCTGCTTTTAAAAAGGCGAGGGCTCCCTCGTAAATGTGTTCTGAAATCTCTTTCATTTTTCCGTCGCCCGCATCTTGTTTTAAAACCCAAGCCCTTTTTATTCCCATGAAAAGTAATCCTAAAATTGCCATAACGATTGGCAAATAAATCATAAATGCATTCATAATATAGTAATGGTTTTTTGGTTAATAGTTAAAAGTCAATAAACTAACTCGAACGAATTTAAACAAAAAAGCAATACTCCTGACGGTAGTATTGCTTTTTTTATAATGGTGCGGGCTAAAAATTATTTAATGCTAAATAATCCTTCCGGTTTGTTTTCAATATCATCAAAACGTTTTGTACACTCAGCGATAATTGCAAATGCTTCGTTTACATCTCCCCATCCTTCTACATCTACTTGTTTGTTTTCAAGATCTTTGTATACCTGGAAAAAGTGCTCGATTTCTTTTAATAAGTGTCCGTTGATATCAGAAAGATCATTTAATGAATTCCAGATTGGATCAGAAACTGGTACACAAATAATTTTTTCGTCTGGTCCTTTATCATCTGCCATGTGGAAAACCCCAATTGGCTTCACTTCCATAACACATCCTGGGAAAGTTGGTTCGTTTACTAAAACCAATACATCAAGAGGGTCACCATCAAGAGCTAAAGTTTCCGGAATAAATCCGTAATCAGCCGGGTACATCATTGAAGAGAATAACATTCTGTCGAAACGCATTCTTTTAATTTCAAAATCGTATTCGTATTTGTTTCTGCTTCCTCTTGGTATTTCGATTAACACATCGAAAGTTGTTAGTTTGTCTGCGGTCATTTTCGTTTTTTATTGTTTCTATAATTTCGACTGCAAAAGTAACTAAAGAATCCCTTTTTACAATAAAAAACTGCATTTATCTATGTACTTTTCTTTTAAAAAACAGGGAGTTAATAGGTAATCTTTCGATTTCTTTTGTTTAGATAATAATGCCAAAGCAAATAGGTCGCATAGGACCTATACGGACTCCATTGTTCGGCATGAATTTCCATTTCCAGCTTGTCGTGAATATTCAGTAATTCTTTGATGGTGTTGACAACTGCAATATCTCCTAATGGAATCAAATCGGGCTCCTGAAGGCAAAACATCAGATAAATATCAATCGTCCAGTTTCCGATTCCTTTCAACTGTATAAGCTCTTCCCGAACTTCTTTTGCCGATTTTGTGGCCAGACTTTCAATGTCGAGTTCTTTACTCAGAACGGCTTCGGCCAGTATTTTAATGTATTTTGTTTTTTGACGGCTTACCCCCAATGCGCGAAACTCTTCGTCCGATAAAACCGCCATGGTTTCAGGATTACAGACGGTATAGGCTTTTATTTTTAAGAATGTAGCTTTCGCCGAATCGATCGAAACTTGTTGCTCCAGAATCAACAATACCAGGGTTTCGAAACCTTGTGGGCGTTTTGGTATTGGTGGCAGTCCATATTTTTCGATAATTTCCAGAAAAACCGGATTTTTGGCAGATAGAAAATCGATGGCTTCTTGCATAACCTTATTTTAAGTGGATTCAAAATTAAATAAAATTACGGCAATAATTATCCTGAAATATATTCCCCGTAAGGAAGTTTATTGACAGCGTAGATAATAACAGCAGACAACAGCAAACACAATAACGTTGTAATGGGAATGGCCAAAACCGGATTTATAAAATCATAATCGATTCCTGAAGAGACCAGAAACCGGAGAACCAGAATATGAACCAGATAAATACCATAGCTGTATTTATTGATAAAACCAATCACCCGAACGAGAGTTGGATTTGAAATTTTCGAATTTTTGAAGAAAATAAACAATCCAATAGAAACCAGCATGACATTAAAAGTCAGATAGCCGTAGAAATATTCATTAAAACAGTCTTCTGCTGTCGACAGGAAATAAGTTCCGAGAATGGTAATAAGAGCACCTAAAAAAAGTAATAATACCGAAATCTGTTTCAGTCTTCGGGCATCGTACTGAAAGGACTTAACCGACAAATAGTATCCCAAAACCAGATACCCTAAAAAACCTGTAAAGTAGGTCAGATCAACATTGATTCGAAAGGCAGCAAAAATGGGCTGATTAAGCATTAAAGCAAAAATCCAAATGCCTAAAAAGTACAAGATCTCTTTTTCAGTAGCATTCTGAATCCACTTGCTTATAATCGGAATAAAAAGATAGATTCCGATGATCATATAAATGTACCATAAATGAAAGGAACTCCCTCCTATAAGAAGCGTGAAGGCCCGATTAAAAATATCGACAGCTTTTTCAGATTGCATCAAAAATTCACTTCTGACGGTTAACAGTATATAGAAGAAACTCCAGAAAAGGAAGGGCAGAATTATTCTTGAAAATTTTCTTTTCAAAAAATCACTCAGTTCGTATTTTTTATTGAGCATTAATGCTCCGGTAAGCATCAGGAAAACCGGAACGCAAAAACGTACCAGACCGTCATAAACATTACCAGTCCACCAGGTAAAATTAGATATCGTACCATACTGATACAGAATATCACAGGCTACGTGTACAACAATTACACTGACAGTGGCTAAAACTCTAAGATTATTTGTCCAATTTAAATTCTTACTTTCGATAGCTATACTCATAGCAACTAAATTAAGAAAAAATCTGACAATTTATCTAAAAATAAAAACCAAACGATCCTTTTATTGCAAACTTAGTAGCGTCCGGCATATTCATATAATTTCCTCTCCATGAGAAATCAAGACGGAATACTTTGAAGATATTTCCAATCCCGGCATTGTATTCCCAATACACATTTTCCGGCGCATTATAAGGCAATCCTGAAGCATTAATGGCACGGTTAGCATTAGAAATAGTTCCGTGTACCGCTCTTACTCCTACAAATTCTCTCCAGTTTAATTTTCTCATGAACGGAATTCTTGCAAACAGCCTCCCTCCAAAGTCATGATTCCATTGTAAAGTGGTATACTGGTCCGTTATAAACTCGTAGAAATTTAAGTTACTAAAGGTGTTTTCGATGGTAAAATAAGTCTGATTTCCGGGAATTACACTCATCAATCCTAATGGAATGGTACCAAAGGTTTTTCCGGTTTCAAGGATAATATTCGATCTTCCTAATGGTCCGATAATAATAGGCTGCTTGTAAAACAACTGTACTTTTTGGTATGCAAAATCGCTGTTTAAAACCCCTTTCAAACCATAACTAAAGTTTACAAAGAAATGACTGAACGGGCTGTCAACAATATTGCGTTCTACTCCAAAACCGATTGTCTTACGATTGGGCATAAACTCAAACTGAATATTCGCTTCCGACTGTGTTACCTTGTTTGCTATTACCCCAGCCGGATTTGCTGCTGTTGGCAAAGTAGTATAATAGTCTAAACTAAAGATCGGAGAAGCCGATTCTAAAGTTCTGTATGAAACTCCGGCCTGAACAACAAAATTCTTCATAGGCTCCATTTCAAGCGAAATGTTGCTCAGATTAATGTTGGTCAATTTTCCATTACTTCCCGTGGTAAATAATGCAGAAGAAGCAAAACTTCGTCCTAAAATATCATTTGTAGTGGTTAAGCTGGCACCAATTTGTTCGATGTCACGCCTGTTTCCTCCGGAGATAATGATTCTGTTTTTCTTATCCACCATCCATTTTCCGGAAACTCCGTATTTGAATTTATTATCATCAAAACCATATGCGGTGTAAGCTTGTATGCGCCATGGATCATTAGGTCCAAAATAAGTCCTTCCTCCTGCTCGCAATCGTAAGCCTTCAACTTCATTATACCCGAAAGTGGAGAAGATAGGTCCAAAATCAAAATTCTTAAACTCGACGTAACCACTACCCAAAATAGAAACTAAACTATAGAGCTGCTTGAATCTTTTGACCGTTTGCAGCGTATCGAGCATTTTGTAAATACCCTGTTCGTCCTTGTTGAGTTTTTCAAAACGGTTTTCATCCCAAAATTCATTCGATTTGTTGTAAACGGCATTATCAATAAAATTGACTTCCTGCTTGTAAAAACTCTCTGGTTTTTGAAGATTGAATTTATGACCTTTATACAAAGTTGTACGTTTCCCGTAAACTCCTTTTGATTTTTCTTTTTTGTTCAAAGCAAAATCAGACATCATATAATCACGGGTTAAGAGAAACACAGAATCATTCTCAACCTCAAATTCCTGTTCGATATAAATATCTTTTACCCAGTTAATATTGGCGCTTTTAGTAACGGCCATATTAATTTTTTTGATCGCAAAAGTGGTATCGTTTACCCAAAAATCTCCTTTAAAAGTCAGCTCATTTTTACGTCTTGGATAAAAAACGATATTGTAACACCATTTTTTATCAACATAAGCACTGTCTTTTAAAACATAATTATACACATCAATTCCTGTTCGGGAAAGAGGACTTGTAAAGCTCTTGTCGAAGAATTTCAGGTGATTGTCGTAAATGTTATAATCGGAGTACAGATCTTTCACGAAAGATAAAATCTGTTGATTACCATTGAATCCAGAAGTTTTATTTCCGGTCAGGTTCTCTTTTGTTTTCTTTAATTTATTATCTCCATACACATCATACAGCGACTCGCTAATAAAAATCGGCAGATATGTTTTCCCGGTAACTTCAGATGTATCAACGTGTTTGAATACAAATTCCATTCCCTTGAAGAGTTTATTTTTCATAAAAGCACTGTCGATCGTGTTCATATCAAACTCGACTTTCTCGTACTTTTGCATCTGATACTGATTGAATTGGTACAGTCCGTTTTTACGTTTGCGCTCCCATATTTTTCTAAGAATATCCAGTGCCGGATTATTTTTCTTAGAGGTCTTTCCGGTAAAAATCACGACTTCATTCAATGCTTCAGCTTCGCTTAAAACGATCTTAAAGTCATAGTTTACGGCTTTTTCAAGTGTAACCTCCCGATCTGAAAATCCTGCCGAACTTACTAATAAAGTGGTGTAAGTATTAGGCGATTCGAGATAGAAACGTCCATCTTCATTAGAAACGATCCCCGTATTGGATCCTTTAAAAACAACATTAGCAAACGGAATTGGCTGATTAGATTTGTCCAAAACAATTCCACTCACTTTGGTTTGTGCAATAACGCTACCCGCTATTGCGAGTACAAAAAACAAGCTGAGTAAAATTATTTTTTTCATAATCTGGCAAAAAAAAACTTCATCAATAATAGGTATGACTGATGAAGTTTTATAAGTATCGTTTAATTTACTATTTGTACATTACTTTCTTTACTGCTTTTACTACATCAGCTGCATTTGGCAACCAGTCTTTTAGTAAAACAGGAGAGTAAGGCGCAGGTGTATCTGCTGTTGTTATACGTTGAATTGGCGCATCAAGAAAATCAAAAGCCTGTTCCTGAACGATATAAGTGATTTCAGATGAAACACTTGCAAACGGCCATGCTTCTTCTAAAATTACCAAACGGTTTGTTTTTTTAACAGAAGTAAGAATAGTCTCTTTATCCATTGGACGAACTGTTCTTAAATCGATAATTTCACAAGAGATCCCTTCTTTAGCTAATTCATCAGCTGCAATAAAAGCTTCTTTGATAATTTTACCAAAAGAAACGATTGTAACGTCTTTTCCTTCGCGTTTAATATCGGCAACTCCTAATGGAATTGTATATTCTCCGTCCGGCACCTCTCCTTTGTCACCATACATTTGCTCAGATTCCATAAAGATTACAGGATCATTATCACGAATAGCCGATTTTAAAAGTCCTTTTGCATCATAAGGAGTTGAAGGTACCACAACTTTAAGTCCCGGAGTGTTAGCAAACCAGTTTTCTAAAGCTTGTGAGTGAGTCGCTCCTAATTGACCTGCAGAAGCAGTTGGTCCACGAAAAACGATAGGCACATTAAATTGTCCACCTGTCATTTGACGCATTTTAGCAGCGTTATTTATAATTTGATCAATACCTACTAAACAGAAGTTGAAAGTCATGTACTCTACAATAGGACGACATCCGTTCATCGCTGATCCTACTGCAATCCCTGTAAAACCAAGCTCAGCAATTGGAGTATCGATTACTCTTTTTTCGCCAAACTCAGCAAGCATTCCTTTTGAAGCCTTGTAAGCTCCGTTGTATTCTGCAACTTCTTCGCCCATTAAATATATGGATTCATCGTGACGCATTTCTTCGCTCATCGCTTCACAAATGGCCTCTCTAAATTGTATTGTTCTCATATTTATATTGTATGTTGAATTTTCTGAAGAGCAAAAATAAATATTTTAAATAACTTAAAAGCATAAATTAAATTTAAAATCACACGAACTTCCTTCTGTCATCCGCTTTTAACTTTTTAAATTTTATTGTGACATTTACGAAATCGATGTAATAACTACTTTATCACCCAAAAAACTTTTTTCAGACAAACTCAACTTTTTTTGTTGGATTCTGATTCAGCAAAATTCTTCCTCTCTAACGCAGCATCTCAAATTATAGTATAAATGGCGGCAAATTTTAACAGTTCTCCAGCTCCCCCATTTTGAAAAATCCCTAAGAATCAGCAAACATCACTACATTATCACTATTTGATGACCCCAAAAGGCTTTTATAATTTCAGAATCTGCGAAAACGTAATAGTTTTAAAAAAATATTATGCATGCATAGTATATTATTTCAATTTTAATTTCTAAATTTGTAGAAGCATTTTATAATTTATCAAAATATATACTTATGAAAATATTAGTTTGCATCAGCCATGTGCCTGATACTACTTCAAAAATTAACTTCTCCAATGGTGACTCAGAATTCGATACCAATGGTGTTCAATATGTAATTAATCCTAATGACGAGTTTGGTCTTACCCGTGCAATCTGGTTTCAGGAGCAACAAGGCGCAACTGTAACGGTTGTAAATGTTGGAGGACCTGATACTGAGCCTACTTTACGTAAAGCTTTGGCAATTGGTGCAAACGAAGCGATTCGTGTAAATGCTAACCCAACTGATGGTTTTTTTGTTGCAAAACAATTGGCAGAAGTAATTAAAAATGGTGGTTATGATTTAGTAATTGCCGGAAAAGAATCTTTAGATTACAACGGAGGAATGGTTCCTGGAATGATCGCCGGAATCTTAGGCTCTAACTTTTTAAACTCTTGTACTGCTATCACTGTTGAAGGCAACAATGTAAAAGCAGTTCGCGAAATCGATGGTGGAAAAGAAACAGTAAGTACTACTTTACCTTTGATCATTGGTGGTCAAAAAGGTCTTGTTGAAGAAAAAGACCTTCGTATTCCAAACATGAGAGGAATTATGACAGCAAGAACAAAAGCTTTAACTATTCTTGAACCAGTTGATGCTCCTGTAAATACAAAAGCGGTGAAATTTGAAAAACCAGCTCCTAAATCAGCAGTAAAATTAGTTTCTCCTGATAATTTAGATGAGTTAATCAATTTATTACACAACGAGGCTAAAGTAATCTAGTAATCAGTATTCAGTCGCAGTTTTCAGTTTGCATAAACTTGAAACCTGAAACTTTAAACTTCTAAACAAAAAATTATGTCAATATTAATATATGCAGAATCTGCAGAAGGAAAATTTAAAAAAGTTGCTTTCGAATTGGCTTCTTACGCTAAAAAAGTAGCCGAAACTTTAGGAACAACAGTTACCGCTTTAACTGTAAACATTAGCGATGTAAGCGAATTATCAAAATACGGAGTTGATAAAGTATTAAAAGTAAATAACGATAAATTAGCTGGTTTTACTGCCAAAGCTTATGCTGACGTTATCAAACAAGCCGCTGAAAAAGAAGCTACAAAAGTAGTTTTACTTTCTTCTACAACAGACAGTATTTACCTTTCTTCATTAGTTGCAGTAGCTTTAAACGCTGGTTTCGCTTCAAATGTTG
This sequence comes from Flavobacterium sp., assembly GCA_023251135.1. Taxonomy (GTDB): domain Bacteria; phylum Bacteroidota; class Bacteroidia; order Flavobacteriales; family Flavobacteriaceae; genus Flavobacterium. Next base: position 81,524 of record JAHEZJ010000011.1, on the reverse strand, counting down.
TTGGATTACCGGTAAGCACTTCTCCTTTTCAGGTAAAAAGAAATGCTTTTTCTAACAAAGCTTTCAACATTACTGAAATCGCTACAGACGTAAAAGTTCTTGGTCTAGCTAAAAACTCTTACGGAATTTTTGAAAGTGCAGGATCTGCAACTGAAGAAGATTTTAACCCAACCATTGGTGACAATGATTTTGGAGTAAAAGTAGAATCTGTAGAAAAAGTAACAGGAAAAGTATCTATCGCTGATGCTGACGTTGTAGTTTCTGGAGGACGTGGATTAAAAGGTCCGGAAAACTGGGGATTAGTTGAAGATCTTGCTGCAGTATTAGGTGCTGCAACAGCATGTTCTAAACCGGTTTCTGACTTAGGATGGAGACCTCACAGTGAACACGTTGGACAAACTGGAAAACCGGTTGCCACTAACTTATATATTGCAATAGGAATTTCTGGTGCAATTCAGCACATTGCAGGTATCAACTCTTCAAAAGTAAAAGTTGTAATCAACAACGATCCTGAGGCTCCTTTCTTTAAAGTAGCTGATTACGGAGTAGTTGGCGATGCTTTCGAAATTGTTCCGCAATTAATTGAGAAACTAAAAGCTTTTAAAGCACAACATTCTTAGTTTAAAAATTCTCTATAAAAATATAGCTACCTAAAAACAAGATAAATCGTATCTTTGTTTTAGGTAGCTTTTTTGTTCCATATTTTTTGATTAAAATTGCACCTTTATTTTTCAATCAAAAAAAGTATTAAAATGAGGCAATAATTGCCCTTTTTTTCCCACATATATGAGTCTAGTAAAACTATCCATAAAAGGAATTTCATACAGTCAAACTCAAAATGGCGCTTATGCCTTAATTTTGAATGAAGTTGATGGCGAAAGAAAATTGCCAATAGTTATTGGTGCTTTTGAAGCGCAATCTATTGCTATCGCCCTGGAAAAAGAAATTAAACCTCCTCGTCCGTTAACACACGACCTGTTCAAAAACTTCGCTGAAAGATTTGACATTGTGGTGAAACAAGTGATTATTCACAAGCTTGTTGATGGTGTTTTTTATTCGAGTTTAATCTGCGAAAGAGATAAAATCGAGGAAATTATCGATGCCCGAACTTCTGACGCTATTGCATTGGCTTTGCGTTTTAATGCCCCGATTTTCACTTACAAAAACATTCTGGACAAAGCCGGAATTTATTTAAAATCAAATACCGCAGAAACCGATCAGGGTTCTCAGGAAATTGATGATGTGCTTTCGAATCCTGAAACCTTTGGCCGCGAAGAAGAAAGCAACCAATCCGGAGATGTTTACGCCAAACATAGCCTGCAGGAACTTAACGAACTTTTAGATCAGGCCGTTTCTCAGGAAGATTATGAAAAAGCAGCTAAAATTAGGGACGAAATTTCGAAAAGATAATTTAAGGCGATAAGCCATAGGCATTAGGCCGTAAGCTTAAAGCGCGAAACATAAAAAACAAGCTATAAGTATTTAGGATAAAGCCTAAAGCTTAAAGCCCAAAGCTTAAAGCACCATGAAGCAATACTTAGATTTAGTACAGCATGTTTTAGATAACGGCTGTCAAAAAGGAGATAGAACAGGAACAGGAACCAAAAGTGTTTTTGGCTACCAAATGCGATTTGATTTAAGTGAAGGTTTCCCAATGGTTACTACCAAAAAACTACATTTAAAATCGATCATTTACGAACTGCTTTGGTTCTTAAAAGGAGATACAAATATAAAATACCTTCAGGAAAACGGAGTAAAAATCTGGGATGCCTGGGCAGATTCTAATGGCGATTTAGGTCCTGTTTACGGACATCAATGGCGCAATTGGAACAGCGAAGAAATTGATCAGATCTCTGAATTGATTACAGAGCTAAAAACGAACCCGAATAGCCGAAGAATGCTGGTTTCAGCATGGAATCCTTCCGTATTGCCGGATACCAAAAAATCATTCGAAGAAAACGTTGCAAACAACAAAGCAGCCTTACCTCCCTGTCATGCCTTTTTTCAATTTTATGTTACAAGTCCTGACACTGAAAAAGGAGAAACAAAAGGAAAACTTTCTTGTCAATTGTACCAACGAAGTGCCGATATATTTTTAGGAGTTCCGTTTAACATCGCTTCTTATGCTTTGCTTACCTTAATGATTGCACAGGTTTGCGATCTGGATCCGGGAGAATTTATTCACACTTTTGGAGACGCGCACATTTACAACAATCATTTTGAACAATTGGAGCTGCAACTAACACGCGAGCCAAAACCTTTACCAAAAATGGTTTTAAATCCGGAGATTAAAAACATTTTCGATTTTGATTATAACGACTTCACGCTTTTAGATTACGAGCCGCATGCCGGCATAAAAGGGAGTGTTGCTGTATAAAACATAAAAAAATCCGCTTAAGATTTAAGCGGATTTTTTTATACTACCAGAACGCTATTTTCGCTTCCGGCATAATCATTCCACTTATACGAATCTGCCTCAGGATCGTTCGCATAAACGCCGTCAATTACATATTTGAATTCATAAATGGCATCTTTCACCAAGTCGTAAGTGGCTTTAAAAGTTCCATTTTTCAACTTACTCAAAGTTCCTTCTTCGGGATTCCAATTGTTAAAATCACCAACAACTGCTGCCGAATTTGCCTCTTTTGCTTCTATTGTAAAGGTGACTTTACATACCGGTTTTGTTTTCACAAATTGTTTCTTTAAAGACATAACTATTTAATTTTTAGATTCATAGACTAAATTACATAAATTCGTCTGAACTCTGGGCACCCCCGTAATCGATTTGTGATAATATCAAAAACACATTATTTTTTTAACCATATCAATAAATAAATCCGCATAAAATTTTGGAATTCAAAGCGCTAAGTCGCTTTAAAAGAAATATTCCCGAAACTAAATAGGGTCATTACAAAATAAATTTTAACTTTATGACCTCATTTATATCTTATGGAAAAGGAAGCACACGAACAATACGAATATGCCAGAAGAAGAATCAGACAAAAGAAGATCCTTTATTTTCATTTTGTACTTTTTCTCTTAGGAAGTTTATTTTTGTTTATCGCCAATAGATTTTTCGGTTTAGGAGCCACCACCGGCCAAAACTGGTGTATTTGGGTCATCACAATCTGGTTCTTTATCTTTATTTTACATTTCATCAAAGTGTATATTACAGACCGTTTTATGAACAAAAAATGGGAAAGAGAACAAATTGACCGACTTGTTGCTTTGCAACAGAAAAGAATTACTCAGTTAGAGTCGAAAGTAAATGAAGATTCTGAAAATAAAATTTAGTTTAGAATGCCATGATTATAATGATAGCGGCTGTTGCCGAAAATAACGCACTTGGAAAAAACAATGAATTAGTTTGGCATTTACCAAATGATTTTAAAAGATTCAAATCTCTTACGACCAATCATCACATCATTATGGGGAGAAAAACTTTCGAAAGTTTCCCTAAACCTTTACCAAACAGGGTTCATGTTGTCATAACACGCCAGAATGATTATCAACCGGAAGGCTGTATTGTGGTCGATTCTATTGAAAAAGCAATCGCAATCTGTCCTGAAAATGAGGACTCCTATATTATTGGAGGCGGTGAAATTTACAACCTCGGGCTACCTTACACGGATATCATTGAAATTACCAAAGTACACCACACTTTTGACGCAGATGCTTTTTTTCCTAAAATCAACGAAAATGAGTGGCAGCTTGTAGAAGCAGAAGAAAACTTTAAAGACGAGAAACATCTTTACGATTATACTTACGAGACTTATATCAAGAAATAAAAAAACATCCTCTTTTGGGAGGATGTTTTTAAATGTAATTAACCTTGATAATGGACTCACTCAGGAAATAAGTTTAAATAGAATAACAAATGCCAGAATAGCATCTGAAATAATTGAATAACACTGTTTGTTGAGATTTTATCTCACGGGCCGTCTTTAATAACAAATACCACTAAGATATTAAAGACAAATTTCCAAAAACAAATTTAATCCTAAGAACGTATTTCACACTTTAAAAAAAAGAATAGAGTATTGACCCCCAAGAACAATACTTTTTTTCAACCTCTTTCCTGAACAAATTAAGTACAAGTGTAAAGTAATACTCAATTGTTTGAGCCATTTTTTAAAGATCAATCTTTAAAACTTCATTATTATTACTAAGACAAAAGTGCACATAAATGCATCGTCCCACAATACCCACTTTTGGTGATTTTTTCAAAATAACCATTTTTGGTGATGCCAGAAAACAAAATCTCCTGCAGCAATTAAAAGGCTACTTTTAAAACAATTAAAGCACAAAATAAAAAACCCAATTACAGTTAAGACAGATTGTATTATATTTGCGTAAATAAAAAAAATGTCTGAAAAAATAACCCCATATAAAGACTCTTCTTTAGGTAAAAAAGAGCAGGTTGCCCAAATGTTTGACAACATCTCCGGTAACTATGACAATCTAAATCGTGTGATCTCATTTGGAATTGATACCAAATGGCGAAAAAAAGTACTTAAAATTGTTTCGGATACCCAACCAAAAATCATTCTTGATATCGCAACCGGAACAGGTGATTTGGCGATCTTAATGTCGCAAACCAACGCTGAAAAAATCATCGGTTTAGACATTTCAGCCGGAATGCTGGAAGTAGGAAAGAAAAAAGTTCAGGCAAAAGGATTATCCAACACTATCGATTTGGTTTTAGGAGATTCTGAGAAGATTCCTTTTGATGATAATTATTTTGATGCCATAACGGTTGGATTTGGAGTTCGAAATTTCGAAAACCTGGAAAAAGGTTTTGCAGAAATCCTACGAGTTTTAAAGCCAAATGGTGTTTTTGTAATTCTGGAAACTTCCGTTCCGGACAAAACCCCTTACAAACAAGGCTATAAATTTTACAGCAAAAACATCCTTCCAATTATTGGAAAACTGTTTTCTAAAGACAATTCAGCCTATGGCTATTTGTCTGAGTCTGCTGCAGTTTTTCCTTACGGAGAAGCTTTGAACAATATTTTAAGAAAAATTGGGTTTATAGATGTTGTGGCAATGCCTCAAACTTTTGGCGTTGCAACCATTTATTCTGCATCTAAAAAATAGTATGAAAAAAACTGTAGTCTTACTTCTATTAGTCTTATCGACACAAGGATATTCGCAATTTGCTAAGAGTATGTTTAGCAAAGATCCTATTATCAATCTCGAAAACTGGCAAAAACAACGCCTGTATTTTGGTTATTATCTTGGGTTTAACAGTTTCGATTTTAAGTTTGACTACAAAGCTCCCGGTCCGGATATTCAGGTAAAAAAAACAACCGGATTTAATGTTGGTGTTGTAGCCGATTTAAGACTGCAGGAATACATCAATCTTCGTTTTGAACCGGGATTGTACTATACAAAGCGTGACTTACACTACCCAAATTTACCTTTACAAAAAGACTATCTTAGAGAAGTAAACAGTACGTACATCCATTTTCCTTTGCTTTTGAAATTCTCTGCTTTGCGTACCGGAAACATCCGTCCTTATTTAGTTGGCGGAATGTCTTCGACACTGAATTTATCGAGCAATGCCAAATCAAAAGACGACAACTTTGAAGGGAAATTCAGAGTAAAACAATGGACTGCTGCTTACGAACTGGGTTTTGGAATTGACATTTTCTCTGAATATTTCATCTTCTCTCCTTCTATACGAGGAATGTTTGGGATCAGCGATGAACTAATTCGTGATAATCCGGCAAACGGACCTAGCCCATGGACGGACAATATCGATTCGATGAAATCAAGAGCTATTTTAATAAATTTTACTTTCCATTAAAACAAATACTTAACTATTTCGTTTAAATTCACTAAGAATAATTGCTGTTGCGGTAGCTACATTTAAACTTTCAGTTTTTTGAAGCTCTCCAAATCTTGGAATTGTGATTCGGCTTGTGACCCTTTTTTCAATTTCTGCCGAAATACCATTGGCTTCATTACCCATAATAATGATTCCATCCTGGGGCAAATTGGATTTATAGATGTTTTCGCCATCCATAAAGGTTCCAAACACAGCTAATTTGGTTTGAGCTATAAAAGTTTCGAGATCGACATAACTAACATTTACTCTGGTAATAGATCCCATTGTGGCCTGCACCACTTTTGGATTGTAAATATCAACGGTTTCTTTAGAACAAACAATTTGTTTGATACCAAACCAGTCACAAAGACGCAAAATGGTACCTAAATTTCCGGGATCGCGAATATCGTCTAACGCTAAAATCAAACCCGAATCGATTATTTCCTTTTCGGCAGGAATTTTGAAAACCGCCAAACAGGAATTTGGAGTAGACAAAGCACTTATTTTTTTAAGTTCCTGCTCATAAATCAGCGTTCGCTTTGAAGAATGAACTTCTTCAAAATCATTTAGAGTCGTGTATAAATGCTCTAATTCAAAATTGGATTGCAACAATTCTTGAATTACTTTTACTCCTTCGGCGAAAAACAATTGATTTGCAAAACGTTGCTTTTTTTGATGTAAACCTGAGATAAGTTTTATTTGGTTTTTACTAACCATAAAATAATGTACTTTTGAATTAAATATTTAAGAACACTTGAAAAAGAATTCCACAAAAATAATAGCATTTATCCTAATAGCAATATTTATTTGCGCTTGTGATGCTGTAAAAAGAGTTCCTGATGGAAAAAATCTTCTTGTTAAAAATACTATTCTTGTAAATGGCAAGTCAACTAACGACGAAACGGCCTTCAATCAAATGTATCAAAAACCAAACGGTACCTTATTAGGATATCGTCTTCGTTTGAACTTATACAACTTAGCCAATTTAAATCCGGATTCTACCTATAAGGCTAAATTCAAAAACAATCCGGGGTTGTACGAACGCCAGTCCAAACTTTTATCGGCCAAACAAGTCGATCGTCTTGGACAATCTTTCCTATACAAAGGTATTCATGAGTTCTTAAAAAGCACCGGTGAAGCACCCGTAATTATTGACACTGCCAAAACAAAGAAAACACTTCTGCGTCTAAAATACTATTATTTTAACAATGGTTATTTTAAGGTAGCAACAGATTATAGCATTGACAGTGTTGGAAGAAAGAAAGCCAAAATAAATTACAATATTGCAACTGGCCCTGCCTACACTTTAGACACGATTAAAACCAAAATAATGACTCCTGCGTTAGACTCATTGTATCGGATTAACAATGACCCTTCTGCTATAAAATCAGGAAAACAATACAAAACCAGTGATTTTGAAGAAGAAAAAAACCGTCTTACAACCTATTTCAGAAACCACGGAGCTTATTATTTTCAACCTACCTATGTGACTTTTGACATCGATACTATTGGCAAAAAAGACAAAGCCAATGTAATGTTAATTGTAAACAACAACAATATTCAGGAAAGAGATTCCAGCAGAACAGAGCCTTTTAAACTGTACAAAATTAGCGATGTAAACATCTACACCGATTATTCTGCTGCAAATGCCAAAAACAAAATTACAGACAGTACTACTTACAACAACTTCAACCTATACAGTTATAAAAAACTGAAATACAAACCACGCGCCATTACCGATGCGGTTTTTATCAATAAGGGAAATACTTTTTCGGATACCAGAACTACCCTTTCTTCAAGAGCATTGAACAACTTGAAAATTTTCAACTATCCGTCGATTCAATATGAAGTGGACAAACGCGACTCGACCGCACAGTCCTTAATTGCGAATGTTTATCTTACCCCAAGAAAGAAATACAGCTTTGGAGCTACTTTTGACGTTACACACTCTAATATTCAGGATTTTGGTATCGGAGCCAGTATTTCCGAAACAATCCGAAACGTCTTTAACAGAGCTGAAACTTTAGAAATTTCGACCCGTTTGAATTTAGGTTCGTCCCGCGATATGGCGAATCCGAACAACAATTTCTTCAACGTTTCGGAGTATGGTGTTGATTTAAAACTAAATTTCCCAAGAATCTTATTGCCTTTTGGAACTGAAAAAATTATTCCGAAAAGAATGATTCCTTCCACCAGCATTGCCGGAGGTTTTTCCAAACAAAGAAACATTGGTCTGGACAAAGAAAATTTCACCGGAGGAATTGCTTACAACTGGTCTCCTAAACGAGGGAATACAGCAAAATTTGAATTGCTTAATGCACAATTTGTACGCAATTTAAATCCGAATAACTATTTTAACGTATACACTTCTTCCTATAGAGAGCTTAACAATATCGGTAAAAACTACAATATAAACGACTCCTATTTTGACAACACTACCGACAAAAATCTTACTATTCCTGAAGGAACTGTCGGATTTACTAGTGATGTATTATCCCGAAAAACAACCCTGACTCCTTCAGATCCGAACTACAGAGATGTAGAAAGCATCGAAGAAAGAAGGATTCGTCTGACTGAAAACGACTTTATTTTAGCCACCAGCTATAGTTTTACCAAAACCACTAAAAAAGATCTTGCCGATAATACTTTTTATCAGTTTAAAACTAAAATAGAATCGGCTGGTAGTTTGTTATCTGCTATTTCGCGTGTTGGGAACTTTCAGAAAAACGGAAACGGTAATTATGAAATTTTCAATCTGGAGTATTCAGAATACATCAAAACCGAATTTGACTATATCAAACACTGGGATTTTGGAAAAGAAAAAGTACTGGCTGTACGAAGCTTTTTCGGAATTGCGATTCCATTTGGGAACTCAAACTACATTCCGTTCTCCCGAAGTTATTATGCAGGAGGTTCAAATGACAACCGTGCATGGCAGCCCTATGCTTTGGGTCCGGGAAGTACCGATGCTGTAAACGATTTTAATGAGGCCAATATGAAAATTGCAATGAGTGCCGAACTTCGTTTTAAAATTTTTGGCGCTGTCAAAGGAGCTATCTTCGCAGACGCCGGAAATATCTGGAATGTGCTCGATAATGTGGTTGACGAGAAGGCAAAATTCTCTGGCGTAAACGATTTAGCTGAAATTGCGTTGGGTACAGGATTTGGTTTACGCTACGATTTGAGCTTTTTTGTTATTCGTTTGGATATGGGCTTTAAGACCTATAACCCAGCACATGAGAAGGGAGATCGCTGGTTTAAAGAATACAATTTTGGTCACTCGGTTTTAAATTTTGGAATAAATTATCCATTCTAATGCTAATTAATTCTTATTTTTGCAACCTAAAAACTAAAAACAACTAAAAAAAATTACAATGGCACACAATATTAAACCAGGGGTAGCTACAGGAGATCAGGTTCAGGAGATTTTTAACTATGCGAAAGAAAAAGGATTTGCTTTACCTGCAGTAAACGTTACTGGTTCAAGTACAATCAATGGAGTTCTTGAAACTGCCGCAAAATTAAACGCGCCAGTTATTATTCAATTCTCAAACGGAGGAGCACAATTTAACGCTGGAAAAGGATTATCTAATGCAGGAGAGAAAGCAGCAATCGCTGGTGGAATCGCCGGAGCAAAACACATTCATACTTTGGCAGAAGCTTACGGAGCAACTGTAATTCTTCATACTGACCACTGTGCAAAAAAATTATTACCTTGGATTGATGGTTTATTAGATGCTTCTGAAAAACATTTTGCAGAAACAGGAAAACCATTGTACAGTTCACATATGATCGATTTGTCTGAAGAGCCAATCGAAGAAAACATCGAAATCTGTAAAGAGTACCTGGCAAGAATGAGCAAAATGGGAATGACATTAGAAATCGAACTTGGTATTACAGGTGGTGAAGAAGATGGTGTTGACAACTCTGATGTTGACAGTTCAAAATTATACACTCAGCCAGAAGAAGTAGCTTATGCTTATGAAGAATTATCTAAAATAAGCCCTAAGTTTACAATTGCAGCTGCTTTTGGAAACGTTCACGGTGTTTACAAACCAGGAAACGTAAAATTGACTCCGAAAATCTTAAAAAATTCTCAGGATTTCGTTCAAAACAAATTCAACACTGGTCATAACCCGGTAGATTTTGTTTTCCACGGAGGTTCAGGTTCTACACTTGAAGAAATCAGAGAAGCAATTGGATACGGAGTAATCAAAATGAATATCGATACCGATTTACAATTTGCATACACAGAAGGAATTCGTGATTATATGGTTAAAAACATTGACTATTTAAAAACTCAAATTGGTAACCCGGAAGGTGCTGATGTTCCGAACAAAAAATATTATGACCCAAGAAAATGGGTACGTGAAAGCGAAGTAACGTTCAACACGAGACTTGAGCAAGCTTTTGCAGACTTGAATAACGTAAATACATTATAATAAAAAAGTTGAAAGTTTCAGGTTTCAAGTTTCAGGTTTCGCAACTTGAAACTTGAAGCCTGAAACAAAAAAAACATTCAATATGGCTTGGTTTAAAAGACAGGAAAAAGGGATTACAACTGCTACTGAAGATAAGATGGACGTTCCGAAAGGATTGTGGTACAAATCTCCTACAGGAAAAATTATTGACGCTGACGAATTAGCCCGAAACTTATTTGTAAGCCCGGAAGATGATTTTCATGTTCGAATTGGAAGCGCAACCTATTTTGAAATTTTATTCGACAATAATGAGTTTGTTGAATTAGATAAAAACATGACTTCTAAAGATCCTCTGCATTTTGTGGATACAAAAAAATACGCAGAACGATTGAAAGACGTAATGGAGAAAACACACTTAAAGGACGCTGTGCGTACCGGAGTGGGAAAATCTAAAGGAAAAGAACTTGTAATTTGCTGTATGGATTTTGCCTTTATTGGTGGATCTATGGGAGCTGTTGTGGGAGAAAAAATCGCCAGAGGTATTGATCATGCGATCAAAAACAAATTGCCTTTTGTAATGATTTCAAAATCAGGTGGTGCACGTATGATGGAAGCCGCTTATTCGTTAATGCAGTTGGCTAAAACATCTGTAAAATTAGCGCAATTAGCAGAAGCTAAATTACCATACATCTCACTTTGTACAGATCCAACAACCGGAGGAACAACTGCATCATACGCTATGTTAGGAGACATCAACATCTCTGAGCCAGGTGCTTTGATTGGTTTCGCTGGTCCACGTGTAGTTCGTGACACAACTGGTAAAGATTTACCCGAAGGTTTTCAAACTGCCGAGTTCTTATTAGAGCACGGTTTCCTTGACTTTATCACGCCAAGAAAAGAATTGAAAGACAAAATCAACTTGTATATCGATTTGATTCAGAATAATGATATTAGATAGTTTTAAACTACTAAATTATACCAAATCCCATTAGCGAAAGCAAATGGGATTTTTTTATATCTTTATTTTAAATCTGATTATATGACTAAACCTTTTGTTGCACTTATGACTTGTTTCTTTCTTTTGAATTGTGTTAAGAAAGAAGAAAACATTATTGAGAAAAAGAAACCCTATATCATATCCTATGAAGATGATAAATTTGAAAAATATTGTGATTCCATAAACACACACACTTCCGGAGGTTTCCTTCCTCTCAGGAAAAGCTTTTACGGTGTGAGTCAATTAATAATCGATAAAAAAGGAAACTTATATTTTTACCAAAAAAGATATTTATTAAACCCCTGTAGTTATGGCAGTGAAAATGATACCCTTCCACATTTTCTTGATCTACAACCGGAAAACATTGTCAAAATTCCTCAGGCAAGTTTAAATTATTTTTTATCAGAAAACATTCTAAACAAAGATAAAAATAGACGAATATTAATTGTTGCTTCCCAAAATGACACCATAAAGAACACTTCTTTTTTTGATTTTATAAATAAGAATCAATTACACGCTTATACAATTAGAAGAACAACACAAGAAGAAGATACGGTTCTGAAATACAAGAAAAACAACACTTCATATTATTCTGACGATATTAAATGGGACAAAACTAAAATTACATTTCCAAAACATCTCAAATTTGTAAAAAAAGAATAAAACTTGATAATATGTGCCGTTCCTACGGAACTCTTGAATGCATAATTTATCATATTCAACGGAATAAATTCCGTTGCTACAAAATATTTCGTTCCTACGGAACTTTTATCGATCTGTAATCTCAATTTACTACCGACATTTCATTCCTTCGGAATTTTTATTGGTGCGTGACCTCAATCTTAACTTCAAAACAATAAATTCCGTTTCTATAAATATTTCGTTCCTACGGAACTTTTATTGATTTGTGATCTCAAATTACTGCCGACATTTCATTCCTTCGGAATTTTTCTTAACTTGTAATTGTAATGACTAAATAATATTTGTCTGAAAAATTGTATTTTTACCAAAACCTATTAATCCCTTAAAACCCAACTTTAAAATCGTAACCTTATGAAAAAGATTGTTTATCTGGCCTTAATTATGCTAGCATCACTCTCCATTCAGGCACAAACGTCAAAAGAACTTATAGGAAAATGGCAACTGGTGAAACTTACTAAAAACGGAAAAGAAAAAGACATCAAAGAGAAATTCAATAGCGATCAGGTTTTTCAAGTCTTCAACGAAGATGGGAAATTTACAGGAATTGTAGGAGAAAAAAGCATCAACGGCAAATGGAAGCTCTCCAAAGACAATGATGTTTTAACCGTTACAGTTGATTTAATGCCTGTGAAATTTCAAATAGAATACTTCGACAGCCAAAAACGTGTGGTTACCCAAGATCAGCTTGGAACTTTAGAATACAAAAAGGTAGACAACTAATACGTCAAAAAACCTCATAATAAGTCACGCACCTAATAAAAACAAAAAGTCCGCAAAGCGCTAAGACCAGCTTTACGGACTTTATTTTTATACGATTAAGCTCTGAAGGAGTATACTATTTATAACAAAAAACTCCAAATCTTAGCCCCTCAGAACCTTAGCATCTCAGAGCCTTAGCTACTTCAAAGAAGCCATATCAATTACAAAACGATACTTCACATCGCTTTTATTCATACGATCGTAAGCTTCATTAATGTACGCCATATCGATAATTTCAACATCAGAAGTAATATTATGTTCAGCACAGTAATCTAACATTTCCTGCGTTTCTTTTATCCCTCCAATCAAACTTCCAATAATACTTCTTCTTTTCATAATTAAAGTAAAAACAGGGATTTCGGCAGGTGCCGGAGGAGCTCCAACGACAATCATGGTTCCGTTAGTCGTTAATAAATTCAGATAGGCATTATGGTCGTGTTTTGCCGAAACGGTATTGAGGATAAAATCGAAGCTATTCGCTAACGACTCCATTGTCTCAGGATTTGAGGTTAAAGCAAATTTATGCGCTCCTAATTTCTTTGCATCAGCTTCTTTTGAAGGAGAGTGACTCAACATGGTAACTTCGGCACCAAAAGAGACTGCAAATTTCACTGCCATATGCCCTAAACCGCCAAGTCCCAAAACTCCAACTTTATGTCCTTTGCCTACTTTTAAATAGCGCAACGGAGAATAAGTGGTAATTCCGGCACACAGTAACGGAGCAACTCCTTTTATGTCCAATTTTTCAGAAACATGAAGGGTGTAGCTTTCATCCACAATAATACTGTTTGAATATCCTCCGCGTGTTGGAATATTAGTTCCTCTTTCAACACTGTTATAAGTCCCTGTCATTCCTTCATCGCAAAACTGCTCTTCACCTGACTGACAGCTCGGACAAACTCTGCAGGAATCTACAAAACAGCCTACCCCTGCCAATTCTCCAACTTTAAACTTAGAGACTTCACTTCCAACAGCTATAATTCGACCCACAATTTCGTGACCGGGAACTAAAGGATAGTCAACAGGCCCCCAGTCGCCTTTTGCAGTATGAATATCAGAATGGCAAACGCCACTGTATAAAATTTCGATCTGAACCTGATGAGCACCAACTTCTTTTCTTTCAAACGTGTAAGGTTTTAACGGATTTACAGCATCATAGGCTGCATAAGCTTTTACTGGTATCATATTATCGCTTTTTAAATTAGGGTATTAAAATTACGATAAAATTCAACAGCAAAGCCAAAATTAAAGTGCTTCGGAAATGATTTTTTCCGTAATGGGTTTACATTCCGGTTCGAATCGCTTCCACCGGATCTAAATTTGCAGCAGAAATCGCCGGCAATATCCCCGAAATTAATCCGATAAGCGCTGCCAGTCCGGTTCCTAAAATGATATTTCCGGCACTTAAAACAAATTCAAAGTCAAGTACTTTTGTCAAAACAAACGCAATACCCCAAACCATCAGCAAGCCAATTATACCGCCAATAACAGAAAGAATAACCGCTTCGAATAAAAACTGAAACAAAATAAATCGGTTTTTAGCTCCTAGGGATTTCTGAATTCCAATTAAATGAGTACGTTCTTTTACGGATACAAACATAATATTGGCAATTCCGAACCCGCCAACCAAAAGAGAAAATCCGCTGATAATCCATCCCACAACATTCATTTGTCCCAAAATCCCGTCTATAAAATCGGTAAATCCGGAAAGTACATTAATAAAGAAATTATCTATTTCGCCGGCTTTCATACCGCGAATGGCTCTTATTTTTTGTGCAACCTGCGCTTTATAAGCATCCATGTCTACCCCTTTTTCCGGTTTCACAACAATTACGGGTGTCATCGCATCGCTGTCACCATACATTCGGCGTAAAAAATTGACCGGCAGATAAACCGATGTATCATTACTGTCTCCAAAGAAACCCGCCCCTTGTTTTGCAATTACACCAATAACCGTAAAACGCTGTCCGTACAAACGAATATCTTTTCCAATCGGATCACTTGTGCCAAAAAGTCCCTCGGCAATTTCGTAACCCAAAACAATAACGGCTTTACCGGAGTTTGACTCTGATTCATTATAAAACCTTCCCGTTTCAAAGCTCAACCCTTCAATATCTACAATTTCGCTTGACGAAGGAATAATATTGACATCACTTACGGTTTTTGAATCGTATTTTAAACTCTCGTGTTTTACAAAAAGCTGATACGCTACCTGATCGGTATGAGTCAACGAATTCTTTAAACCTACATATTCATCGTATTTTACATTTGGGAACTGATCTCTTTTCCATTGTGGAATTTCGGAAGGCCCAAAACTAAACTTCATTAAATAAATTGTATTTTTATCCAAGCTGCTCAAATCCTTAGAAATTTTACGATCTAAAGAATCAACTGCCGCCAAAACAGCGATAATTGAAAAAATCCCAATTGTTACTCCTAACAAAGACAATAAAGTTCGCAGTTTATTATTTCGCAAAGCATTAACAGCAAAGCTCAAACTTTCTTTTAATAATCTAAGATAAACCAGCATATAGTCGTATTTTTCAATAAAGTAAAATTCAATAATTTAAAATCAAAAACCTAATAAAAGTTAACTTACTCATCAGTAGATTTTTTTAGCATAATGTTACATTAATTTTCTTTAAAATAATGTTTAAAAAAACTACTTTTGCAGTCTCAAAAATCATAACTACACGATGAGCACAACTAAAACAATACAATCGGCATTAATATCTGTTTTTTCAAAAGACGGTTTAGAGCCAATCGTTAGAAAATTACACGAACAAAATGTAACACTTTACTCGACCGGAGGAACCGAAGACTTTATAAAAAATCTTGGTATTCCTGTAGTTCCTGTTGAAGATATTACTTCTTTCCCTGAAATTCTTGGAGGAAGAGTAAAAACATTACACCCGAAAATCTTTGGTGGAATTTTAAACCGTCAGGATAACGAAAGTGACGTTCAGCAAATGAAGGAATTTGATATTCCACAAATCGATTTGGTAATTGTTGATTTGTATCCGTTTGAAAAAACAGTTGCCTCAGGTGCAAGTGAGCAGGATATTATTGAAAAAATTGACATTGGTGGAATTTCATTAATCCGTGCCGGTGCAAAAAACTTCAAAGACACGGTAATTGTAGCTTCAGTAAACGAGTACAGCCTGCTTTTAGATTTGATTACGACACAAAATGGAGCCACGACTCTTGAAAACAGAAGATTGCTTGCTACAAAAGCTTTCCACGTTTCTTCTCACTACGACGGTGCTATTTTTAACTATTTCAATACTGACGAAACCATTTACAAAGAAAGTATTGCAGATGGTCAGATTTTAAGATACGGGGAAAACCCTCATCAAAAAGGATTTTTCTTTGGTGATTTTGACGCTATGTTCAACAAAGTTCACGGAAAAGAATTATCATACAACAACTTATTAGATGTTGATGCCGCAGTAAACTTAATTAATGAGTTTAAAACTGACGGACCAACATTTGCGATTTTAAAACACAACAATGCTTGTGGTTTAGCTTCCAGAAAAACAATTAGCGAGGCTTATTTAGCGGCTTTGGCTTGTGATCCTACATCAGCTTTTGGAGGTGTTTTGATTGCAAATACTAAAATCGACCTTGATACCGCACAGGAAATCAACAAGTTATTCTGCGAAGTGGTAATTGCTCCGGCTTATGATGAAGAAGCAATTGCTGTTTTACAGGAAAAGAAAAACAGAATCATTTTAATTCAAAATGAAGTTGAATTACCTTCAAGACAAGTAAGAACATGTCTTAATGGTTTGTTAATTCAGGACAGAAATAATATTACAGATACTAAAGAGCATTTAAAAACCGTTACTATTACAGAGCCTACAGCTGAAGAGATAGAAGATCTAATATTTGCTTCAAAAATTTGTAAAAACACCAAATCAAATACAATCGTATTTGCTAAAAACGGAACATTAATTTCGTCAGGAACAGGTCAGACCTCAAGAGTAGATGCTTTAGTTCAGGCAGTTGACAAAGCAAAAGCTTTTGGATTTGATTTAACCGGTGCTTCAATGGCAAGTGATGCATTTTTTCCGTTTCCGGATTGTGTAGAATTAGCCAAAAAAGCAGGAATAACTGCTGTTATTCAGCCAGGAGGCTCAATAAAAGACGAATTAAGCATAAATTATTGCAATGAAAACAATCTTGCAATGGTATTTACGGGAACACGTCATTTTAAACATTAATTTGTTTAACTTTGTTCAAAATAATTTATAACATTTTAAACCCCTAAAAAACTTATGGGATTTTTTGATTTCATGACCGAGGATATTGCGATAGACCTTGGTACCGCAAACACTTTAATCATACATAATGATAAAGTTGTTATTGATAGTCCGTCGATCGTTGCACGTGATAGAATATCAGGCAAAATCATTGCTGTTGGTAAGGAAGCCAATATGATGCAAGGTAAAACGCATGAAAACATCAAGACCATAAGGCCTTTGAAGGATGGTGTAATTGCAGATTTTGATGCTTCAGAAAAGATGATCAACATGTTCATCAAAAGTATTCCGGCATTGAAAAAAAGAATGTTTACTCCAGCTTTAAGAATGGTGGTTTGTATTCCTTCCGGTATTACCGAAGTGGAGATGAGAGCGGTAAAAGAATCTTGTGAAAGAGTAAACGGAAAAGAAGTTTACTTAATTCATGAGCCAATGGCAGCAGCAATTGGTATTGGTATCGATATCATGCAACCAAAAGGAAACATGATTGTTGATATTGGAGGAGGTACTACTGAAATTGCAGTTATTGCATTAGGCGGAATTGTATGTGACAAATCTGTAAAAATTGCAGGTGACGTTTTCACAAACGATATCGTTTATTATATGCGTACACAACACAACCTTTTTGTTGGAGAGAGTACTGCTGAAAAAATAAAAATTCAAATTGGTGCCGCCATCGAAGATTTAGACGGACCACCAGAAGATATGTCAGTTCAGGGTAGAGATTTACTTACCGGTAAACCGAAGCAAGTAGATGTTTCTTACCGTGAAATCGCGAAAGCACTTGACAAATCAATTCAACGTATCGAAGATGCGGTAATGGAAACATTATCTCAGACTCCACCTGAATTAGCAGCCGATATTTACAATACTGGTATTTATTTAGCGGGTGGTGGATCGATGTTAAGAGGTCTTGACAAACGTATTTCGCAAAAAACAGATTTACCTGTTTACATTGCTGAAGACCCGTTAAGAGCTGTTGTTCGCGGAACCGGAATGGCGCTTAAAAACATTGCAAAATTTAAAAGTATCTTAATCAAATAAGATTCAAAATAACAATCAATATATTTTTATTAGAGTTGAATTCAAACGTTCAACTCTAATAAATTTTGAAACCAAAAGCATATCCTGAAACAAAATAACCAAACAAGAAATGCAGCAAATTTTTAATTTCATTATAAGAAACAGTAATCGATTGCTGTTTTTGCTGCTTTTAGGTATTTCGTTAGCGCTCTCAGTTCAATCACATTCTTATCACAGAAGTAAAATAATCAGTTCGGCTAATTTTTTAACCGGAGGTGTTTATGAGAAAATCAATCACGTAAACGAATACTTGAACTTAAGAACTGAAAATGACGAACTTGTACTTGAAAACGCAAGATTAAAAAGTCTATTATTCAACAAACAAGACACCACAAAACTACCTTTAGCAGACAGCGTAAAAGGAGTTAAACCTGCGGATATTATTGTTTCAAAAGTAATTCACAACTCCTACAACACTCACGAAAATTTTATCACGCTTAACTCGGGATCAAATGATGGCGTAAAACCAGACATGGGAGTTATCAATAGCTTAGGAATTATTGGAGTGGTAGACAATACTTCGCCAAGATATGCAACTGTAGTGAGTATTTTGAATATGAAATCACAGATCAACGCTAAACTAAAAAAGACAAACCACTTTGGTTCTTTAACCTGGGATGGGAAAAGCACCGGATTTGTACAGCTGGAAGATGTTCCAAGGTTAGCTTCTGTTAGAAAAGGAGATACCATCGTAACCGGAGGGCAATCTGTAATTTTCCCGGAAGGAATTAATATCGGTACTGTAGAAAATATATACAAAAAAGAAAATTCAAGTTTTTATGTCATAAAAGTTAAGCTATTTAACGATATGACCAATCTTGGACACGTATACATCATCAAGAGTAAGGACAGAGAAGAACTTATTAATTTAGAAAACAAGGGAAAAAATGAATAGCGCTTTGTTACTCAATATTTTTCGATTTATTATGTTACTAGCAATTCAGGTTGTTATTTTCAATAATATGAATTTTTTAGGGTACATAAGTCCCTTCCCATACATCTTGTACATTATTTTGTATCCGGTTAACAGCAACAGAACCGGCTTGATTGTATCGAGCTTTTTGCTTGGAATTGTCATGGACATGTTTTGCAATTCGGGCGGAATTCACGCAACAGCCTGTCTTGTACTTGCCTATTACAGACCGTACATTTTTAAATTCTCGTTTGGACTTAGCTACGAATACCAAACCATTAAACTGAATGATTCCTTAACCCCGGAACGGTTTTCTTTTATTCTCGTTTCTGTTGTATTGCATCATATCGTACTGTTTGTATTAGAAGCTTTTCAGTTTAAATTTATTCTGGATGTTTTACTCCGAACTTTATTTAGCTCTATCTTTACAATAATCACCTCCATTATCATAATTTACCTTATTAAGCCTAATAAACGATGAGAAAAGTCCTGCTGCCCTCTTTAATTATTATTGCAGCATCTTTGCTAGTGATCAGGATCTTTTATTTGCAAATTATTGATGATACCTTTAAGTTAAAATCCGAAAATAACGCAATAAAGAAAAAATACGACTATCCTGAAAGAGGTTATATTTATGACCGACACGGGAAATTATTAGTTGCCAATCAGGCCTCTTATGATATCATGGTAATTCCGAGAGAAATCAAGGAAGACCTTAATATTCCTGAATTCTGTGCTTTATTAAACATTACACGAGAAGATTACGACAAACGAATTGCCAAAGCCAAGGTATACAGCCCAAGGCTTCCTTCGGTATTTTTAGCACAGCTGAACAAAAATGAGTTTGCCGCTTTTCAGGAGAAAATTCGAAAATACGAAGGCTTCTATTTTCAAAAGCGTTCGCTTCGTGACTATGACGTAGACTACGGCGCAAACATCTTTGGCTTCATCACACAGGTAAACGAACGACAAATTGCCAAAAATCCATATTACAATAGTGGAGATTTAATTGGAAAACAAGGTGTTGAAGAAAGCTACGAAGATATTTTACGCGGTATTAAAGGTGTAAAATACATTCAGAAAGACAAATACAACAGAGAAATTGGCTCTTACAAAGAGGGCAAATACGATACCATTGCCGTAGCCGGAGAAGACATCAACCTGACAATTGATGCCGAACTTCAGAAATACGGAGAAGAATTAATGATCAATAAAAGAGGTGGTATTGTCGCTATCGAACCTAAAAGCGGTGAGATTCTGGCATTAGTAACCGCACCTTCATATGATCCCGGAATTTTAGTTGGAAGACAGCGTTCTAAAAACTATACCCTTTTGTATCACGATTCGATTGCAAAACCACTGTACGACAGAGGACTTTTGGCCGAGTATCCTCCGGGTTCTCCGTTTAAAATCCTGACAGGTCTGGTTGCTTTGCAGGAAGGCGTTATCAACGAACAAACCACCTTTATGTGCCACCATGGATTTAGCTATGGTAGAGGGCGTTTTATGAAATGTCACGGTTTTGGACCTCATCAGTTGCATAACGGAATTTACAATTCCTGTAACACCTATTTCGCACAATCTTATATGTTGACCATAAACAAATACAACAATCCGGCTAAGGCGGTAGATGTTTGGAGTGATCACGTAAAGAGTTTTGGACTAGGGCAGTTTATGGGCTATGATTTGCCAACAGGTAAAAAAGGAAATATTCCGACATCCAAAACCTATAAACGAATTTATCCTAACGGAGGCTGGAGAAGCACCACTATTGTATCAAATTCTATTGGTCAGGGAGAGGTTTTAATGACCCCTATTCAATTGGCAAATATGATGGCAACTGTAGCCAATCAAGGGTACTATTACACGCCTCATATCATTAAAAAAATTGAAGGAAGAAAAATTGATGCTAAATTTACAACCAAACATGTTACCACAATTGACCAAAAATATTTCCCACCGGTCATCAGCGGTTTGTTTGACGTTTACAACAAAGGAACAGCTTATGCACTTCGCGTAGAAGGTATTGATATTTGCGGTAAAACGGGTACAGCAGAAAATTTTGCAAAAATTAACGGAAAAAGAACACAGCTTAAAGACCACTCTATATTTGTTGCTTTTGCCCCTAAAGACAATCCTAAAATTGCAATTGCAATTATGATTGAAAATGGAGGATTTGGAGCTACAGTAGCGGGTCCGATTGCCAGTTTAATGATTGAAAAATACCTGAGACATAAAATCACAAGAACCGATTTGGAAACCAGGGTTTTAAACAAAAGTTTGGCCAGTGAATATGCGAAACTTGGCGGTATGAACGAAGCCAGCGCAATTGAATCTACGCCAAAAGATTCTCTTTTAAAAGCTAAAATTGTTACTCCTAAACCAGTAACACCTAAAGCAGAAGTTAAAAAAACAGTATCAGACACCACTAAAAAGAACTAACAAAGATTATTTCAAATGAAAAATCAAAGTGTAAAAAATAACATTGACTGGATAAGCGTTTTTATCTACATTTCGTTGGTGATATTAGGGTGGCTAAATATCTATTCCTCATCATTACTATCAACAGAAGGAACTTATCAAAAACAATTAATCTTTATTGGATGTACCGTCCCTTTGATTTTTGTGGTACTTTTTGTGGATGGAAAGTTCTATGAAAAATACGCCAGTATTATTTTTGGAGTTTCCTTATTATCCTTAGCCGGTTTGTTTCTTTTTGGAAAAACGATTGCCGGACAGCGTTGTTGGTATGCGATCGGAAGTTTTACTTTGCAGCCGTCTGAGTTTGCTAAAGCCGCTACATCATTGGCATTAGCCAAATATCTAAGTGATACACAAATCAACCTGAAAGATACCAACAGGCAAATTCAGGCCCTAGCCATTGTATTTTTACCGGTGTTATTGATTTTACCTCAACCCGATCCGGGAAGTGCCCTAATCTACAGTATTTTTATTGTTGTATTGTACAGAGAAGGTTTACCATCCTGGTATGTATGGACTGGTTTTATCACCATTCTATTGTTTGTATTAACACTTGTTCTGGAACCTTATGTCGTTGTTCTAATTTCTTTGGGAGTTTTAACGATCATACATTTCAAAGGAAGAGTAGTTGACCGAAACATTATCTTAAGCGGTATTCTTTTGCTTGTTATCTCAGGTTTTGTTTTCTCTGTAGATTACGTTTTTGATAACGTTTTCAAACAGCACCACCGTGACCGTTTTAATATCTTATTAGGAAAAAGTGTGGACATGAAAGGTATTGGATACAACACCAATCAGTCTGAAATTGCTATTGGATCAGGAGGATGGATCGGAAAAGGTTTCCTTGAAGGAACACAAACCAAAGGAGGATTCGTCCCGGAACAACATACCGATTACATTTTTACAACCGTTGGTGAAGAATGGGGTTTTGCAGGATCTTTAGTGGTAATCGCACTTTTCGTAGGGCTATTTCTAAGAGTCATTTATCTGGCCGAAAGACAAAAAACAAAATTCAGCAGGGTCTATGGTTATTGTGTCGCGGGAATTTTATTTACGCACTTCTTTGTTAATATTGCCATGGTTATTGGAATTTTCCCAACAATTGGAGTTCCTCTGCCCTTCTTTTCTTATGGAGGCTCCGGACTCTGGGGATTCACAATTTTGTTGTTTATCTTCCTAAAAATGGATGCCAACAAAGTGAATGAATGGTAGTTTTTTTTTAAAGGTTCTGAGGTTCTGAGGTACTAAGATGCTAAGTTTTTTAGCTCAGAGGCGCAATGATTCAGAAGTTGATATTTAGAGGTTGCATTTCACAACTCACATTTCACGTTTTACATTTCACAAAAGAAAATATATCCCATAAAAAAAGTCCGAAACTTAACTGTTTCGGACTTTTTTATACCTTTTGTTTAATTATATCTTTTCGCTTGGTCTCTTTTTAAAAAGCTTTACCAATACCGGAAATGTAGATATGATTACAATTATAATAATGATGTATTCAATGTGATGTTTTAAATCTATTCCTTCTTTCAGGAACACGCCATATAAATAGTGTCCTGCGAAGATCAATATAAACGACCAAAGGAAGGAACTTAATACATTATAGAACATAAATTTCTGTTTATCCATAGAAACGATCCCTGCCACAATAGGAGCGAAAGTTCTGAAAATTGGAAGAAAACGCGCATAGATAATTGCTTTTCCACCGTACTTCTCAAAGAAGTCTTTTGATTGTAATAAGTATTTTTTCTTGAACCAGAAAGAATCTTCTTTTTTGAATAGATAGTAACCGCTTTTGGCTCCAAACCAATATCCGGTCATATTCCCCAAGACTCCCATTATGGCAACAAGGGTTGAAAGTATAAAGACATTAAGAAAATCTGCCGGAATATCGACAACATTCTGCATTAAATCACGACTGTAAATACCTGCTAAGAAAAGTAAACTGTCTCCCGGAAGAAAAAATCCCGCAAAAAGACCTGTTTCTGCAAAAACTATAAAGAGAACAATAAATAAACCAATTTGAACCCCTCCAATGCTTAATGTTATATAAAATTCAGGGTTGATTAATTGTGTCCAATCAAAATTATTCATAAATGCGTTTGGTTATATTTATAAGTTTGTGAAATTAGCAATAATTTGCTTCAACCACAATTAAAAGCCATATTTTAAAGATAAATTAACTATTAAAAGCCCGAGTATAAACCCGGGCTCTGCTGTTTTTTTATTCTCTTACATACTTACAGCAAGAATGCAAATTGTCATAATCGGCATCCGTAGCTTTAACCTTCTTAGTATCATGTCCGACTTTAGCTACAGCAGCATTCAAATCTGCAGGAGATGATTTTTCTTCGTTTAAAATCACCACTAGCTGATGAGTACTAATGTCCCAGGTTGCCGATTTTACTCCCGGAACACTAAAGGCCGCCTTTTCAATACGTTTTTTGCATTGCTCGCAGTTACCATTTACCTCGGTTGTGTACTTTAAATTCTTGTTTTTCTTAGTTTGTGCCTGAGCCGAAAATCCTAAAAAAGTAATCAGCGTGATTAAAATTATTCTATTCATCTTGTTTATTATTTAGTGTTATTTTTTTATGTGTGAAATGTTAGATGTTTTATGTAAAATGTTTTTTTTTGTGAAATGTTTTGTGTGAGATGTTTTGTGTGAGATGTTAGATGGTTTGTGTAAGATGGTTAAATAAATTTTCACATTTTACAGATCACATTTCACAACTCACATTTTACATCTCACATTTTACAATTACTTTATCTTAAACCGCAATCCTGCATAATACATCTGTCCAAAAATAGGAGCATACGCAACAGAAGCATCAAAATTAGGACCAAATGGGTCTGAAGCTCCCAAAATAGCTTTTTGCTGTTTGTAATTTCCAATATTCTCCCCTCCTAGATATACTTCAAAAACAGAAGAAAAAATTCTCGTCACCTGAACATTCATCACCGCATACGAAGGCGAAAAATCAGGAAACTGATCTGCAGTCGGGTTTGACGCTGTATATGGCAATTGTTGTTTTCCAGACCAGTTAAAAGTATAATCAAATTTCCATTGTTTATCATTGTTCAGCTTGGTTTCATATTCCAGATTCCCCAGGAAACGGTGTTTCGCCTGTAAGGGACGTTGAAAAGTACCACGCAAATAATCCGTTTGAATGTCGTAATACTTGTAAGCCGTTCTTAAATTCAGGTTATGGATAAATTCGAAATTGAATTCCAGCTGAAAGCTATTGGCAAACGAACTTCCTTTCAGGTTATAAAACAAAACATCCTGTGGACTCTGCATCAGGTCGACAACGGCCTGATTTTGAAAATCGGTACGATAGAAATCAAATCCAACCTCAGCATTTTTATTAAAAACACGAAATTTCTGAGAAAAACTCACTCCATAATTCCATGCGATTTCCGGATTCAATCCGTAAATTTTTCCACTTTGATCTAAAATTGAAAACGTTCGGGAACTTGCAAAAAGCTGCTGGTTTTCGGCAAAAATATTAGCCGAACGCTTCCCTCTTCCGGCAGAAACACGAAGCACTCCAAACTTCCAGGGATTGTATCTCATGTGCAAACGCGGCGTAACAAATAACCCCAATCGATTGTGATTGTCTACCCTACCCCCTAAAATCAAACTAAAATTATCGGTATTGTCATAAGTATACTCAAAGAATGCACCAACAGAATTATCAATTCGGCTGTAGTCATTTGCATTTACAAACTCCTGATACTGATCGTAGGCAAAATTTAAACCCGTAGAGAACTTATGCTTTGTATTGTTAATAATCGAATTGAAAATTAAATTTGAATAATAGCTATTCTGCCTGATATCATAAAGCCCCAAACCAAAATAAGAGTTTTGATTGTGGGTATTAAAGGCGTTTTGAAAACCAATACTTTGATACGGCATGTCTTTAAACACATAGCCTATCTTAGTAGAAACATCAAAACGTTCTGTATTGATCTCGGAACCCCAACGGTTCTTTGTTCCGCGATCGGTATCTTTATCGAAATCTACTTCTCCGGTTTGTTTTTTATCATTCATATACCTGAAATTGATAAAACTCACCAAACCGCTGTCCGGATTATAATATTGGTAACGGTTTAAAACATTAATTTGTTTACCGAGCGGATTGTCTAAAAACCCGTCATCATTCATGTCGTTTTTCGCTACACGGGCATTGCCATGAACAAATAAACTCGTTGCCCATTTATCCGATAATTTTTTATTGAAATGGGTATTCAACTCAAAACGGGCATCGGTAGAACCATAGGCGTTTAAGAAAAATGGGATATCGCTTAATGGTTTTAAAAGTTCGGTATTAATTTGTCCTGAAATACTCTCGTACCCATTGATAACACTGCCCGCTCCTTTTGTAATCTGAACACTTTCTATCCATGTTCCCGGAGTAAACGATAATCCGTAAGCTTGTGAAGCCCCTCGTACAGAAGGAAGATTCTCTTCGGTAATTAATAAATAAGGACTTGTCAGACCAAGCATTTTAATTTGTTTTGTTCCGGTTAAAGCATCGGAAAAATTCACATCTATTGAAGGGTTTGTTTCAAAACTCTCGGCCAGATTACAGCAGGCTGCTTTTAGCAGTTCTTTGCTTGTAATAACAGATGTATTGGCGGTAAGCGTATAGGTTTTTTTTATTCCTTTTTGCTTTTTTGTAATTTTTACTTCCTGTAAATCTTCTTGTGAAAACACAGCTACTGACAGCAAAAATGCAACAAAAAGCATTATATTTTTTTGCATAAAAAATTGACTTTAATGTTAAATAGAAGGCCGCTCTGATGTCATTTCTTCCAAAGGAGAAATAAACAAACAGCATAGCACAAGCCAAAATGGCCCGGATCTAAACATTAAAATCAGGAATAAAAAATATACTGATGGTATAATTTGAACAAAGGAGGCGCATTCGCATCAGAATAATACGAAATGACCTGATTGCTTTTGAAATTTGAAATTCCAAGAAAAGCAATTGGCTGATACTCCTGAATTACCGGAGGAAAAGCAAGCTGAAAGAAGAAAAACTTTAAAGTAGCATCGTCTGATTTTTTCTCAAAATGAACTACTTTGTCTTTACAGCAAGATGATTTTTTTTCGGATGCTCCACAACAATTCTTTTCCGCAGCGGCAACTGTGGTGTTTAACGAAACCGAAGCAATCTCACCACCGCAATAGTGCACATCAAAAGCAAACCCAATGTTGGAGACCAACAACAGGAAGGCTAAAAATAATCCGGTGCACTTTTTTAGTTTCATACTGCAAAATTATTTAAAAGACACCAAAAAAGACCGCATAAAGTGTTATTTTTTTAAATTTTGTTGCTGATAATAAAATGCCGGAATAAACAACATTACAAATATGGGCTGAATAATGAATCGTCGTACATAAAAAAGTAGCCAATTCCACTGTGGAAAACATTCGAGAATAACAAAAAACATTACCAGAAGCAGCACGGCAAAAAACGCATATAAAAACAGGCTGAATTGAAACATATCGCGATCCTGAAACAAAGTATAGATTAATACAAGGGACAGAATCGTATTCAGAACGTATCGAAGTAACAGATTCCAAAAAAGAGCAAAGGTCTCTACTTCCGGGAAAGGCAAATTTTTAAAATTCCCGTCAAAATAACGCAGAAAAGGATCATAAAAAAGCTGATTTTCAAAAGCCCTAATAACGGCAAAACACAGTACAATTGCTGTTGCAATTATTAATTTGAATTTGTGTTGGAGGATTTTATTTAGCATACTTCGAAAATTTGTTTACCCAAACAATCCACAAAAGAAAAACGAAACCGTAAATCATTAAAGGAAACAAAGTTCCATGTAAAAAATGATTGTGTTCGTGAAAACGAAACAGCAAAACCACCAATAGTGATATTCTGGCTACATTTAAAACATAAATAGAAAAGATTCCAAATAGGATAAACAACAAAGTTGCTTTAAACTTTCCGGAAAACGCCAGTACAAACGCAACAAACAAAACCATAACGCTTACAGCATTGCAGCCTTCAACGATTCGAACCGAATAATGTTTATTGTACCAAACTTCTAACCACGAATCGGTGAGGCTTTTATGAACTTTGATCTCACAATGAAACAATTGCATGAGCTGTTCGACATTTCGCCCCACAACATTGGTTATTCCATCTACTTCATTTGGTCCGAAACCGTTCAAATAGAACTTATACACCAAGGTTAGTACAATATAGGCCGCAAAAAAAGTGCTTATAAAAATCAGGAAGGGCTTAAACTGTACTAAATATTTTTTCAACGGAATTTTTTTTCAAATTTATGTATTTTTTGAGTTTAGCTTTAAATACTTTTGTATAAAATTTTAACATCATGACATTTCAAGAATTACAACCAAAAATAAGCGCTATTGTTTCTGATTCAGTATTAGTTAGAGACGAAAAATTATTAGCAATCTGTCAGTTATTGAACGAAAATATTGAATACTACAACTGGGTTGGTTTTTATTTTGCCAATCACGAGAACAAAACCCTGCATTTGGGGCCGTATGTTGGAGCAGAAACAGATCATACTGTTATTCCTTTCGGAAAAGGGATTTGCGGCCAGGTAGCTGAAAGTAATGCCAATTTTGTAGTGCCGGATGTTGCAGCTCAGGACAATTATATTGCCTGCAGTTTTACTGTGAAATCTGAAATAGTAGTTCCTTTATTTGTTGATGGCGTAAATATTGGTCAAATCGACATTGACAGTCATGTTATTGATCCGTTTACAGAAGCCGATGAGAGGTTTTTAGAGTTCGTAAATCAGGAAGTTGC
Source organism: Flavobacterium sp. (assembly GCA_023251135.1). Taxonomy (GTDB): domain Bacteria; phylum Bacteroidota; class Bacteroidia; order Flavobacteriales; family Flavobacteriaceae; genus Flavobacterium. Next base: position 53,267 of record JAHEZJ010000011.1, on the reverse strand, counting down.
CAAATTATTTTAATCAGGATCTCATTTTAAAAAGTTAAATATGGTGTTAAATTACCAAATGTTTAATTTTTTCAATATTTAAATTTATTTTTTCAGAAAAAAGTTCTAATTTTGCACCGTCTTACAAAAGTTGTATGACATACATAAAAATCATTAAACAATATTGGAATGTATTTAACTAAAGAAAAGAAAGAAGAGATTTTCGCACAACACGGTGGTGCAACAAACACTGGAAGCGCAGAAGGTCAAATTGCATTGTTCACTTACAGAATTTCACACTTAACTGAACACTTGAAAAAAAATCGTCACGATTACAACACTGAGCGTTCACTTGTACTATTAGTAGGTAAAAGAAGAGCTTTGTTGGACTACTTGAAAAAGAAAGAGATCAACAGATATCGTGAGATTATCAAAGTATTGAATATCAGAAAATAATCAATATAGAAAAGAGGTGCGAGAGTGCCTCTTTTTGTTTTTACATTACAAGCATTTTATAAGAAAAAAAGTTTGGTTTTTCATTGGGTTTTAGAACAATAACTACACACAACAACAACTACAACACAACTAAAACCCATTGTATAACCAATAAGGAAAAATTATGATTCCACAATTATTTGTAGAAAAGATCGATTTAGGTGATGGCAGAAGCATCACAATCGAGACAGGGCGTTTAGCAAAACAAGCAGACGGTTCTGTAGTAGTAAGAATGGGCGACACTATGATTCTTGCGACAGCAGTTTCAGCTCGCACTTCTAACCCAGGCGTTGATTTTTTACCATTAACGGTAGATTATCGCGAAAAATTTGCAGCAGCAGGTCGTTTTCCGGGTGGTTTCTTCAAAAGAGAAGCTCGTCCAAGTGATAGCGAAGTATTGACAATGAGATTAGTTGACCGTGTTTTACGTCCACTTTTCCCAGACGATTACCATGCTGAAACTCAGGTTATGATTCAATTAATGTCTCATGACGAAGAGGTTATGCCGGACGCTTTGGCTGGTCTAGCGGCATCTGCAGCATTAGCAGTTTCAGACATTCCATTTTATAACTTAATTTCTGAAGTACGTGTTGCACGTATCGATGGAAAATTCGTAATCAACCCAAGCAGAGTAGAATTAGAAAAATCTGACATCGATATGATGATTGGAGCTTCTTTGGATTCTGTTGCGATGGTTGAAGGTGAGATGAAAGAAATTTCAGAAGCTGAAATGGTGGAAGCCATTAAGTTTGCTCACGAAGCTATTAAAGTACAAATCCAGGCGCAATTGCGTTTGCAGGCTGCTTTTGGTAAAAAAGAAATTCGTACTTACGAAGGTGAGAAAGAAAACGAAGAAATTTACAAAAAAGTAAAAGCTGCAGCATATGATAAAATCTATGCTATTGCAAAAGTTGGTTCTGCTAAACACGAAAGAGGTGCTGCATTTGCTGAAGTAAAAGAAGAAGTAAAAGCTTTATTTACAGAAGAAGAATTGGCTGCTGATGGAGATTTAGTTTCTAAATATTTCTACAAAACAAACAAAGAAGCTGTTCGTAATGTAGTATTAGAATTAGGTGTTCGTTTAGACGGAAGAAAAACAACAGACATCAGACCAATCTGGTGTGAAACTGATTACTTACCAAGAGTTCACGGATCTTCATTGTTTACACGTGGAGAAACTCAGGCATTGGCAACGGTAACTCTTGGAACTTCAAGAGAAGCAAACCAAATTGATTCTCCATCTGAACAAGGTGAAGAGAAATTCTATTTACACTACAACTTCCCTCCTTTCTCTACTGGTGAAGCAAAACCTCTAAGAGGAACTTCAAGAAGAGAGGTTGGTCACGGTAACTTAGCTCAAAGAGCTTTGAAAAATATGATTCCTGCTGATTGTCCTTACACTATCCGTATTGTTTCTGAAGTTTTAGAATCTAATGGTTCTTCTTCTATGGCAACCGTTTGTGCAGGAACAATGGCTTTAATGGATGCCGGAGTTCAAATGACAAAACCGGTTTCAGGAATCGCTATGGGATTAATTACTGACGGTGAGAAATTTGCTGTATTGTCAGATATTTTAGGTGATGAAGATCACTTAGGAGATATGGACTTTAAAGTAACCGGAACTGCTGACGGTATTACCGCTTGTCAAATGGACATCAAAATTGATGGTTTACGTTATGACATTATGGAACAGGCTTTAGGACAAGCAAGAGAAGGACGTCTACACATTTTAGGTAAACTGACTGAAACGATTGCTGCGCCAAGAGCTGACGTGAAAGCACATGCACCAAAAATCATTACCAGAACTATTCCTGGAAACTTTATTGGAGCATTGATCGGACCTGGAGGAAAAGTAATTCAGGAATTACAAAAAGCTACAGGAACGACTATTGTAATCAACGAAGTTGACGAACAAGGTGTAATCGAAATCTTAGGTACAGATCCTGCCGGAATTGAAGCAGTATTGGCAAAAATTAAGTCAATCACTTTCAAACCGCAAATGGGAGAAGCTTACGAAGTAAAAGTAATTAAAATGTTAGATTTTGGAGCTGTAGTAGAATATACTGCTGCACCAGGAAACGAAGTTTTATTACACGTTTCTGAATTAGCATGGGAACGCACTGAAAATGTTACTGATGTTGTAAACATGGGTGATGTATTCCAAGTGAAATACTTAGGTGTAGATCCTAAAACTAAAAAAGAAAAAGTGTCAAGAAAAGCACTTTTACAAAGACCTCCACGTGAGGAGAAAAAAGAGTAATCAGATCTTAGTTTACTAAAGGTTTATTCATAGAAAACCCCAATTCATGTATTTGAATTGGGGTTTTTCGTTTTTATTGCAATTTTTCACTAAATATCTCCTCAAATACCCGAATAATCACAAAAAAACACGACAAACCTTACATTTATACAGGAAAATAAAATATCTTTAACACGCCAAAAAAACAAATTAGTAATCCTTAAAACACAATTATGTACTTTAACATTACCCAAATCACAAAAATTAACGAGCAAGATTTTGTCTTTTCAGACCAAAGCGGTCTTACTTTTCCAATCCCGCCTCTAGCCTCAGCACAACTTTACAGAAATCAGGGTGTACTTACCTTAAAAATCTGTGCTACGGTATACATCAACTCTAAAGATTCACAAAGCCCGGTTGTTGGAACCCTAATCGAAAATGATACCAATATCGAAGTTTATTTTGATTATGACTGGGATGAAAGCACGCCAGATACTTACGATGTTTGGTATGTTGAAATCGATTATATTTCCGATACAGTTAACAATATTAAGAGCGTTACATCTTACTTAAGAAATTTAGACCCTGAAACCTCTAGAGGTACAGAAACTAAGGTAGGCAACTAAAAAATGAACACACATCGCTTAGATCATCACAAATCAAGCGATGTTTTTCTTTCTTAATTTCACATATAGCTAACTTACAACATGCTAAGAATTAATATTTTCATCACTATAATTCTGCTTAGTCTCCCGTGTTTACTTTTCTGTCAAGTAAAACCAATTATTATGACATTAAATAAAGTAGTCGAAGATGAAAGTAAAGAATTTGAAAAAGAAATTAATTTCGAACAAGCAAAAGCATCTTTTATAAAGAAGAATTGGGATTCCACTCTAACCTATTCTATCAGTGCTTTGGCAGTGGCAAAAAACAAAAAAATAATTGATTATTGCCACTTTTTCAGGGGATATAGCTTTAGAGAAAAAAGATTATTCAAAGAAGCCCAAAGAGAAATGCTTTTGGTATCTAACAGCTTCAAACTTTACCCTTTTATAAATAAAAACCTTGGGCAAATTTCTTTAGAACTAAGAGATTTTAAAAAAGCTATTTATCATTTCGAAAAAGCTGAAAAGAAACCTCTTTCCAATAATCAAGATTACAAATTAAGTATTATATATGAAAACTTAGGCATTTGTTATCTACATCTTAATGATTTTCTTAAAGCTGAAAACTACTTTTTCAAAAGTCTGAAACTAAAAGAAACAGAAAATGACTTAATTTCTTTAATTGGATTGTATATGAATATTGCCAATTTATATTATTCACAATACAAAGACGACCAAGCCATTCCTTACTTCACAAAAGCTTATAAACTCTCAACAAAAATAAAAGATTTTGACACTAAAAGAGTCGCTTCAAAAAACATGGCTGTTGTTGAAGAAAACAAAGGTAATTTTAAAAAAGCCTTAGAATACAGGAAAGAATCAGAGCAATGGAAAGACTCCCTCAACAATCAAAACAAAATTTGGGCCGTTGCCGACTTTGAGAAAAAATTCGCTGTAGCCCAAAAGCAAAAACAAATAAAAGTACTTGAAGTAGAAAACAAACTTAAAAATACCCAACGTAACGGTTTCTTTTTTGCTGCCGTTGGTCTATTGCTAATCTTAACAGCAGGAGTGTATCTCTACGCCCAAAAAGTAAAAAATGGCAAAACCATATTACTTCAAAAAAACAAACTCGATCAATTAAATACCACCAAAGATCAACTGTTCTCTATTGTAAGCCATGATCTGCGCTCGTCGGTAAATGCGCTCAAAACAAGTAACGCGAAGTTATCGGCAACACTGGAAACCAAGAATTATGATGAATTGAACCAACTCATTATTCAAAACAGTACTATTGCAAGCGGCGCCTATAGCTTATTGGATAATTTACTGCATTGGGCCATGTTACAAACCAAACAATTGTACTTTCACCAAGAATCCGTTCACTTGTATTCTATCGTACAGCAAATCGAATACAATTACAAACCTTTGCTACTGGACAAAACCATTACTTTTGAGAATTTAGTTTCAAAAAATAGTTTTATCTTCGTAGACCTCGATTCGTTAAAAATTGTACTTCGTAATTTATTGGACAATGCGATTAAATTTTCGAATGAAAATGGCAAAATAAGCTTTTACACCCGGGAAACCAATCCTGATTTGTGCGATCTGATCCTTGAGGACAACGGAATCGGAATGAGCCCGGAAACCATCAGAGAATTACTTACCGACAATACTTCTTTACTCGCCAAAAAAAATAATTCTGAAATTATAGGTACCGGTTTAGGTTTGCAGCTGTGCAAACAAATGATCAAAAAAAATGGCGGAACACTAGCCATAGAAAGTGAGCTCAATATAGGAACTAAAATGATTTTGACTTTCCCAAAAACAACCACCGATGGATAACATTCATGTTTTAATTATAGAAGATACCCCGGAGCAAAGCGAAGCGCTATGTAAGGTACTGCGGCAAAACAATTATAATATTGTAGGAGTTGCAACCAATTTTACCGATGCACTGAAACTTTTTTACGAAAATACGATAGACATCATTATTATTGATGTTTTTTTAGACGGGAAACCCGAAGGAATTACGTTTGCCGAATCGATCAACATTATTCCAAACGCCTCCAAACCATTTGTCTTTTTAACCAGTTCACAAGACCGCCAGATCTTTGAAAGAGCCAAGCTTACAAAACCTTTCAGTTTTTTGCTGAAACCATTTAACGAACTGGAAATTCTATATGCCATAGAAATGGCAGTCGAAAAGTTTTATGCCCAAACCAATGTTTTTCAAAATGAAGAACAAGATACCGTAATTAGCAATGACTACTTGTTTATAAAGAAGAAAAACTCTTTGAAAAAAGTAGCACTAAACGATATACTCTACATTGATGTCGAAGAACGCTATTGCAACATCATTACCGAGAAGGAAAAATTTGTAATTCTGATTTCATTGACAAAAATCAGCAATTTGTTAGACAAGAACAGGTTCATTAAAACACATCGAAATACGATCGTAAACACCAATAAAATAGAAGAAATTATCCTGGCTGATAATCTCATTATTTTAAAAGGCGATCACAAAATAAATCTGAGCGATACCTATAAAGATTTCATAAAAAAGATGAACATTTTGTCGTAACAACAAGAGCTCAAAAAATAACAAGTCTGCAAATCCTCTCCATCCGGGAGGATTTTTTTTGTTTTGAAAGAAATACTCCCGACCACAAAGGCTCCGAAAGATTTCATGACAACAAATTCAGCTTTCGTGACATTTTTAATTTCCTTCCCAAAAATCAAAATTACTTTTACCCCCAAGAAACCCAAATTATAAAACGTAAATGAGAATTGAATTAAACAGACCATCAGACATGAAGCTTTTATCAATATTAAAAAAAATAAAAAACAACCCCTGGGTTGGCGTAACTGTCTCTCTTCTATTTATCATTCCTTGTTTATACAAAATTCTTGACGACATCACGGTTTTCAGAATAGAATATCTCTTGCTAGCCATTGCATTCCCGGTCTATATAAAATCACTTAAGAAAATCTTTGATGACATCTTAGACACCTCAGACGATTTTTCGGACTAAACAATATTTTTTGCCCCTTTTTTAATGAAACACTACTGCTTAATCTTTTAAGTCAGGGTGTTTTTTTATTTTTAGACAAAACAGCTCTTAAATTCCATCGACATTGCATAAATTACTTCTTTTTTAAGTCAAAAAACATCAACATCTTTAATATTTAACAAAAACACCGCGCTTATTAACATTTTTTTGATATTTTTGAGAAGCTATAAACCAAAATATCCAAAACAACCAATCCTTTGAAGAAAAATCAAATAAAAAACCACTACCTAATTTTATTTGTCTTATTCTTAAATGCATACACCATTTACGGACAAACAAGCAATGAAATCTCAGTATACAACTGGTTCGACAAAAACCTGGGTGTAGAATCGTTAGAATTTGAAAACGGCCCGGCTCATTTAAACTTCGACAAAACCGTCAACAATCAAAATCGTTATTATATTTCCGAAGATTTTAAAAAAGGAAGCATGCAGTATAATAATCAAAATTATGCTGATTTATTATTAAACTACGATACGTATACCGATGAACTGGTTATAAAACCGTACGGGGAGCAAAACACCACTAAGGTTAATCTTTTTACCGAAAACATTAGCTCCTTTACAATAGGCAATGAAAAATTTGTAAATCTGAACGTCCCTAATTCAGACAGTTTCAGAAAGGGATATTATGAGGAAGTTCCGGTAGGAAACAACATTATTCTTTACATAAAGCACTCTAAAGAAAAGAAAAAAATTAACAAAGCCGAAGTTGATTTAATAGGTTATGTACCCAAATATGAATTTATTCTTTTAAAACAAAATACATTTTATCCTATAAATGATAAAAAGGAAATCACAACACTGTTTCAGGATAACAAAAGGAAAATAAATGATTTTTATCTAATGTATAGAAATTTAAAGAAGGAAGATGCTGCACTATTTATGAAAAACCTCCTGAAGTACATAAATAACTAAAATCCGTAGCAATTATCCAAATGAGAATACTTACCCTTCTTTTATTATTTTTCGGTTTTAACCAATTCATTTATTCACAAGATCAAAAAATCAGCCTCAATTACAGCAACATCAATCGGGTTGAAGTTTTAAAAAAAATAGAAGCTTCTACAACTTATAAATTCTATTTTCAAAAGGAATGGATCGATACTAACGTCTTAATATCCGGAGAGTACACCAATAAAACAGTACAGGAGGTATTAAACAAAGTTTTTGAAGACACTGATCTTAATTTCTTTATCACCAAAAACAAAGTTATTTTAACCAAGAACAGTATCATCTACGACAAATTTCAGAACGATAAAGGTCGAACCGTTAATGCCCCGATCTTTTTTCAACAGTACGATTCCGTTACAAAAAACAAAACCGATCAGGCTGCTCCTATTGCGCTAATTGGAAAAGAAACCATCGACTCTGATACCGATTTCTACACCATTTCGGGGCGTATCACCGATCTAAAAAACGAAAAACCTTTAGCCGATATAACGGTAAAAGCAAAAAATTCGACGGCAACAACCGTTACAAATGCCGAAGGATTCTATAGCCTAAAACTGCCTGTTGGATTGGCAACAATCGAAATCGAGTCGATCTTGTACAATAACACAGCGCGAAAAATAATGATCTATAGCGATGGTACATTGGATTTCTCGATAATTGAAAAAGTAAATCAATTAAAAGAGGTTGTTGTAAAAGGAAAAAACAGCCAAAACATAAGAACTGCCATCACAGGAGTTACGACCATTGAAGCCGAAGGCGTAAAGACAGTCCCATTGATTTTTGGAGAAAGAGACGTATTGAAAATTGCGCTCACCATTCCCGGTATAAAAACTGCCGGAGAAGGCTCGTCAGGATTTAATGTCCGAGGAGGAAAAGAAGATCAAAACCTGATGTTGCTGGACAACGGAACGATATACAATCCTTCTCACCTTTTTGGTTTTTTCTCCTCGCTTAACCCTTATACCATCAATAAAGTTGACATTTACAAAGGAGGTATCCCATCCGAATTCGGAGGCAGATTATCGTCTGTTTTTGATATTACCTCTAAAAACGGAAACACCGAAAAATTTTCGGGAGAGGGAGGTATTGGCCCGGTGACAAGTAACCTTACCGCTTCAATTCCGGTTGTAAAAGGCAAAGCAAGTTTATTAGTAGGCGGAAGAGCGACTTATTCTGACTGGATCCTGAAAACCTTAGACGATGAAAACCTAAAAGACAGCCAGGCTTCTTTTTATGATTTATTTGCGAAATACAGTCACAAAATAAACAAAAACAATTCCGTTGAAGGTACCGCCTACTATAGCAAAGACAAGTACAGCATCACTCCTGACTCGCTATACCAATATAGCAACCGTCTTATTTCTTTGAAATGGAAACACGCTTTTAACGAAAAAAACAATAGCGAGTTTAATGTGTCTAATAGCGAATACAAATTCAGCATCGACTATGAATCTGTTAATCCTGAATCTTTTATTTTCAAATATAAAATAAACGAAACTCAGGCAAGTCTTAAATTCAACAGCGAACTTAGCAGTAAACATAAATTTACTTACGGAATATCAAGCAAATTATACAAAGTTAGTCCGGGTGAACTCAATCCAAATGGAGAATCTTCAATTGTAAATCCCATAAAAGTTGATGATGAAAAAGGACTGGAGTCGGCTTTGTTTTTATCAGATAAGTTTAAAATCACCGAGAAGCTGCTGTTAGATGTTGGAGCACGATATTCTTTATATGCCGCTTTAGGAGCGTCTACTCAGAAAATTTATCAGGAGGGAGTGCCTATGACCCCTTCAACTGTTGTAGAAGAAAAAACGTATGGCAATAACAAAGTAATCACAACTTATGGAGGTTTTGAACCAAGAGTTGCTTTGCGCTATATCTTTGATGAAAGTCTATTTGTTAAGGCCGGTTTTGATAAAAACTATCAGTACATCCATTTGTTAACCAATAATACGACACAATCGCCTACTGATACCTGGAAATTATCGGATTTGAATGTTAAACCTCAAAGCGGATTACAGTACTCTCTGGGTATTTTTAAGAAACTGGATTATAAAGATATCGAGTTAAGTCTGGAAGGATACTACAAAACTTCTAAAAACATACTAGATTACAAAGTTGGAGCAAACCTGCTCTTAAACAAAGATCTTGAAACCGAATTACTTCAGGGCAACGGGAAGGCTTATGGTGTAGAATTTTTACTAAAAAAATCAGTAGGAAGACTTAACGGCTGGCTTGGTTACACCTATTCAAGAACTTTTATAAAACTGGATAGTCAATTTAATGATGAAAAGGTAAACAACGGAGCGTATTTTCCAACGAACTTTGATAAACCGCATGACCTAAGCATTGTACTGAATTACAAATTTACACACCGTTATAGCTTTTCTTCGAATTTTGTGTATCAAACCGGAAGACCTATAACCTATCCTATTGGAAAGTACAATTATAATGGCGCAGAATATACGCTGTATAGCGATCGAAACAAATACAGAATACCGGACTATTACAGATTAGACATCGGAATAAATATTGAAGGCAACCATAAAATAAAAAAACTAGCACATAGTTTTTGGAACATTTCCATTTACAATGTTTTGGGGCGAAACAACCCCTACTCTATCTTTTTCGTAACAAAAGAAGGGCAGGTAAAAGCCTATCAAACCTCTATTTTTTCTGTTCCGATACCAACAATTACTTATAATTTTAAATTTTAAAAGTGATGAAAAAGACCTTACTCTTTGGATTTCTTATAACGATACTCCTCTCGATGACATTCGGATGTACCACACCCTACTCCTATCAGACCAATGGATTTGAGGATGCTCTTGTCATAGAAGCAACCATTACAAACGAATTAAAAAGTCAACAGATTAAATTATCCCGAACTTATAAACTGGAAAGCAAGAAACCAATCTTTGAAAGCAAAGCGGTGGTATATGTAACAGATGATCTGGGCAATAAATACGATTTTCAGGAAAAAAATGAAACTTATGTTTCCCTGAATCCGTTTCAGGCCAGTCCTGACAGGGCCTATCAATTGCACATCCTTACAAAAAACGGAAGAAGTTATGTCTCGAATGAAGAGAAATTGCCACAACAGACCCAGATCGAAAAACTAGAAGCAAAAACGGTGACCAAAAAAGGCGTACTAGGGGTTGAAATTACTGTAAGCAGTAACGATCCAACAAACAAATCCCGCTATTACAGATATGAGTACGACGAAACCTATAAAATAATTGCACCTAAAGCGTATTCTAAAAAAGCCGTGGCTGTTTTTTTTGCTCCAGGCTCCAATCCAAAAGGACAGGTTGTCTTTCAAGACAGAACAACAGAAGTCAGAACTTGTTATTCAGATAAAAAATCGAATGAATTAATCCTGACCAATACCAACCAACTAAGCGAAGACAGAGTAACTGATTTTCCTGTCAAATTTATTAGCAGCACAGACCCAATTATTAGAAACAGATACAGCATTTTAGTCAAACAATATGTTCAAAATCTTGCCGCTCATACTTTTTATGAAACCTTAAAAGATATATCCGACATAGGAAGTATTCTATCGCAAACCAGCCCGCATTTTTTTACGGAAACATAAAACCGATTGACAATCCTGGTGAAAAAGTGATTGGCTTTTTTAATGTGTCTTCTTACTCCGAAAAAAGGATCTTTTTTAACTTTAAAGACCTCTTTCCTATGGAACCGCTTCCTAAATACCAATACAACTGTCCCTATCCGATTCCTGAAAATGAAGCAGACGAATTCTATTACAATTACTGCTTTGGTGCTTCAACGGAATGCCAGGGGAATGTAGTCCTGGATCTCCTTAACTCAGGGATTAGAGTTTATTTTCCCGACGAAAGTCCAAAGTACTTATTGTATCCCGTAGAATGCGGAGACTGCACTTCATTTTCATCAAACGTAAAACCATCATTTTGGATAGACTAAAATACATCGCCATCATAGCCTTAGCAATGAGTTTTCAGCAAATTTCGTTTGCTCAGAAAAACAATGCTACAACTGAGCTGAACGAAATAGACAAAAAACTAAACGAATCTGTTTACATCAGTACCAACTCCAATTCGTATGTAACCGGAGAATCTTTGTTCTACCAGCTTTTTTGCATCAACAAAACAACAAACGAAACATCAAAATATAGTAAAGTTGCTTACTTACAACTGATCGATAAAAACAAAACAACAATTCTTACCCATAAATTATTTCTTGAAAATGGAACTGCCAGTAGTGCTTTTTTCATTCCAACAACTCTCGAAACCGGAAACTACAAGCTAATAGGGTACACCAACTGGATGTTAAACAAAGAGGCTGCCGAATACTGCAACATTGACATTTACATCTTAAACCCCTATAAAGACAAACCTCTAAATACCATTTCTCAAAAAGAAACAGCTCCAACAGAAAGTATAACCAATACAAATATCTCGTTTAATTTAAAAAGCAAAACTTACAAAAACAGGGATTTGGCGGAGTTGCAAATCAACACTGGTTCTGATGAATTTGCAAAGGGCAATTATGTGCTTTCGGTACGAAAAGCCGATGGGTTTGTGGCTCAAAAGAAAACAAATTTTGCGGAACTTGCTGCAAACAATACCTCTAACAATGCGGAAACACCAATAAAAAATCCTAATTTTCTATTACCGGAATTACGAGGTGAAATCATTTCTGGGAAAATAAAATCCAGTAGTGCAGAAACTAAAAACAAAAAAGTCGCCCTTTCGATAGTAGGCAAAAATTATGTTTTAAAGCTTGCAAAAACAGACAATGAAGGGAATTTTGTTTTCAATCTCGAAAAACCAAATCCAAGTTCAAATGTCATCGTTCAAATTCTTGAGGACAACAAACAGGATTATACGATTGAAATGGACAAACCTAAAAATAGCAATCTTTCAAATTTAAGCTTTCCGGAATTTCAGTTCAACTCCGAATTCAAACAAAACATATCCGAAAGATTGATTTCCACCCAAATAGAAAATGCCTATTATAACATTAAAAAAGACAGCACCTTAGCTTCTACCGATACTATTCCTTTTTACAACAAATTATCAAAAGAGTATAAACTGGATGCCTTTACACGATTTCCAACCATGGAAGAAACCATAACCGAAGTGGTAAACGGTGTCTATTTCTCAAAAGAAAAAAACAACTATGCCATTCACGTTTACGACTATGATCCCAACTACGAATCTGCCTTACCCGCTTTAATAGTAGTAGACGGACTAATTATAGAAGACCTGACCGAGCTTTTTCAATACAGCCCAAAAAACATCTATAAAGTCAATGTGGTAAAAGGAATTTACTACTATGGTGCCAAATCTTTTAACGGCGTGGTTTCCTTTACCACTAAAAACGGTGACTATGAAACCAAACTTAAAGGCAGCTTTATTATACGACCTGAACTTTTAAGACCGCAGCCTAAAAAAGAATACTTTAAACCCGATTACACCACTACTAAAAATGAAAGGATTCCTGATTTCAGACACCAGCTTCTATGGATTCCTAACGTTAATTTAAGTGATGCTAATTCAAAAATACGATTTTACACCTCAGATGTATCGGGCAAATTTGAAATAACACTGGAAGGATTTTCCGCAGCAGGAAAACCTGTTTTTATTAAAGAAATTATAACCGTAAAAGAAGACGTTTCAAATTAGAGCTCAGCAAGTTAAAAAAGATAAACCAATTAATTTTAAAAATAATTTAAAGTAATTGTAACCTTTTTTCAACTTCTTACGTATAACTACTTGTACACTTAAAAATTGAGGAGACAAAAAACATGAGACAACTTAAAATCACCAAGCAGGTAACCAATCGTGAAACTGCATCATTAGACAAATACCTACAAGAAATTGGAAAAGTTGACCTAATTACCGCTGATGAAGAGGTAGAATTAGCACAAAGAATAAAAGCCGGTGATCAAAGAGCATTAGAAAAATTAACAAAAGCTAACCTACGTTTCGTTGTATCGGTTGCTAAACAATATCAAAATCAAGGATTAACTCTTCCTGACTTAATAAATGAAGGAAACTTAGGTTTAATTAAAGCGGCTCAACGTTTTGATGAAACTCGTGGTTTCAAATTCATCTCTTACGCTGTATGGTGGATTCGTCAATCGATCCTTCAGGCTTTGGCAGAACAATCCCGTATTGTTCGTTTACCATTAAACAAAATTGGTTCTATCAATAAAATCAACAAAATGTATGCTTTATTAGAGCAATCTAACGAGCGTCCACCTTCTGCTGAAGAAATTGCAAAAGAACTTGACATGACTGTAAATGACGTAAAAGAGTCTATGAAAAACTCTGGTCGTCACTTATCAATGGATGCACCTCTTGTGGAAGGAGAAGATTCTAACCTTTACGACGTTTTACGTTCAGGAGAATCTCCAAACCCTGACAGAGAATTAATTCACGAATCATTACGTACTGAAATCGAGCGTTCATTAGAAACATTAACTCCAAGAGAGGCTGATGTAGTTCGTTTGTATTTTGGTCTTGGCGATCAGCACCCAATGACTTTAGAAGAAATTGGAGAAACTTTCGACTTAACTCGTGAGCGTGTTCGTCAGATTAAAGAAAAAGCAATCCGTAGATTAAAACATACTTCCAGAAGTAAAATCTTAAAAACTTATCTTGGATAACATCCATAGTTCCAATTATAGCAATTCCAAATTCCGATAATTTTGTTGGAATTTGGAATTTATTGCAAAACTGCCTATATTGGACCCCAAAGCAAACAACAGTTTGATTGACTGTTCGTTTTTTGATTGATGATTGAAACTCCGGCTGATTACCGGAGTTTTTTATTGCCCTGTTTCAAGGGATGCAGTTTATCCATAAAACGAGTACTTTTTTTTTAAACTCTAACCTCACTTAATCCACCTGTTCTTTGTTGTTTCTGCAGTTAATTATCATTGCAAAAGAACTTTGCGTTAATCCTTGTGAACTTTGCAATTAAAAAAATTATCTTTGCAAAAAATAACACAACACACAACTACACAATGAAGAATACACTTATTGCTCCTTCTGTTCTTGCAGCTGATTTCGCTAACTTACAACGCGACATCGAAATGATCAATAACAGCGAGGCCGACTGGTTTCATATTGATATTATGGACGGAGTTTTTGTTCCGAATATTTCTTTCGGAATGCCGGTTTTAGAAGCGATTTCAAGACATGCTAAAAAAACGATAGATGTACACTTGATGATTGTTGATCCGGATCGATACATCAAAACTTTTGCCGATTTGGGCGCCAATATCTTAAGCGTACATTATGAAGCCTGTACCCATTTGCACAGAACACTTCAGGCCATTAAAGCCGAAGGAATGAAGGCAGGAGTAGCAATTAACCCACACACTAATATTGATTTATTAGAAGATGTAATTAACGATATTGACTTAGTATGTATTATGAGTGTAAATCCAGGTTTTGGAGGCCAATCGTTCATCGAAAACACTTATGCTAAAGTAGAGAAGTTAAAAGCCTTAATCACGCGTAAAAATGCATCAACAATTATTGAAATTGACGGTGGTGTTACCAGTAAAAACGCAAAACAATTAGTAGAAGCTGGCGCTGATGTTTTGGTAGCCGGAAGCTTTGTATTTAAAGCGGAAAATCCAACTCAGACTATTGCTGAATTAAAAGCTTTGACTAGTTTTTAAATTCTTGACATTCGGAAAGAAATCAATTCCGGTCATTTTCTCAAGAGTTTCGATCGGAACTACAAAATCGTAAAGTGACTTATCGCTATCCTCATTTGGAACCAAAAAAGCGATTGCCTTATGCTCTTTTCCGGTTTTAGCCAAAATGATTTTATAAAAATATTTAGGAACAGCGACTTTCTCTGTTCCTATTTTTTTATCTGATTCTTTCAAAATCCCCCCTGTCACTACATAAACATCCTTGTACTTTTCAGCCCAGTAACGTGTTTTTTGTTCTAATCTGTTCCAGATTCCGCTATTGAAATCGTGATCCTGAGGTGAAATGTTTGAGGTGTAAAATGTATCGTTGTAAGCACTCTCATTAAACTCCATATCACCGGCCGGACAAAGATGTCCTTTATCATAACCCGATTTTTTATAATTCCTCCAATCGGCAGAACCCGTTGTTACTTTTGGATCTTCAATGAAATAAGGACGTTTATAGTCGGCATTTTTTAAATATTCTTTCTTTAATTCATAAGCAACCCACTCTGCCTGTTCAAATTTTTCATTGTAGGACAAGGTGTAGTATTTGTGCTTTACGATTTGTTTGGTAGTAGAAGTTGGCAAATACGCGACTGTGAATGTAGAGTCTGTACTGCTTTGATTTGCAACAAAAGGAGCCTGCTCTTGCTGAGGCAATTTTTCACTTTCGCTGCTTTCTTTTTTACACGAAAACAATACCAATCCCAATACACCCCAAACGATATAGTTTTTCATTTTTTTCAATATTTAGTTGCTAAGATGTCTGTTAAATTACAAAAAAACGCTCCAAAAAATATACTTTTTGGAGCGTTTTCTTAACAAATTAATCCTCTAAAGAACTAAGATTTTACTAATTTATCTCTTTTGATTTTAGTGGTGTTGGTATTTTTCACCACACTTTTAACTTGTAAATCATCTAAAACATTCAATGCTTCTTCAACATAAACATCTTTCGATAGTGCCTGATGCCAGGCATCTCTTTTCTCTTTTAACGTTGCATCGCTCTTCATTTCAAGCTCTTCGTAAGGCAATGATTTAAAAACCAGACTGTTTTTGTAATCAGAAATTGGTTTGTATTTTTTACCTTCATTTTCTACCTGCTCCTGAGTGGCTTTGAAACTTTTGATGTTTAAGCTATAGGTATTCTCTTTATTCTTAACATCAATCCATTTTGCATTGTCTTCAATTAATTTAAATTGCGCATTTTGAGCAATTCTGTTTCTACTGCTTTCAATTGCTTTGTTGAAATTTCCATTTGAATGCCATGTACTGTAATCAGCAGGATCTATTTTATCCCACGGCATCGCATTGTCAATATCGCGCTCTCCCATTTTTAAGTAAGCATAACGATCCGGCATTACCACATCACTATGAACTCCTTCTAACTGAGTTGAACCTCCATTGATTCTGTAAAACTTTTGTCCTGTAATTTTCAAAGCACCCAGATCTCCATAATTTGCGTTACGCACAAACTGATTTAAATCCAGTACATTTTGAACTGTTCCTTTTCCGTAGGTTTGTTTACTACCGATGATCACTCCACGTTTGTAATCCTGAATTGCAGCAGCTAAAATTTCTGAAGCCGAAGCCGAGAAGCTGTTTACCATGATTACTAACGGACCGTCCCACTCTACTTTTTTATCTTTGTCGTATAGTACTTCTTTCTTTTTTCCTGCCGATTTTACCTGAACGATTGGTCCTTCTTCAATAAACAATCCGGCAATATCCACTACAGTCGATAAAGATCCACCTCCATCGTCACGTACATCAAGCACAATACCGTTTATATCTTCTTTTTTAAGTCTTTCTACTTCAAGAGCAATGTCTTTCCCGGCATCACGACCGTCTTTATTTTCAAAATCGATATAAAATTTAGGTAAATAGATTACACCGTATTTCAATCCGTTTCTTTCTACAATACTCGATTTAGCGTAAGTTTCTTCAATTTCAACTACATCTCTGATGATCGAAATGATCTTAATTGTACCGTCTACTTTTTTAACTGTAAGTTTAACCTCAGTTCCTTTGTGTCCTTTAATTTTTTTCACAACATCATCCAAACGCATTCCTACAACATCTACAGGCTCTTCGTTTCCTTGTGCAACTTTCAAAATTAAATCTCCGGCTTCAAGCTGTTTTCCTTTCCATGCCGGACCTCCTGAAATTAACTCATCGATTTGAGTGAAATCATTTTTCTTGGTCAATCTTGCTCCAATACCTTCTAATTTTCCACTGATGTTAACATCAAAACGGTCTTTATCTTCCGGTGCAAAATAGCTGGTGTGTGGATCAAAACGCGTCATGATTGAGTTTACATATACTGAAAACCAATCTTCTTTGTTCAGATCTTTGATCAAACTAAAGTTGTCGTCTAAAGATTTTAATGAACTTTCACGAGTTTCTTTTTCTAAAGTTTCAAAAGTTTTCTCCTTATAATTAGGATCTGTTTTCTTTTTATCTTCTTCTAATTTTTGTTTGGTTACCAATGAAGAAAGGGTAGACAATTTAATTTGTTTTCTCCATCTTTCGTTAATCTCTGCTGTATTTTTTGCATACGGCAGTTTATCGTAATCCGCATTAAAAGTTTCATCCACATCGTAGTTGAAAGGCTGCGCTAAAATAGTCTTATAACGTTTTTTGCTTTCTTCCATTCGTTTCATCAATCTTGTATAAGTAAGATTGAAAAACGTTAAATCTTTATTCAAAAACTGATCGTCTAATTGCAACTCATATTGTTTAAATTCATCAATATCAGATTGCAAAAAGAATCTTTTTGAAGGGTCTAATGCTTCGATATAATCTTTAAAAATTCCTTTAGAAAACTCGTCATTTATTTCTGCCGGACTGTAGTGTCCTTTTTCAATAACAAATGCTAATAATTCCAAAAGTGTTTTATCTCTATTCGGGTCCGGATCTACTGATTTGTCTGCATTTATCTTAAAAGCAAACAAAGTCAATGACAAGCATAATACGGCTATAAGTATTTTATAATTTCTTTTCATAAACTTAATAATAGCATTCATCAAATTTTTTAATCTAAGTTACGGTAAAAACTGTGCCAATAAAGCCAAGCCCGCTATAATTTTTTGTTAAAGATATAAAAATGTTTGATGCGCAAAAATCTTCTTCAAATTAGTTGACAAATTTTGGTTTATTTGTTCGTATTCTACCAAAATCTGTCACTACATTTGCTTAATACCCTTATATAACCTTACGATTTTAGCATGAAAAATGAGAAACCCCTAATATTAGTGACCAACGATGATGGCATTTTAGCTCCCGGTATCAGAGCTTTAATAAGTGTAATGGAAACGATTGGCGAAGTAGTGGTGGTGGCACCGGACAAACCTCAGAGTGCCATGGGTCATGCCATTACGATAAACAATACGCTGTTTCTTGACAAAATTTCTAAAGAAGAAGACGTGGTAACCGAATACAGCTGCTCCGGAACCCCTGTAGACTGTGTCAAACTGGCGGTCAATGAAATTTTAAAAAGAAAACCAGACTTGTGCGTTTCGGGAATTAATCACGGATCGAATTCGTCTATTAATGTCATTTATTCAGGTACGATGAGTGCTGCAGTAGAAGCGGGAATAGAGGGCATTCAGGCAATTGGTTTTTCTTTACTGGATTTTGACTGGAATGCCGATTTTGAACCGATCAAGTCGTTCGTTAGAAAGATTACTTTGGAAACGCTGGAAAACAAGCTGCCACCTGGTGTGGTTTTAAATGTAAATTTTCCGAAATTAAAAGAAGAAGAAATTAAAGGAATAAAAATTTGCCGTCAGGCGAAAGCTTACTACGCACAGAAGTTTGACAAAAGACAAACTCCATTCGGGAAAGATTATTACTGGCTTACCGGAAAATTCACTAACGAAGATCAGGGCGAGGATACCGATGAATGGGCTTTAGAAAACGGATATATTTCGGTTGTTCCGGTGCAATTTGATTTAACTGCACATCATGCTATGCAGCAGCTCAATACGTGGAAATTAAATGAATAAAAAAACCGCGAATTTAGGATCAGAGGCGTTGTTTTAGCAGTCATTGTTCCGGCGATTTCAACTTTGTTTATTTAAATCTTATCTTTGTGCTGCAAAAATTCTTTTGTGTGTAAAGTTGGAAACACACTTTCAAAAAAATCAATATGAAATACTACATAATAGCTGGTGAAGCGTCAGGAGATTTACATGGTTCTAATTTAATGAAAGCCTTATACGAGGAAGATCCTCAGGCAGAAATTAGATTTTGGGGTGGTGATTTAATGCAAAAAGCCGGCGGAACTCTGGTAAAACATTACCGCGAACTGGCTTTCATGGGATTTGTTGAAGTTCTTTTCAATTTGAAAACGATTTTAAACAATATTAAAATTTGCAAAAAAGACATTACCGCTTTCCAGCCTGATGTTCTGATCTTTATAGACTATCCGGGTTTTAATATGCGTATTGCCAAATGGGCCAAAGCTTTACATTACAAAACGCATTATTATATTTCGCCACAAATCTGGGCGTGGAAAGAAAACCGCATTAAGGCAATCAAACAGGATATCGACAAGATGTTTGTGATCTTACCTTTCGAAAAAAGTTTTTACGAAGACAAGCATCATTTTCCGGTTGATTTTGTGGGTCATCCTCTAATTGATGCGATTCAGAATCAGCCTTCGTTTGATGAAACGACCTTCAGAAAAGACAACCAATTGGGTAAAAAACCAATTATAGCCGTTTTACCCGGAAGCCGTCAACAGGAAATTACAAAAATGCTGAGTGTTATGCTTAGTGTAGTCGATGATTTTCAAGACTATGAATTTGTAATTGCAGGTGCTCCAAGTCAGGATTTTGAGTTTTATCAGCAATTTATCAGCAATAAAAACATCAAATTTATTTCGAATAAAACATACGATTTGTTGCGTTCTTCAACGGCAGCTCTGGTAACCTCCGGAACAGCTACCTTAGAAACGGCTCTTTTTAAAGTTCCTGAGGTAGTTTGCTACAAAGGAAGTACTATTTCCTATCAGATTGCAAAATGCATCATTACGCTAAAATACATTTCGCTTGTTAATTTAATCATGGATAAAGAAGTGGTTACAGAATTAATTCAGGATGAATGCAATACCAAACGAATTAAAGAAGAACTGCAGAAATTGCTATCTCCTGATTATCGTGAAAAATTGCTAAAAAATTATGACATCCTGGAGCAAAAACTGGGCGGAGTAGGCGCCAGTAAAAAAACTGCAAAGCTTATTGTTGCTGACTTAAAAAACGTTTAATCCCTTTTTGATTTGAAAAAAGCAGCTCTTTTACTACTCGTCATCGTCCTTCTTGCTTCTTGTAAATCGGCTTCAACAGCGGTGAACAATAAGGAAACGAAGCGCGAGAACAAGTATACTGTTACTCATTTAATTGAGCACGCCACAGACAATATCGGAGTACGATACAAAGCAGGCGGTACAACAAAAAGTGGTTATGACTGCTCGGGACTGGTGTTTACCACCTTTGAATCAGAAAATATAAAACTACCCCGAAATTCTTTTGAACAGGCCAAAGTGGGCAGGGTAATTAAGTTTAATGATGCCCGCAAAGGCGATTTAATTTTCTTTAAAACCAACAGAAGCAAACAAATCAATCATGTTGGACTGATTGTAGAAGTAAAGTCAGACGAAATTAAATTTGTTCATTCTTCCACCTCTAAAGGAGTGATCATTTCATCAACCAAAGAAGCTTACTACCAAAATTCATTTACTCAAATCAACAGGGTAATCGAATAACAAAACCATATTCTTTTTCTTACAAATAATTTAATACTTTTAACTTATGAAAGTATTAGATTTCCCTTTGACTAAAATTACCCTCTCGTTTATTTGCGGCATTTTGGTTTCGTATTATGGTGTACCGGCATTTCAGGTGGTGGTTTCAGGCTTTCTCATTGGTTTTAGTGCTTTTTTACTAGTTTATTTTTCGATTCCAAAACATAAAAAGCTGTTGCTATTTTTCGGAATAAGCACTTATTGGGTTTCCTTTTTTATGGGTGCTGCAACACTTTTATTCCACACCGAATGGCTTCAAAAATCCAATTATACACACAACAAGGAAGCTTTTACCGCACCTCAGACTATTACTTTTGTCATACGCGAAAAATTAAAAAGCAATGCCTACAACGATCGCTATACTGCCCTAGTTAAAACCATCAACAACAGGAATTTCACCGGAAAAATTCTCGTAAACATTCAAAAGGACAGCACGACAAGGCCCATTATTATTGGGAATATCCTAAAAGCCAAAATCCTCTTACAACGCAATAACTCAAATAAAAACCCAAATCAGTTTGACTATAAAAAGCACCTTTCGGACAAACAGATTTATGCTCAGGTATATCTGCATACGGCAGAAATTTCGGTGAGCAAAAAACTTCAAACGGACATTTGGTACTATTCGGGCCGCTTACATTCCAGAATCTATAACAATCTGAAAAAAGCTGGTTTTAATGAAACAGAAATGGATGTGGCACTTGCGCTTATTTTGGGACAGCGGCAAGAAATTTCAAACGATCTTATTCAGGATTATCAATTCTCAGGAGCCACACACATTTTGTCCGTTTCCGGGCTGCATGTTGGTTTTATCATGCTGTTTATCCATTTTATTCTAAAACCGATTCCCAATACCCGAAAAGGTTCTTTACTAAAATTAGTTTCGATCCTGCTGGCTCTTTCTCTTTTTGCAGTACTCTCCGGCTTGTCTCCGTCGGTATTACGCTCAGTTGTTATGTTTTCCTTTCTGGCTGTGGGCAACCACCTTAGAAGAGCGGGTAGTGTTTACCACACTTTATTGGTTTCTCTGCTCTTAATTCTGCTCTTCGAACCGTATTTTTTGTTTGATGTTGGTTTTCAGCTCAGTTATCTTGCCTTGTTTTTTATTTTTTGGCTGCAGCCTTTGTTAAAAAATGTGTGGTCTCCAAAGCTCCAAATTTCAAAATTCCTCTGGAATGCGCTAACCGTTTCCTTTGCTGCTCAGATAGGCACTTTACCGCTTTGTTTGTATTACTTTCATCAGTTTCCGGGTTTGTTTTTTGTGACCAATATTGTTGTAATTCCAATTTTGTCTTTTATAATGATCGCCGGAATTATCGTCCTCTTTCTTGCCATTTTTCTCCCCCCGCCTCTATTTTTAATTGAGATATTCGAAAAAAGTATTTTTCTTTTAAACCTTACGATTCATCACATTGCTTCGCTTGAATGGTTTGTTGTACGCGATGTTAGCTTTAATTTCTATCTTTTGATTACTTCTTATTTTATCGTTATTACAGCCACTATTTGGGGCAAGAAAATCAATTATACTACCACGTTCGCTGTACTGATTTCTATTATCACCTTTCAAATTTCTTTACTTTATACCAAAAGAGAAACAAAGACCAACCAGGAGATGATTGTTTACCACCTAAAGAAAAGCTCTCTAATTTCGGAAAGAAAAGGCAGCACGATCAAGGTCTATTCAAATGATACTGTACTGCTTCAAAAGCCAGAAGCAACTCTTCTGAACTCGTATTTGGTGGGAAACTTCGGCAAACTAAACACTACCTCCAAGATGAAAAATCTGCTGTTTTTTAATGGTAAAAAAATCTTAGTGATCGATAGTTCCGGAATTTACGAAAGTAAAATTCAACCGGACATACTGCTGCTGGTCCAGTCTCCAAAAATAAACTTAGATCGCGTTTTACAAATGGTACATCCGAAAATTATAATCGCTGACGGATCGAATGCTTACGCTATTCAGAAAATCTGGAAAGGCAGCTGTACTAAAAAAAAGATCCCTTTTCATGCTACAGCCGAAAAGGGATTCTATTCTTTAACTGAATAAGCTGGGTAACAGCTCGCGAAAAGACCAACAGGCCTATTCTTAAGAGCGGAATACTTTTACAGCCTTCGCTTTCAACAAGCAAAAAAGCTTATGGATTCAAAATTAGATTTGCATCTGCTATCCACGTTTTTGCGCCTCCCTGTCTATAAGGAACCAGTCCTAGATTGTTAAAGGTGGTTTTGCCTTTTCGGACGGAAGCCATCAAAAGACATACTTGTGGGAGTTCTGCAATGCCTAAAGCATTTTTTAGTTTCAGATTTTGCTCTTTTACCACATCAGACACGGAAGTATCAGACAGATCAAGTTTTACTAAAATAACATTATCACGCGACCATACTGCAAAATCAGGCGTAACAAAAATTTCACTCTGCATTCTCTGTGGAGCCCCCGCAGTTGTAAAAAAAATCAACAAAGGCCGTTTTTGTGTGTCACTTGCCATGATGGCATCATTCATATCTGTCTTCCAAATTAGGTTTTGTGAATGCAGACCAAACGCACCTAAAAAGAACAATAAGATAAGTAGTTTTCGGGTCATATTAAATTGGTTTTTAAGTAGGTTAATGCAACGAAATTAACATAATATCTTTACCAAACAAGATATATTTAAACAAAAGCGATAAAAAAAATAACAAAAATTCAAATTCATTAATAAAGTCATAAATTTTTAAGAAAACTAAAAAATATTCGCTTTTAAATGACAAAATCACTGATTAACAGTACTAACTGTTTCAAAAAAAAACCCTTCTCACCCGAGAGCAAAAAGGGAATCTACAAATTAAACTAAGAAACTTAATTTAAATTTTATCATTCGCTTGAATGTAGTATTGCATTTGATTCGGCAATCCAGGCTTTTGCACCACCCGGTTTATACGAAATTTTTCCTAAGGCGCTAAAGGTGGTTTTATTTTTTCTGATCGAGGCGCTTGCAAAACATACTTCGGGTAAGTCCTCTACTCCAAAAGCAGCTTTTAGTTTGAGTTTTTGCTCTTTATCACTTTCATCGGCAGTACTGTCAGACAAATCAAGCTTTACGAGAATAACGTTGTCGCGTGACCAAACCGCAAAATCGGGAGTTTTGAAAATTTCGTTTTGAAGATTTTCCGGTACACCTGAGGCAGTGAATAAAATTAGCATTGGTTTTTTCTGTTCATTACTAAGTGCAATTGCATCCGTCATGTTCGTTTTCCAAACTAAGTTCTGTGCCTGCATAAAAATTGAACCGAAAAAAAATAGTAGGATAAGTATTTTTTTGGTCATATTAAATTGGTTTTTGGTTAGATTATCGAGACGAAATTAACATAATATTTTAATTTTCCAATTTTTATTAATACAAAAAATACATTATATACTTTTTTAACTAAAATTAAATATCAAATGCTTAATAAGTGTAAAATCGGTAATTCCTTTTTCCTACTAAACAAAAAAACTCCTTACCAAAAAGGCAAGGAGTTTTCTGAACTATAATTGTAACGGGGTATTTAGTTTAAGATTTTTTCGGATGTACAATTCCTTCCGCAACTGTTAACCAGGCAGTCGGACCTCCCGCCACGTATCCTGTCTGACCCAGTCCTTTAAAATTGACTTTGCCGTCTTTGGATTCAGCGCTTGTAAAATAAATAGTAGGGAATCCCTGAATTCCGAATGCTTGCTGCAATTCATTATTCTGATTTTTAAGCTCCGGCGTCTGTGGTGTTCTTCTTGGATAATCAAGCTCCACTAAAACCACATTTTCGGTTGCCCATTTTTTGAATTCAGCTGTTTTTAAAACTTCATTCTGCAAACGAATACACCATCCACACCAGTCGCTTCCGGTAAAAAACATCAACAAAGGTTTTTTTTCCTTATTACTTATGGTGATTGCTTCTTTGACATCTGTATACCATTTTAGCTCTTGTGCCTGTGTTGCAAATGCCCCGGTTAAAAACAGTGTTATTAAAAATATTTTTTTCATATCCCTTTTATTTTTCACAAATTTAAACAAAAAAAGAATCGCAAAATGTCGTCTATTTTACTTCTTGCATTAATTTTCTAATAATTGGCGAAATTGCCAATAAAATCAAACCTGCAACTAGCGAATAAATAGCCAGTTGATAGTAACCTTCTGTATACGATTGCAATTTAGAAATCAAGGTGTCTCCGGTATTTGATCTGGAGATCTCTGCTCCCAGTTTACCTGCAGCCAACTGTCCAAAAGCGCTTGCAAGGAACCACAATCCCATCATCATTCCGAATAATCTTTTTGGAGATAATTTGGTAATAATCGACATTCCGATTGGCCCCAGACAAAGCTCTCCAATAGTGGTTATCAGATACGCAAATGTAAAGACATTCAATGAAGCAATTCCGTTAGCATCAGCAAAGAATTTGGTCAAATAGAAGATGTAGAAAGAAGCTGCCAGGAATAAAAACCCAATTCCGAATTTAATTAAAGTATTCGGTTCAATTTTGCGCTTCCCTAACCATATCCATAATAAACCAATAAGCGGACTTAAAACGACTACAAAAAAAGTATTCGAGCTGTTGTTCACAACGTTGGGATCAATTGTAAAAAACAACAATTTATTATTCAGATTGTCTTTTGCAAAAAGCGATAATGATCCACCACTTTGTTCGTAAATAGAGTTGAACAGAAAATAGAAAAATACAAACAGAAAAGCAGCAAAAAGCTTCTTTTGCAGTTTAGAATCTCCCAGTTTAAACAATTCATAAGCAAAATACAAAACGGCAACTGTACCAATAGTATACATGAAATAATCCGTATACTTCGTATTCTTAACCATTATAAAGATAAAAGGCAAACTCAAAATAGAGACAGCATATACGGCTATCTCACGAATTCGTCTCTTTTGCGGTGTTAAATTCAATAACGGCGAATCACCAATTGGTCCTAAATGTTTTTTAGTAAATAAGAAGGTAACCAAACCTAAAAACATTACAATTGCAGCAGATAAAAAGCACAATTGCCAAGAATAAAACTTCCCTAAATACACACACAGGGCACCTCCAAAAAGTCCGCCCACATTTATTCCGGCATAAAACATTCCGTAACCTGCGTCTCTACGACCATCTTCTTCATGGTACAATTCTCCTACCATTGAAGAAACGTTCGGCTTAAAAAAACCAGTCCCGATAATCGAGAAGGCAATTCCGTAATAAAAGAAATCATGAGGCGCAATAGCAATCAAAAGATTCCCGAGAATCATAACGATTCCACCAAAAAACAATGATTTTTTGAATCCCAGCACTTTATCTGCAAAAATTCCGCCTATAAAAGTAAAGGCATACACAAAAGCCTGAATGGCTCCGTATTGCTCGCTGGCATGATCTTCTTTCAAAAAAAGCTGATCTACCATAAAAATAACAAGAACACCTCGCATTCCATAAAAACAAAAACGCTCCCACATTTCAACAAAAAACAAGTACCACAGTTGTTTTGGGTAGTTGCCTTTAAAATTTTGAATCTCCTCTAAAGTGATCTTCTGCTCCATTTATTTATAAATAATTAATTAATTCCTTTTTCTTTCATCACTTTGTTAAGCTGTTTTACCAAAGCAAACATAAGTACTGTTGCAAACATTAACAAGGCGAAATTAACCCAAAAAAAGTTAGCTTTATTGTCGTAGGTATCCCACATACTCGCCAAAACTCCGCTCAATTTATTCCCTATTGAGGTCGATAAAAACCATCCTCCCATCATTAAAGAGGTAATGTTTACCGGACTTAGTTTAGACACTACTGATAATCCCATCGGGCTTAAAAACAATTCTCCTATGGTTATGATGCCGTAATTGGCCACCAGCCACCAAACACTCACTTTCTCAGCTCCATTATTACCAATTTGAACCGCAGCGATCATGACTAAAACTGACAGGGCCGAAATTAATAAGCCAAAAGCAATTTTAGTAGGTGTTGAAGGTTCTTTTTTTCTTGCTCGTAAAAAAGAGAAAAAAGCAACGATCAAAGGGGTTAATATGATTACCCAGGCCGGGTTTATCGATTGACTTAAATTGGTTGCCCACAGATGAACTTTGCCGCCTTCTGCCGGAAGTTTCTCTGGTGCAACGTTTCGAAAGTATAGTGGATAATTTACTTCTTTCTGAACTTCTCCGTTTACTTTTTGCAAACGAAACTGATCATCGTAAAGTTCTAAGGATTCTTTTTTGTATTCGACTTCTTTGGCAAGTTTTAATTTTCCAACAAGCTGCCCCGTAGTTCCGGTAACTTCTCTGTCGGTATAGCGATCAGCCCAAGTGGTAAGTGCCGAGCCATTAAGTTTAAAAACCGCCCAAAATAAAATAACAACACCAAAAATAGCCAACAAAGCTCCTATTGGTCGTTTATCTTCTGCTTTTGCTTTAAAATAAAGTGATCCGTAAAAGAAAATTATTGGGATACAGGCAAATATAAAGGCATCTGTACTATCTGAACCAAAAATATAGCTGTCTACATTCGTTTCTGAGGTTACTCCTTTTATCAACCAGCCAATGGCTCCAAAAATAAACGATGGTAATAAAATAAACAGGATGATTTTGTAAAACGGCATATCGCCTTCCTGCACTCCTTTTTTCTGATCGTGGCCTACATAATGTTTTGTACCTAATAAAAAGACAATAACACCTATAAACATACCTACACCCGCAGCCATAAAGGCCCAATGCCAACCTAATAGAATTTGCAGTACAGCACCAAAGAAATTACAGATAAAACCTCCAACATTAATTCCCATATAGAAAATATTGTAGCCTTCGTCTTTTTTGTCTTTGTATTCTTCATTAGAATAAAAACTTCCTAATAAGGTAGAAATATTGGGTTTAAAAAAGCCATTCCCTACAATGACCAAAGTCATTGCAATATAAAGCACTGTTATATCATGAACTCCCATCAGGAAGTAACCAATACCCATTAAAATACCACCTAAAACAATAGATTTTTTATAGCCTAAATAACGATCGGCAACTAGTCCGCCGATAAAAGGAGTTAAAAAAACCAATGCGATAAAAGTTCCGTAAAGATCAGAAGCTTCTTTTTCGGTCATGGAGAAACCCGCTTTTACATCTTTCAGATATAAAGTAAAGATTCCAATCATTAAATAATATCCGAAACGTTCCCACATTTCAGACAAGAACAAATAAGGCAATGCTTTGGGGTGTTTTTTCCACATAAGTGTACAGTCTTTAAAATTAAAATTACCTACAAGCCTAAACCTGTAGGTAATTTTGATATAGGATTATTATTATCTATCGAACGCCATGCATCATCTTTTTCAAGAATGGAGTTAACGCAAATAATATAATTGCAGCAAGTCCTGTAAGTACTACGAATACCATAAAAAATTCGTATAAGTTATGGATTTCAAATCCAGCAAAGAAGTGGTTGTGTGAACTAATCTGATGCTTTTCTAATAAAGCCAACTGTTCAGCTGTTGGAGTAATTTTGTTGTCTAAAACTGCCTGAAGATCGATTCCTAATTCTTTTGCTTTTGCAAATTTATCTCCTGTTGCAGGCAAGATAGAACCTAAAGTTCCTCCTAAAGCATACCCGGAAGCATTTGACAAGAAGAATACTCCGTATAATAATGAAGCAAAACGTTTTGGAGATAATTTACCAACTAATGATAATCCGATTGGAGACAAGCACAATTCAGCACATGTATTTAAGAAATACAATAAGATCAACCATTTTACTAATAATAACCCTGAAGTTCCGATATAAGAAACCTGAGTTGCAATCATAAAGAAACTAACAGAGATCACGACTAAACCAACGGCTAATTTTACCGGTGAAATTGGCTCTTTCCCTTTAGCTCTTAAGGTATCCCATAAAATACTGAAAGGTACAGCAAGTAAAACTACAAATAGTCCGTTAAAAATCTGAACCATTGACGGAGGCATTTGCCATCCAAAGAAGTTTCTGTCCGTTTGATTGTCGGCGATAAAAGTTAAAGATGAACCGGCTTGTTCGAAAGCAGCCCAGAAGAAAATAATGAAAAAGGAAACGATATAAATAACGATAATCCTGTCTCTTTCTACTTTAGTTAAAGAAGTATCCGAAATAATTAATCCGGCTAATGACAAACCACTAGAGTAAATCAAAGTATAGATTAAGTTCTGACCTACCACATAATGGAAAAAGAATCCTAAAGCCACAAATGCAAGTCCGGCAATTGTTAACGCTTTATTAGAGAAATTTGCTTTTTGTGCTTCTCCTTCTTCAAAATCAGAAGCATCATTTTTAGAAGGTAATCCTCCTAATGGTTTTCCTTCAGGAGAAACCACATATTTATTTTTCAGGAAGTAGAAAAGAATGGTTCCGATGAACATTGCAGCAGAAGCCGCCATGAATCCCCATCTGAAAGCATGAATGTCTCTAATTCCACCTGCATCTTTTACGTCTCCTAACAACGGACAAATAGACTGACCTAAAAAGGCTCCGATGTTAATTCCCATATAGAAAATAGTAAAAGCACTATCTAGTTTTGTTTTTTCCTGTTTAGGATACAAACTTCCCACCATACTGGAAATGTTTGGCTTAAAGAATCCGTTACCAAATACGATAACTCCTAAAGCAGAATACATGATTGTTTTTGCCAAACCTAAGTTCGCTTCAAAAACACTACCACTGGTAAACAACAACAATTGTCCAATCGCCATAAGCAACCCGCCCAGCATAATACAATTTCTGTTACCTAAAAAACGATCGGCAACAAAACCTCCCAACATTGGTGTTAAATAACAAAGTCCGAGGAAACCTCCATAAATTAAAGATGCCTCTTCTTCCTTCATCAATAATGAATTCACAAGAAATAAAGTTAATAAAGCTCGCATTCCATAAAAGTTGAACCGCTCCCACATCTCCGTTCCAAATAATACCCATAGTCCTTTTGGATGCGCTGTTTTTACTTGAGTTTCTCCCATATTCTTTATTATTTATTTAAGGTTTAGTTTTATGTTATAAGTTTTCTTTGATAAAGTTAGTCATCTTGTTATAAAGCTGAATTCTGGTTTTTCCTCCATATATCCCGTGATTTTTATCTGGGTAAATTTGAGAATCGAATTGTTTATTCGCCTGAATTAAAGCTTCCATCATCTGCATTGAATTTTGTACATGCACATTGTCATCCGCTGATCCGTGAATCAATAAAAATTTCCCTTTTAATTTATCAACGTGATTGATTGGAGAGTTTTGATCGTAACCGCTTGCATTTTCCTGTGGAGTCTGCATGTATCTTTCGGTGTAAACACTGTCATAAAAACGCCAGTTTGTTACCGGAGCCACTGCGATTGCCATTTTGAAAACATCGTTCCCCTGAAAAATACAGTTTGAAGCCATAAATCCACCATAACTCCACCCGAAGATTCCAATTCTTGTAACATCCACATACGGATAAGCTCCAATTACTTTTGCAGCATCAATCTGATCTTCTACTTCGTATTTCCCTAGTTCTTTTTGAGTTACTTTTTTGAAATCAGCACCTTTAAATCCTGTTCCTCTACCGTCAACACAAGCTACAATATAACCTTGTTGTGTAAGAGATACAAACCAGTAGTCGTCTGAATTGTTCCAGTCGTTGTTTACCTGTTGAGAACCCGGACCAGAATACTGGTACATGAAAACCGGATATTTTTTAGAAGGATCAAAATCTTTTGGTTTTAAAATCCATGCATTAAGTTCATTTCCTTTTGCTGTTTTTAAAACAAAAAATTCTTTTGCCGGTAAGTTATAAGCAGCTAATTTAGAAGACAACTCTTTGTTGTTTTCGATAACCTGAATTTCTTTTCCTGTTTTCGCCTCGTTTAAGGTATAAGTAGTTGGCTGCAGATTGCTTGAAAACGTATTGATAAAAAACTGGAAGTTAGGACTGAAAGTTGCCGAACTGGTTCCTGTATTTTTAGACAAACGAACTTTGTTCTTTCCGTCTAAAGCAATGCGATAAATATCTCTGTTGATCGAACCGTTTTCTGTAGATTGGTAGAAAACTGTTTTGTTTTTTTCGTCGAAACCGTAGTATGAAGTTACTTCCCAGTTTCCTTTTGTTACCTGATTCTTAAGTTTTCCGTTTTTATCGTATACATAAATATGATTAAACCCATCTTTTTCACTTGTCCAGATAAAGCTATTGTCTTTTAAGAAGGTCAAATTGTCGGTAACATCGACATAAGCTTTGTCTTTTTCATTTAAAACCACTTTTGCCGCAGCAGTAGTTCCATCCACAAACAACAAATCCAGATTATCCTGATGACGGTTTAACACCTGAGCCGACAATACATTGTTGTCATTTGTCCATTGTAATCTTGCAATATAAAAGTCGTTGTAGTTTCCTAAATCCACTTTTTTACCTGTATTACTCACCGCATCATAGATATGTAAAGATACTACTGAGTTTTTCTCTCCTGCTTTAGGATATTTAAACGTTTCAATGGTTGGATATAAATCTTTTTGAAAGATGGACATTGAAAACTCCGGAACAGCACTTTCGTCAAAACGGATATAAGCTAGCTTTTTACTGTCTTTGCTCCAGTCGAAGGCTCTTACAAATGAAAACTCTTCTTCATAAACCCAGTCGGTAATACCATTGATGATGGCATTTTTCTTTCCGTCGGTTGTAACTGCTGTTGTTTTTTTAGAAGCTAAGTCGTATACATACAGGTTATTCTCTTTTGCATAGGCGATTTTAGTTCCGTCAGGAGAAAAAGTAGGCTCCTGAATCTGAAAATCGAACAGTTTCGTTAACGATTTTGTATTGATATCGTATAAAAAATAATCTGCTGTAAACGAGTGACGGAAGATTTGTTTGGTATTACACGCAATTAAAATCTTTTTCTCCGAGGCATCAAAAGTATAACTGTCAATTCCTTCAGCAAGTGCTGGGTGGTTTTTGGTATCAATTAAATTGGCCACTTTTTTTAGTGTCGCAAAGTCATACAAATCGATCTGCATGCTTCTGCTGGCCTGATCTACATTTAAGACCGTATATTGCTCTGTGTTTTTTAACGATTGCAGTTCATCCATTCCTTTTGCCCGAAATGCTCCCGTATAAATATTCTCGACAGTAATTTTTTGTTGACCGAAAACAGTAGCAACTAAAAATAAAAATATAACAGTAATTTTACCTGTATTCATTAGAATTATTTTAAATATAAAAAAGAGCCCAATTTTAGTAAAAAAAATGAACATAATACCCATTATAATTGTTAAATGTTAAAAAAAATAACGATTGCGTATTTTTCAATTTTCAAATACATTGCAAACAAAAGTCTTAAAATAGTATCTTTGCGGCATCTTTACCCTTTAAAATACTGAGAATGAACAACGCTGTTGCCGGATTTTCGAAATTATCCAAAAAAGAAAAAATAAACTGGATTGCCAATACCTATTTTTCAAGCCCTGAAGAGGCCCTGACGATTATAAGAAATTACTGGAATTCAGACGAAAAGCTACAACAATTGCACGATGAATTCATTGAAAATACGATTACCAATCTCTACATCCCGCTTGGAGTCGCGCCTAACTTCCTAATCAACGGAAAATACAAAACGATTCCGATGGCAATTGAGGAAAGTTCAGTCGTAGCCGCGGCATCAAAAGCAGCCAAATACTGGTCGACAAGAGGCGGCTTTAAAGCAACTGTAATTGCTACAGAAAAAATAGGGCAGGTACACTTTACCTTCAACGGAGATGCCGAAAAACTGGAATCGTTTTTTAACCAGATTAAACCTAAATTATTTTCCGACACGCAAAGTATTACCAAAAATATGCAGCAGCGAGGTGGCGGAATTTTAGATATAAAACTAAAAGACAAAAGAAGTCTTCTTGAAAATTACTTTCAGCTTCATGCTACTTTTGAAACCAAAGACAGCATGGGAGCCAATTTTATCAATTCGTGCCTGGAGCAGTTTGCCACTACCTTAAAAGAAGAATTTCACCAGTCTGATTTGTTTTCAGAAGAGGAAACTTTAAAAGTAGTGATGAGCATTTTGTCTAATTATGTTCCCAATTGCATTGTTAAGGCAGAAGTTTCCTGTCCTGTTGCCGATTTAACCGAAAAGCACATCTCAAATCCACAGGAGTTTGCCGAGCGTTTTGTACAAGCGGTTCAGATTGCCGAAGTAGAGCCTTTCAGGGCTGTAACGCACAATAAAGGAATTATGAACGGAATTGACGCCGTAATTCTTGCCACCGGAAATGATTTCAGAGCAGTTGAAGCGGGAGTTCATGCTTATGCTTCCAAAAACGGTCAATATTCAAGTTTATCTCACGCTAAAATCGAAGACGGAATTTTTACTTTCTGGCTTGAAATCCCTTTAGCCTTGGGAACTGTAGGCGGATTGACTTCTTTGCATCCACTGGTAAAACTATGTTTTGACATACTCGAAAAACCTTCTGCAAAAGAATTAATGGAGGTTGTAGCCGTTGCCGGTCTTGCCCAAAACTTTGCTGCCTTACGTTCGCTTACCACTACCGGAATTCAGGAAGGACATATGAAAATGCACCTGAACAATATTATCAATCAATTTGAAGCGACTGAAGAAGAACGTCATCTTATTAAAGCTCATTTTAAGAAAAATGCCGTTTCGCACAGTGCTGTGGTGGAATTTATTGAAAATCTTAGAAAAAAATAAAAATTCCAAATTCCAAAACCCAAATTCCAAATTCCAACGTTAATTGGAATTTGGAATTTTATACCGACGTTTGGGGATTGGAATTTATTTTATAGTTGAAGAATGAAAACAACCTTTTACAGTAACGGAAAGTTGCTTATTTCCGGAGAATATCTTGTTTTAGATGGCGCTGATGCTTTTGCGTTGCCCACCAAATTTGGCCAGGATCTGGTGGTTGAAAATGGTTCAAACCACGAAATCAATTGGAAAAGTTATGATTTTGACGGACAGCTTTGGTTCGAAGATACGATCACATTTTCAGAGATTATCGACAATCCTACATCAGAACCTGAAACTGTAAAAACAACTTTAATTCAAATTCTACACGAAGCCTACCGCTTAAATCCGGATTTTCTCGAAAATACCGACGGATACAACGTCAGCACCCATCTTAGCTTCCC
Organism: Flavobacterium sp.; assembly: GCA_023251135.1. Classification (GTDB taxonomy): domain Bacteria; phylum Bacteroidota; class Bacteroidia; order Flavobacteriales; family Flavobacteriaceae; genus Flavobacterium. The sequence continues at coordinate 19,305 of JAHEZJ010000011.1, read as the reverse complement.
TAAAAACTGGGGATTAGGCACTTCGTCAACCTTACTAAACAATGTGGCACAATGGACTAAAGTTAATGCGTTTACTTTGCTAAAAAACAGTTTCGGAGGCAGCGGTTATGACATTGCCTGTGCACAAAATGACACGCCAATCGTTTACCAAATTGAAAATAATACGGTAAAACCAGTTTCTTTTCATCCCGATTTTTCCCGAAATATTCATTTTGTTTATCTGAATAAAAAACAGAATAGTAAAGCAGCGATACAGGCCTATTACAACAATAAAAATCAAAATTTAGCGCAAAATATCACCGAAAACAACAAAATTACCACTGCAATTCTGAATGCTAAAACAGTAAAAGAGTTTGCTTTTGCCGTCGAAAAACATGAGATTCACCTGAGCGATATTCTCGAAATGCAGACCATTAAAGAGGTTGCTTTTCCTGATTTCGATGGTGTTGTAAAGAGTCTTGGAGCTTGGGGCGGTGACTTTGTGATGGTGATTTCAAAAGAAGAACCACGATCGTATTTTGCTTCCAAAGGGTACGAAACGATCCTGAGTTATGACGAAATGATTTTACAAAAATAAGACTTAAGCGTCAACCGGTCTGAAACAACAGAAACGAGACGCTAGTTTACCTTTTTACTTTCCAGCTCGTTCGTTTCGAGTCTTCGAACCTTTTGGGTCTCCAGTTCATTAGATTCCCTAAGCGTGTTGTGCAAACGTTCTGCCATTTTTTCTATATTATTGGTTATAGAATCATAGACTTCTTCCATTCGGCGGTGTTTTTCTTCTTTTACAGCTTTCAAAACATCCTCCACAAAAGCTTTATCGTATTTTTCGGCAACAGAGTCCCGGGTATTGGTAAGCCTGATTACATAATCGTTGCCCAATATGGTCACTTTAAAATGCTGTTCTTCGTTACTTAAGTAATACTTCCCTCCTAATTCATCACCGTTGATTTCGGTGCTGCTCAATTTTAAAAGCTCTGTTATTATTCCAAAAATATGATTCTCTATTTTAGAATACACTCTTGGCTTTCTTCTCAACAGCTTAAACATAAAATTTGAATGCTAGATTATTACGGTATTTGCTCATGGTTCTTAAGTAACTCTTAATTTAAAACAGAATTTCAACAAATTAACTATAATATTCTGAATGTCACAAATTTTTAACCAAAAATCCGTACAAAAATCTCAAAACCGCACCTCAAAAACGATCTGAGCCGTTCCGGTAAACCACAAAAAAAACCGAAACATTCTATCTGAACGTTTCGGTTTTTATATTTAAACCTTTAACTACTACTAAAACCTAGTAGTTAAATTGTAATCTATTGTCTTCAATTTTAGCATTGTTTTTCAACGCTGGTAAAATTCTGCTTGCGTCAGATGCGCTTTGTGCTTTCACTTTAGCAACATACTCTGCATGGTTAGCTGCTGCAGGAGCTTTAACTGTACTGATGTTTTTCACTACATATACACCTGTGTTACCTTCAATTGGAGCTGAAATTTTGTTTGCAGCTAATGCGAATGCATTACCTACTACTTTTGGTTCTTGTCCTACTCCTCCAGGTAATACCGGATTGTCCATAGTAACATTAGCAGCTTGTTGAACAGCTACACCAGCACTTTTAGCAACTGCCTCTAGCGATGAACCTGTCATTTTAGCTTTTAAAAGTTCTGCTTTTTTCTTGTTTTTCAAGATTGACTCTACATAAGGTCTTGCCAATGTTACAGATACTAAACCTGATTTGTTTTCACTTTTGTATTGTGCAATTACGTGACCGATATTAGCCAATTCAAAACGTTTAACATCTCCAGTGTTTGTTTCTTTGTCAAATGCCCATCTGATGATGTTACGTTGGTTTCCTAACGGACCAAACGCTTCATCCATAGCTTTAGCTGTTACAGGAGCAGCAACTTTTAATCCTAATTGTTTTGCTGTAGCATTGAAATCTTTATCGGCAGCATCCATTTCAAATTTAGTTGCCAATGTAAATACTTTATCAGAAGTAGCTTCAGATGGCTCAATTTTTTGAGCGATAGTAGCTAAACGAATTCCGTCTTGTTTGTCTGTAATTTTGATAATGTGAAATCCGAAAGGAGTTTCTACTAAACCAACTTTACCAATTCCGTTACTGAATACAAAATCATTGAATGGTTTCACCATTTGGTTTGGACCAAAATATCCTAAGTCTCCACCTTGTTGTGCAGATGAATCATCTGAACTTGTGAAAGCCAACATCATGAAACTATCAGGGTTTGCCTGAACCTGAGCAAGAATTTCTTCTGCTTTAGCTTTAGCTTCTTCTTTTGTTCTTTTTTCTTTTGCGTTTGGAGTTTGAGATCCTTCGTATCCGATTAAGATATGACTTGCTTTTGCATTAACTCCGGCTTTAAATCCTAAAGATTTAGAAATAGCATAGTATCTTCCGAAAACATATGGTCCGTAAATTGCTCCAGCTGGTAAGCTGAATAATTTATCAGCATCTACTGCCGGTAAAGCATTTTTAGGCACATAAGTTGAATCGTAAGGAACATCAGAGTTTGAGTTTACAAATTCAGCAATGTTAGTAGCATTTTTAAAACCTGGCAAAGTATCGTTTTTACCTGTTTTTGCATTGTACTCTACTCTTCCGTTTAATAACGCAGTGATTTTAGCTTTAATTTCAGCTTCGTCTTCTTTTGAAGCTTTATCTTCTACTAAAACATATTGAATTTCACGAGTCGCATCCGCTTTGAATTTCTTCTCGTTTTTCTTCATATAATCTACGATTTCTGAATCAGAAATTTTTACTTCACTATCTTTAATTGAAGAATATAAAGCTGCTGCGTAAGCAAAGTTCACTTTGTTTGCTTCCATTTCATACTTTAATTTTCCTTCGCTAACTGTAGTGTAAAGTCCTGCTTTTACTAATGTATTGTAGATTTGGAATTTAGCATTTAGTTCAGCATCTTTTTCTTTTTGAGAAATGAATTGTGCTGCTTCAGGATTTGTTTTAAAGTACTCTTTAAATTTAGCTACATCAAAAATACCAGCTGCATTTAAAAACATTGGGTTTTTACCAATATTCGGATCTGCTTTTAAAACTTCAAGTAAGTGTTTTTCACCTACTCTTAATCCTAATTTATCAAACTGTGCTGATAATAATGCGATTGAAACCTCTTGGTCCCAAACTCTGTTTGCAGCTTCAGTGGAAGTAATTCCTTGACCACTTTTTTCAACATTACTAACTTTAACTCTAAAGTCTTCAAATGAAATATCTTTTCCATCGATGCTTCCCACATCTTTTGAACTTTGACCAAATGTTCCTCTTGTGAATAGATCTTGTATTATAAATGCAAATAATGCAAGTGCAATAACTCCTATCAATAAAGCGGAACGCTGTCTAATTTTTGCTAAAACTGCCATTTTTATTATCGTTAATTTTATATTCAGTTTGCGAAAATACAATTATCTAGTTAATAACAATACAACTAGCGTTTTATTTTACACAATTTTTTTTATTAATTTAAAAAATCACTCTTTTATTGTCAATTTGACCAATTCAATTTTCTTATTTGTGGCTTCTTCGATCACAAAATGATAGTTCCCAATCACGATTTCCTCTCCTTTTTGAGGGATTTCTTTGGTGGAATTGACAATAAACCCACCCAAAGTTCCGTAAGAATCCTCCTCAGGAATCGTTAGTTTATAGGTTTCATTGAGATATTCCACATCTAATCTTGTCGAAAACAAATACTTACCTTCTCCCAGTTCCTGTTCAATCAGCTCCTCGTCTAAATCATGCTCGTCTTCGATCTCACCAAAAAGCTCTTCGACAATATCTTCTATGGTAATAATCCCCGAAGTCCCACCATATTCATCCAAAACAACAGCTACATTTTTTCGCTTTTTGATCAATAAATCCAGCGCATCTTTGATTAAAATGGTTTCAGGAACAAATTCAACGGTCATTAAAACCGATTTTATGGTTTTCGGCTTTTTAAACAAATCAAACGAGTGCACATAACCGACGATATCATCCAACGAATTTTGACTGACTACAATTTTGGAATATCCTGTTTCTATAAACAATGCTTTAAGATCTGCCACACTGTCAAACAAGTCAATATCGACAATTTCTGTGCGCGGTGTCATGATATCACGGGCTTTCACCCCTGAAAATTCCAATGCATTTTGAAAAATCTGAATCTCAGAGTCTACTTCGGCATCATCTTCAACAGAATTCATCTGCTCTGCGATATAATTTCCCAGTTCAATTTTACTAAAATACAACTGTATCTGGTCTCCTTCTGTTTTGAAAAACTTTCGCAATACAAAGTCTGAAATCCAGATAAAAAAAGTAGAAAAATAATAAAACAGTCGGTAAAACAAATAGGCCGGAATGGCAAAAATCTTGATTAAGGAGTTGGCATATATCTGAAAAAATACTTTCGGAAAAAACTCTGCCGTTATCAAAACAATAAAAGTCGAAGCAACCGTCTGAACGAGCAGACTCGTCAAATTTGAAAAATGAAATCCTCCGGTTATGATAAACTTCAGAATCAAATCTCCCATGTAAAATCCGTAAACAACCAAAGCTACATTGTTACCAATAAGCATTGCAGCAATAAACTTTGAAGGATTTTCGGTAAGTTTCGTTAGAATTTGTGAAGCAAAATTATCTTGTTTTTTTTCGATCTCAAGATAAATCTTATTCGAGGAAATAAAAGCTATTTCCATTCCTGAAAAAAAGGCTGACAGTATTAAACATAGTATTATAATACCAATTTCCATTTTTTACTGTTTTTTATTGCGATCGTCAAATTTCTTGACAAATTTCCTTCTGAAGAAAAACATAAAGACTGCCATACCTGCAATTATAAAACTCAAAGCGGCAGTATCGTTTGCTTCGTTTAACTTTGTAAAACCATCATAGATAAAATAAATGGCAAACAGGATGTAAACGTATTGTGTATATTTTAAATAACCCATAATTTGTATTTTTATTCGTTTGATTCTATTTCGCCGCTAACACGCTGCGAATTAATCACTTTAAAGTCCTTACTAAAATCGATCCCCTGCCCGTTTGAGGCTCCTTTTGCATCGGTAAGTTTAAATTTTCTTTCGGTATAAAACCACTCGTTAGTCTGATCGAAGTACAGCTGTTCTGTTTCCAGCATCTGCCCTTCTTCTGAAGTGATTCTTACTTTTCCCTGCAAATCAATTATACCGGTAGGCTTGTACGAAACCGCATAATTAGATCTGATAAAGGTACGTTTTTGATTTTTATCGTATAAGGTAATATCAATTCCTTTTGGAAATTCGGTAAACGGAAAGTCAAGATTGGAATAGTCCAACATTTTACGACTTTTCAAAACCCCTGTAATACGTCCGGAATCTGTATATTTTATGTCAACGCTATCGGCATCACTTCCGGGAACGAACTCTGAGAAGTTAATTTTCTGAACTTCTTTAAAATTACTTTCGCACCCAAAAAACAGTGTCACAGTAAAAACTGTGACAGCCGCTATTATATATCTCTTTGATAAATTCATTTGCCAAATGTAGTAAATTGTAATGAGCTTAAAAAAATATCAGAGCTTATGCTTAATTGAATTTACTTTTCACGAACCATTTGTCATTAAAAGAGAAACTCACGCTAAAGTTGATATAATTCTCCTGAACCAAACCTGAAGATACTGTTCCTCTTTTTCCGAACTCAACACCAATGTTAACATTCGAAAAAGATCCGTTATTAAGCGGAATTCCAGCTCCTAAAGTCATACCCAAATCATTGATTTCCTGATTATTTACCACCAAACCAATTTTTTCGTATTTCAATCCGGCTCTATACGTCATTCTGCTTAAATAGCTTGTAAAAGATGCGTAGTTAGGAATATAGTACCCCCCAATTGCATATTTTTGATATTTCTCATAACGCACATTGTCTCTGGTGTTGTAATAATTTGCCAGTTGTCCGTCACCCTGAAAAGAAACTGTAGTACCTACCAACCATTTTCTGGCTTCTCCGATACCTGCCCCAAAGGTTATTTTGCTTGGCAGTTTCAACTTGTCTTCATGTGCAGGAACGGTAACAGGATCCGGATCACCATCTACCTGAATTACTCTTGTGCTGCTTGAATTTAAAGTACTCCCAAAAGTATAGTTCAAACTGGTGAACAAGCTTAGTTTTTTATCAATCTTTGTTTGATACATGGTACCAATATTAAAACTAATACCAGACAACTCAGAAGCATTTGTTTCTCTGGTAGCGTTCTGAACGCCAGTTACCAGTTCTAAACTTGTAGTTGTAATTTTTCCAAAATTGTATTGGGCATCAGCTCCAATATTCCAGTTCTTTCTGATTTTATATCCTAAACCAAGAAATACTTTATTAACACCACCTTTTCCTTCAAGCTGGTTACTCGTTGCTCCTTCAGTACCCGTAAGGTCGTTTTGAATTTTATATCCAACAGAAGTTACCGGAACTAAACCGAAGGCCGCTCCAAATTTTCCCATCGGGATTCCCAATGCCAAATAATCAAAAGTAGCTCTTTGTGCTTTTTCAGATTTTTCACTGGTTTTCAAATTTGACGTACCGAAAGATCCTCCAACTGTAAAAGTTGTAAACTTTAAACTCGCATAACTTGCAGGATTTTCAATATTCAGGTGAATACTATCCTGTTCCACTGCAACTCCGGACATAGATCTGTTTTCAAGAGTTCCTTTAAATCTTACATCACCAATTCCGAAAAAGGAATAAGGCGACGCAGTACCTTGTTGAGCGAATGAAACGAACGAGATAAGCAAACAAGCGCTTACTATAATTTTTTTAATCATTGTCGATTTTATATTGAAATGTTTGGTTCAAACTCTCCAAAAGGAAATTTGAATTGGCAAATATGGTATTTTTTAATCGTTTAGCCAAAAAATCTGCATCACCTCCCGTTAAAATTATTATAAAATTTGAAAAGTTTGCGCGATATTCATCGATAAAACCATCAATCTCATAGACGAAACCATTGACTACTCCGGAATGAATCGCCTGCTTTGTGGAATCTCCGATAATCGAATCCGGCGACTCCAAAGTGAGCAAAGGCAGTCTGGCCGTATAGTTGTGCAAAGATTCGTACCGTAATCTCAGACCCGGAGAAATCGCTCCTCCTAAATAATTATCCTTTTCGTCGATAAAATCGTAGGTAATACAGGTTCCGGCATCAATAACCAATCTGTTTTGTCCGGGAAACTTTAAAGTAGCCCCGGCAGCCAAAACCATGCGGTCTATTCCTAGTGTTTTTGGAGTCGCATATTTATTGGTGAAGGGAAAAACATCTTCATGAGTTAAAAAATGAACGTTTAACTGTTTTTCGAAAGTCAAAAAAGATTGTTTTTCGATATTTCCGACCGATGCCACGACCAAATCAGAGCATTTTTGATATTTTTCTAAAATTTTTTTAATTTTTTTTTCAAGCTCGTTTTTCTCAAAAATAAAATTTTCAAGAACACTACCTCCCTCAAATACAGCAGCTTTAATTCTGGTATTTCCGACATCAACCGTTAAAATCATTTTTGTTTTTTTAGCCCTGCGAAGATACGAATTGATTTTTTTAAAAAAATGTTTTGGATAAACGAAAAATGATTCTATCTTTGCACCCGCAATGTGCACAGCACGGTACCTTAGCTCAGATGGTAGAGCAATGGACTGAAAATCCATGTGTCCCTGGTTCGATCCCTGGAGGTACCACAACAACCCGAATAGCAATATTCGGGTTTTCTGTTTTTAGTCCTTTTCTCCCTGATTTAGATCAGTACCCACTCCCCAATTTTCCAGAACCTTATTGCAAAGCACAAACTGTTTAACAATCTGTCGCTTTTAACAGCTGCGATCGTTTAGAACATTTTTTTTTCTGTTACACCATCTTTTGCTAAACCTCCCCCTTTTACAGCCGATTCAGGGCTTTTACACTTCTTTCTTTTTTAATTTTAACGCAATTAGTAGGATTAAAAAACCGTAATTATCTTCCTGCTTATTTTTCGTTAAAAAAGTATTAAATAAATAAAAAAATATCTTCTATATTCGCAAAACTATAATTTAAAGTTTTATTCTTTATCAAGTACACAAAGTCTATTAAAGTCTGTTTATGAGCAACACTTCTACAAGGGGTATCTGGAAAGTGATTTCGGCATCGTCAATGGGAACCATGATCGAATGGTATGATTTCTATATTTTCGGAAGTTTAGCAGTCGTAATTTCCACCAAGTTTTTTCCTGGTGACAATCCTACCGCTGCATTTCTGTCGACTCTAGCCACTTTTGCTGCCGGATTTGTTGTACGTCCTTTTGGGGCTTTGTTTTTTGGACGACTTGGCGATATCATTGGGCGTAAATATACTTTTATGGCTACTTTGTTATTAATGGGTGGTTCTACTTTTTTAATAGGCTGTATTCCGGATTATGATACTATTGGCTTTCTGGCTCCTCTGTTGGTTTTAATCCTTCGCTTACTGCAGGGCCTCGCTCTTGGAGGAGAATATGGCGGAGCGGCTACTTATGTCGCAGAACATGCTCCTGCTAATCAAAAAGGATATTGGACTTCCTGGATTCAAACGACAGCAACCGTTGGTTTGTTTATTTCTTTAATGGTAATATTAGCGACAAAAAACATTCTTTCGGCCGAAGATTTTGATTCGTGGGGATGGCGTGTTCCGTTTTGGGTTTCTATTGTTATGGTAGGAATTTCGTATTTGATTCGTAAAAATATGGACGAATCTCCTGTGTTTGCCAAAGCGAAAAAAGAAGGAACAACAAGCACCAATCCGTTGAAAGAAAGTTTTGGGAACCGATACAACCTGAAGTTTGTTTTACTTGCTTTGTTTGGCGCTACTATGGGGCAAGGGGTGGTTTGGTATACCGGACAGTTTTACGCGATGAGCTTTATGAAAACGGTAATGAATGTCGACTCTTCTCAGGTGGATGAGTTATTGGGAATTGCCTTATTACTTGGAACTCCGTTTTTTATATTTTTCGGATGGCTGAGCGATAAAATTGGAAGGAAACATATTATGATGGGCGGAATGCTGCTTGCCATTTTATTTTACAGACCCATCTATAAAACGATGTACAATACTACTGATCTGAGCCACAAAACCGAACTCATTTCCAAAACCACGCAATCGATTGAAATAACAAAAAGCAAAGACTCGATTTACACTACTTCTAAAGAATATAGCGACGGCACTACCTCGCTGGAAAAGAAGTCTCATTTTACAAACAAAAAAGAAGCTCAAATCAACACCACGGTTACCATTAATTCTGATGACAAATGGACTTTAATTTTTCTCGTTTTCATCCAGGTTTTATTTGTTACAATGGTGTATGGCCCAATTGCAGCCTTTTTGGTAGAAATGTTTCCCACTAAAATCAGATATACTTCGATGTCGCTGCCTTATCACGTAGGCAACGGAATTTTTGGGGGCTTACTGCCTGCCATTTCCACTTATTTTGTCACACACGCTAAAGAGGCCGGCAAACCGGATTTTTATCTTGACGGACTCTGGTATCCTATTATCATTGCCTCTGTCTGCTTTGTCATTGGAATGATTTACATCGATAATAAAAACAAAACGAATCACCTTTAATATTATAACTATGAATACGATCAAACAAATTTTAGGTGTTTTATGGATTATACTTGCTATTGCAGCGGCCTATTTTTGCATTTTTGAATTTGGATTACCCAAGCTGCTTTCGGACAAACAGGACGATTTGGTCTTTGGGACCATCATTCTTTTTATCCTCACCCCGCTAATTGTTTTAGGACTGGGAACTTTTGGCTACTTCTCTGTAATCGGAGAGTACAATAAAGGAAAATAAGGGGTGAAAAAGGAAAGGGCTGCCTAAAAACAGACAGCCCTTTCGCACCACTAACAAAACCAAAAATCTTTTACTTGTCAGGTATGTTCTTCGTTTATATCGATAAAATTATTTCTTAATGAGCTTCATTACCTGAGTTGATCCCTTCTGGTCAACCGCTTTTACAAGGTACAAACCTGTTTTCAGATCGCTTACGCCAAACTGAAAATCCGGATTTCCATTGGTCGTAAAACTTTTCACCAATTGCCCTGAAATCGCATAAATCTGAACTTTTGAGGTTGACACATTTAAGGTAAAATAATTCGAAACCGGATTTGGATACAATCGTACCGAATTTTCTTTTTCGAAATCGGCTATGGCTAAACTTGCGGGTTTGTTGCCATAAATTCTGAATTCTCCCGCCGAAAGATTTAAGGGCACATTGACATCGGTAACAGTAATAGTAGTGTTGTCCATTAAATTGTACCAGGCACCGGCATATTGAAAACCGGTTGGAACATTTTGGGCCGTAACATCAAAATTAGCGACGATCAAAACATCTTTTAACTCGGTTGATGATAAAGCACTATTGGTAATTTTTATGTTAACCGACAGTGAATTGGCGTTTGCAATTACAGGATCTCCCAAAAACACAGGCTCTTTTGTTTTTAGCGTTATCATCTTTGCCCAATCGTTGTAAATTTTATTTCGACCTGAAATACCCAACCAGTTATTTACCCATTGCGGCTGTGGTTTTGTATCTAATTTACAATCGCCCGCAACGCCATCGAAATCGGTGTTGACCGAATTATCGTTACAGGTAAAAATAGAGTTCTCCCATCCTAATTCTCCGAAATGCCAAATCATTTTTGGCCCCGGAACCAATAGTGAAACTGCTCCAATTGCCGACATTCTGGACAATGCTGTATCCAGTGTTTTTACATTGTATCCTCCGCCAGAATTTCCGTATTGTATATTCTTATACATCAAACGTTCTTCATCATGGCTTTCGGCATATCCCATTAATCGGTTGGCTGTAAAACCGTGGTTGCTGCTGGCCATTCTTGAAATGTTACTCTCATTTGCGTACCCCATTGACAACTGATTGTATGCTCCTGTCATTTTCCCCCACATCATTACTCCTTTGGATGGTGTTTCGGCAATTCTGTAATTGGCCCATTCCTTCTCCTCGGTATCAGACCCCAGGTGCTCAAAAATAGTGTAATGTGTAGGATCAAGACTCCACGAATAATCAGCATATTTCTTTAATACATCTACTCTGTCCTGTTGATAAGCATCTGTACATGCTCCATCAGAAGCAGTACAATTCTGGGTAAAACCTTTGGTTAAGTCCCAACGGAAACCGTCAATTTTATATTCTTCGATCCATTGTTTAACCACACGTTCCACATAATTTTGTGTTTTTAAGGCCTGATGGTTAAAATCTTCTCCCACATTGTAGGCATGTTTGGCAACTGTATTAAAATAAGGATTTTCGGCAGTTGGCGAACCAAAACCATCTCCATCAGGATCGTTCATCCACATTCTCACCATCGGATTTCTTCCGAAAGCATGGTTTAAAGCGACATCCAGGATCACAGCAATTCCGTTTTGGTGACACAAATCAATAAATTCCTTCAACTTGTCTGAAGTACCGTAAAATTTATCCAATGCCATATGAAACGAGCTGTTGTAGCCCCAGCTTTCATTGCCTTCGAACTCCATTACCGGCATTAATTCGATCGCATTTATCTTAAGGTTTTTAAAATAATCGATACGGTCTATTAAACTTTGGTAATTTCTGGCTGCATCAAAATCGCGAACCAAAACCTCATAAACGACTAGTTTTTCTTTTTGTGGTTTTACAAAGTTGGTTACCTGCCAATTGTACGGAGTTTGTCCGGTTTTCAAAACGGTGACTTCAAATTGCTGCCCAGCCGGATAAACAGGCATATTAGGGTAAGAAGCTGCAGGAATAGAAGGATCATCGTAAGGCGATAATACTAAAGTGGAATACGGATCGGCCGTTTTTACTAAAGCCGGGGAATTAGCCAGCGGCGTAGTATCGACCACCCAATATTGGTAGGTATAAGTAACCCCCGAAACCAATCCGTTTAATTCCAGCCAGAATTTTCCCGAAGCAGGGTCTTTTTTCATGGTATAAGCCAAAGTGGGCTGCCAGTTATTGAAGCTTCCAGCAACGTAAACAAAATCTTTTAAGGGAGCATCTAAAACCAAAGTCGCTTTTGTAGCATCTGCCGAATTGTAATTAATTCCATCCACCAATCCTGCCGGCATAACCTGCGAAACGGTATTTGGGTTTATAACAACCGAAAACTTTTTTACAATCGTAGTCCCCGCCTGAGTGATACTCAATTCGTAACTCTGATTGCTGGTCACACCAACATGGGAATACGAATAGCTTGCTGTACTTGAATTGGTATGGATAACTGCTCCGTTTGCCTTTAAGGAATAACTTGCCGCTCCGTTTGTATTGGTAGCTGCAATATCAAAATTAGCTCCCGATGCTATAATTGACGCACTGTTTTCTATTGGTGAAGTCAGAGTGACCTGAAAGCTGCCCACTTCTACTAAAATATCCTGCGATTTTTTATCACCTGTTCCGTTTTTGGCTTTCACCAAAAAACCAATTCTTCCAATGCCTGTGGTATTGTAATAAACTGTTGGCGTAATAGTTTTAGTATAGGTATCTGTACCTGAATTATAGGTAAACTTGCTCGCCTCGCTTGAGGCATCCCAGGAACCATTATCCGGAGTTCCTTTTTGAGAAGTATCGTTGGTATCAAAAGCCCAGGCCCACATATACAAGGAATGGTCGGTAATTCCCCAGCTATCTTCATCAACACTTGTACCGTTAATGGTGATGGTAATGGGTGTAGTCTCTTCAAAAGTTGACGGACTTACGGAGTGGCTTATGGTTTGCGATTGGGCAAAAGTAGCCACAGACCACAAAAATGTGATCCATAGTAAAGTTTTTTTCATAATGTGGTTGATTGGTTGGTTAGTTAGTCTGACTAAAAAAAGGGCTATCTTCTAACAGATAGCCCTTTTGATTTCAGTAAAAAATTATTCCTGATTTGGAATCATTAAATAGCTTCCGTCTAAGTCATTAAAATAAATAACATATTTAGATTTTGCTACTGGTATGTTGTCACCGGAACCTCCTCCTGAGAATGGAGTATTTCCTCCCCATGAAACGTCCCATTTATCATCTGCTCTAAATTTAAGTCCGCCATCTTTCAATGCCGTTACTCCCAAAGTCCAGATGTGATCGTTGAACGTAGATTTTTTCATAGCTGTCGATGTATTCCAACCTCCTGGTGTACTGTCGCCAATGATACCAACTGTACCATACGTTTTAGCAGCAGACGCATCATACGGAGTTAGTTTGTACGTTAGTTTTTGCACATCAATTTTAAAGGTGTAATACCCCTGAGTTGCAATTACAAAACTAGCCGGATCAGCGTCAGATTCTTTTCCTCTGTACACTAAAACATCACCTGCACCGCCATACATTGGAGCCCAGCTGCCTAAAGTACTAATGGTTTTAAAAGCACCTGCTTTAAAGAATCCTGTAAAAGTATATTCGTTAGGATTTTTTGGATTTCTGAATAAAATTTGGTTTCCTTTATTATTATCCCATCCTGAAACTGTTGCATCACCAACTAAGTACCATTCTGTAAATTTGTAATCTACTTTTCCGGTATAAGGGGTTACACTAATTGTGATTACTGTTTTAGAAACCTGTGGAACTCCGCCTGAAACACTTGAAGCTATTTTTACATCAAATAAAGAGGCTACTTCTGTTGGAGCTCCAAGATCAATCGCTGCCTGGTTCAAATCTTTTGCAAGTACTGCAACCTCGGCTATATTTGTGGTTCTTTCAAGCGTAACTGCTTTCGAAAAATCACCTCCTTTTTTATCAATCAACAAGGTATAACTTACTACTACAGGAGCAGAATAGGTTGCTTTAGACCATGTAAATTTGGCCACTTCCTGTGAAGGTTTATCCACATCTAAAACAAATGCTTTTCCTGTTGCAGGTGCCGTAATTTCAGGTGTTGCAACAGCATCAACAATTAGTCTGTTCTCTACATCATCGGCATTACATGAAACAGCTAAAACACCAATAAATGCGATTAAAATTTTATATATATTTTTCATTTTAATGTTTTATAAAGTTAATACCCAGGATTTTGTTTCAATGTTGGATTTGCTTGGATATTTCTTGCAGGAATTGGCATTAAATCTCTGAAAGATGCAGTTGCTGCTCCCGCCATAATTCCGCCTTTCCATTGCCAAATTTTAGATCCTCCGCTAAATTTACCAAAACGAATCAAATCAGTTCTTCTGTGACATTCCCAAAACAATTCTCTTCCTCTTTCATCTAAGATAAAATCAAGTGTTAACTGTGGAAGTGTAATTGCCGGTGCACCCGCTCTGCCTCTAATTTGGTTTACGTATCCTAAAGCTGTATTAAGATTACCGCTGGTAGCTCCTCTAAGAGTAGCCTCAGCATACATTAAATAAGCATCTGTTAATCTGAACATTGGAAAATCAATATCCGGAATATCATTTCTTTGTGCTGCAGAACCATCCGCATTTTTATTGATGTATTTTGTTACTGCATAACCATCCGTAAATGTCGATACATTGTTAATGTCTAACGATTGTCCATCGGTATAGAATGTTCCTCTTTTATCTCCTGTTGCCGTTGCATCAGGAAAAAGAGCTACAAACTCTTTACGAGTTCTAATCCCTTGCCATCCACCATCCATTCCTCTGGATGCTGCATCCATGCTACCTCCGATAGAAGCGTGCATGATAAAACTCATTCCTCCACCAGTTGCTCTAATGGCATTACCATCACTAACAATTGGGAAAATAACTTCAGACTGAGCGCCATTTCTGTTATTATCTGCAGAGAATAAGTATCTGTACGGAACATTTGCGAAAGTATAACCTGAACTCGTAATAATTTCATTACACAAAGCCGCAGCTTCATTGTTCTTGTCTACACCAATGTATACTTTAGCGTTCAAATAAACCTGCGCCAATAAAAATTTAGCAGCCGTTTTATCCACTCTTCCATATTCATTTGCTTTTGCAGCAACTAAACTATTGTCTAAGTCCTTCAATTCAGATTCAACAAAAGCAAAAACTTCTGCTCTTGTTTTTTGTTCCGGGTAAAAGAATCCAACTGGATCTTTTTCTGTTGTAATTGGCACATTCCCGAACAAATCCATTAAGTTGTAATAAGAGAAAGCTCTTAAGAAACGAGCCTCAGCTCTAAAGTTAGCGATATCAGCTTTCAGCTTGGCATCAACATTTCTTGACGCTAATTTCTCTTCTGTTGTTTGTCTTAAAAACTCATTTGCAACACTGATGTGGTAAAATGCTCTTGAGAAAGTTCCTTCCAAAAACTCATTTGCAGGAGACCATGTCTGTGCATTCAAAGTTGGTAAAGTACCATCAGCCCAAGCAATAATGGCTTCATCTGTGGTAAATTCCTGTGTTACAAAAAGTAATCTTAAGTAACTGCTAAAGTCACCACCAAGTCCAGCGATATCAGGGCTCTTTCCAGGTATAGCCGCATCACCATCACCATCATTACCTCCAACATACAAACCTGCGTATAATTTAGCTAAAACTTGTTTGTACGAGGCCGGATCTTTAAAAAAGGTTTCTGATAAAAATTCATCATCATCCTTTGGCGTCACGTTTAAGTCGTCCGTACACGAAGTAAGCGTCATACTTAATCCTAAAACGAATAGGAAAAAATAAGATATATATTTAAATGATATTTTCATTTTGTTTGTTTTTAAATTTTTGATTTTCAGTCTACTATTAGAAATTCGCATTTACACCAAACAAGAATGTTCTTGCTCTTGGATAAACGTTATTATCAATTCCGTTGAATTTCTCAGGATCTAAACCATTGTATTTTGTTAGAATGAAAACATTCTGAACTCCAGCTGTAAATCGTAAAGAAGCACCTTTAATGATCGTTTTATCAAAAGTATATCCAAGTGTTACGTTGTCTAATTTGATAAAAGAAGCATCTTTCACAAAATAGTCAGACAAGTAACGTGATGTACCATTGTCTTCAAAAGTGAAACCAGTATTGTAGTAATCTGAACTTACGTTAGACAAGTCTGTTTGTCTTCTTAATCCCGCGTCAGAATAACCTAAATTAGAACTTACGTTATCAAAAATCTTATTGCCTACACTTGCTCTCCAGTTCATTGTAAAGTCAAACTTTTTGTAGTTTAAGGTAGAAAACAATCCAAAAGTATAATCAGGTGCTGCTTTTCCAGCTCTGTAACGGTCGCCCGTATCAATTTTTCCGTCTCCGTTTCTGTCTACATAAGCCCCTGCAATTGGTCTTTTGTTTGCATCGTATAATTGCTCGTATACAAAAAATGAATTTGGCGCATAACCTACTGAGTTAATCAGGATTTTATTCCCGTTTCCTCCGGCAATGTTATCTCCCGTTAAATACCCTTGAAAACCAGGAACTGTAATTCCTAATTCTGAAATATTCTGATCAATATAAGTCGTATTAAAAGCTACATTCCAAGTCAGATTATCGTTTTTAATAATATCAGAGGCAATACTAAATTCAACCCCTTTTGTTCTTACACTTCCAATATTAAAGAAACCTTGATTTCTAATATTAGCACCATCAGGAACTGCAATATCCGCTAATAAATCAGATGATTTTTTATCAAAATAGTTGATAGATCCTGTAATTCTGTCATTGAAGAATCCGTAATCGATACCGATGTTAGATTCTGCCAATTCTTCCCATTTGATATTTTCGTTATATCCTTCTGGTCTTGCGGTTGGATAGATGGTATTACCAAAAATGTATTGTGAGTTAATCGTTCCTAAAGTTACCCTTTGTAAATAATCATACTGAGCAGAGATATCCTGTTGTCCTGTTGTTCCGTAACCCACTCTTAATTTTAAACTGGAAACGGTTGAATTCCCTTTTAAGAAAGCTTCTTCAGCAACATTCCATGCAAAAGCACCTCCTGCGAAATTCCCCCATCTGTTGTCTTTAGAAAAACGGGAAGTTCCGTCTCTTCTATAATTTAAAGTCAGTAAATATCTGCTGTCATACCCTAAATTCAAACGTCCGAAGAACGATTGTAAGTTTACATCCGGATCTGTAGCTACGTCCTCATTAGGATTTGGCTGTCTTGTTTCTCCAGATGAATATTTTTCTTTTTGAAACAATTGGTAGTTATAACCTGCCGTTGCATCAATTTTAATTTTTCCTAAATCTTTAGTATAATTAAAATAAGCATTTAAGTTTTTATTTTGAAGTGCATCCGTATATCTGGAATAGTTTCCAAGATTTACATAACCCGGATCGCTAAATGCTTTTGGCTGAAATCCTAAAATACTTTGTGTACTTACTTCGGTAAATCCGCTGCTGTCAAATCTATCAATACCTGCCTCAGCAACAACTCTTAAATCTTCAAAGAAGTGAAGTTTATAGTCTACTCTAACATTCCCCCATTTTCTGGTTGAAGTTGCTCTTCTGTTGTCCTGATTTAATCTTGCTACAGGGTTTCTTGCCGGTAATAACGGTAAATTTCCGTTTGGCTCCAACCATTCAAAGTATCCTCCATAACGAGAACCTGTCTTATAAACCGGTTGCGTAGGATCAAATCCGATGGCACTTCCGATAACTCCACCCTCATCCTGAAATTGATTTTTACCGAAAGCTAAATTTCCGCTAATATCGATTTTTAAATGATTGTCAAACAATACCGGATTTAACGATATCGATGTCGTAGTTCTTTCAAAAGAAGTGTTTCTTAAGATTCCAGGATTATCAACATTACCAACAGATAAACGTACCGGTAACTTATCAAATAAAGAACCGCTTACAGAGATATTATTATTGGTTGTCAAAGCTGTATGAAAAATTTCATCCTGCCAGTTTGTATTTGCATTCCCTAGTAAAGCCTGTTGTGCAGGAGTACCTTTGGTTTTTACCAATTCTCTGTATTGATCAGCACTCATTACATCCACTGTATTGGCTACTGTATTAATACCAACCTGAGAACTGAAGTTCACTTTTACACCACCTTTTGCTCCTTTTTTAGTTGTAATTACGATTACACCATTTGCAGCTCTTGATCCGTAGATTGCAGCAGCAGATGCATCTTTAAGTACTGTAAAAGATTCAATATCATTAGGGTCAATGGTAGATAAAATACTGGTAGAACCACTTGGTACCGCATTGCTTAACGGAAGTCCGTCTAAAACGATTAACGGCTCATTTGAAGCATTTAAAGAAGATCCTCCACGAATTCTGATATCCGCTTTAGCTCCCGGTGCTCCACCTCCTGTTACATTCACACCTGAGATACGACCGCTAATTAAACTCTCCGGAGTAACGTTAATTCCTTTGTTAAAGTCTTTTGCTGCAATTTGGGATACAGAACCTGTAGCATCCTTTTTCTTAACAGTACCATAACCTACTTGTACCACAACTTCTTTAAGCTGGTTCGTATCTTCTTCCAGAGAAACGTTTAGTGTTTTTTGACCATTATAAATCACAGTTGACGTTTTATATCCAATAAATGAAACCAAAATTTTGTCCCCATTTTTTACGTTAGATAACTGAAATTTACCGTCAAAATCTGTTGATGTTCCACCCGGAGCACCCTGTACATTTACATTTACTCCCGGGATTGGTTGTCCCGTTGCCAGGTCGGCAACTGTTCCGGTTAAAGTGCTTTGAGCTAGCACCGTAAACGGCAACAAGAGGAATAAAAATAACAACTTTTTGTAAATTGTTTTCATACTTTTTGTTTAAATTAGTTTGAGTTTTTGATTGTTAGTTAAGTTTTTAATTTTACTTCGAATTTCAAAATTAGGAATTAATTAACATGCTCAACCAGCTGCCTTTTTTATAGGTTTACGAAAACGTGGTAGTGTTGAAAACTTTCTATTTTTTGTAATCTTTTAAGTCAAAAATTGTTGATTATAAAAATATAAGATACCTTTATTAACAATTAGATTTTTTTCAAATAACAACTATGAAACGTAAAATAACCCTAAAGCAGATCGCAAAGGAACTTGACGTCTCTATCTCAACTGTCTCAAAATCACTCAGAGACAGTCTCGAAATAGGAGAAGAAACCCGTGCAAAAGTGCAGGCATTTGCAAAGTTTTACAACTACAAGCCCAACAATATTGCCCTTAGTTTAAAAAATCGAAAAACCAAAAGTATTGGTATTATCATTCCGGAAATTGTACATCATTTTTTCTCTACCGTGATCAATGGAATCGAACAGGTAGCTAACGAAAATGGCTATAGTGTTGTCATCTGTTTGTCTGATGATTCCTTCGATAAAGAAGTACTAAATATGGAGATGCTGGCCAACGGAAGTATCGATGGTTTTATCATGTCGCTCTCTAAAGAAACGCAATACAAA
>JAHEZJ010000049.1 GCA_023251135.1 Flavobacterium sp. | reverse complement strand
TCCTGCGGCCAATGTGACGTATACTGTAACAGGTACCAGTCCGGTAACCCCTGCGGTAACGCAGTCTACGACTACCTTTGCCAATCTGGCTCCTGGTACTTACGCCGTAACGAATACCAATACCACCACAGGCTGTGTTTCCTTACCAATTAATTTAACTATCAATGCTGTTCCGGGTAATCCTGCAGCACCAACAGCTAGTGTAACTGTACAACCTGATTGTTTAACTCCAACAGGAACTATCGTAGTTACCGCTCCGGCTCCTGCAGCCAATGTGACGTATACCGTAACCGGTACCAGTCCGGTGAGACCTGCGGTAACGCAGTCTACAACTACCTTTGCCAATTTGGCTCCGGGTACTTATGCTGTAACAACGACCAATACCACTACGGGCTGTGTTTCCTTGCCTACAAATCTAACCATCAATGCCGTTCCGGCTAACCCTGCAGCACCAACGGCCAGTGTAACCGTTCAACCAGACTGTCTAACTCCAACAGGAACCATCGTAGTTACTGCTCCGGCTCCTGCGGCAAATGTGACGTATACTGTAACGGGTACCAGTCCGGTAACTCCTGCGGTAACGCAGTCTACGACTACCTTTGCCAATTTGGCTCCGGGTACTTATGCTGTAACGACCACCAATACCACTACAGGCTGTGTTTCATTGCCTACAAATTTAACCATCAATGCCGTTCCGGGTAATCCTGCAGCGCCAACAGCGAGTGTAACGGTTCAACCAGACTGTTTAACTCCAACAGGAACTATCGTAGTTACTGCTCCGACTCCTGCGGCCAATGTGACGTATACTGTAACAGGTACCGCTCCGGTGAGACCTGCGGTAACACAGTCTACTACTACCTTTGCCAATCTGGCTCCAGGTACTTATGCCGTAACGACTACCAATACAACCACAGGCTGTGTATCCTTACCAACGAATTTAACCATCAATGCTGTTCCGGCTAACCCTGCAGCACCAACAGCTAGTGTAACGGTTCAACCTGATTGTTTAACTCCAACAGGCACCATCGTAGTTACTGCTCCGGCTCCTGCGGCCAATGTAACGTATACTGTAACAGGTACTAGTCCGGTGACTCCTGCGGTGACACAGTCTACAACTACCTTCGCCAATCTGGCTCCGGGTACTTATGCCGTAACGACAACCAATACCACTACGGGTTGTGTTTCCTTGCCTACAAATCTAACCATCAATGCCGTTCCGGGTAATCCTGCAGCACCAACGGCCAGTGTAACTGTACAACCTGATTGTTTAACCCTTACGGGTATCATCGTAGTTACAGCACCGGCTCCTGCGGCTAATGTGGCTTATACTGTAACGGGTACCAGTCCGGTGACTCCTGCGGTAACGCAGTCTACGACTACCTTTGCCAATTTGGCTCCGGGTACTTATGCTGTAACAACGACCAATACCACTACGGGCTGTGTATCCTTGCCAACCAATTTAACCATCAATGCCGTTCCGGGTAACCCTGCAGCGCCAACTGCCAGTGTAACGGTTCAACCTGACTGTTTAACTCCAACAGGAACCATCGTAATTACAGCTCCGGCTCCTGCGGCTAATGTAACGTATACCGTAACCGGTACCAGTCCGGTGAGACCTGCGGTGTCGCAGTCTACGACTACCTTTGCCAATTTGGCTCCGGGTACTTATGCCGTAACGACTACCAATACCACTACAGGCTGTGTTTCCTTACCAACTAATCTAACCATCAATACCGTTCCGGGTAATCCGGCAGCACCAACGGCCAGTGTAACCGTACAACCTGATTGTTTAACTCCAACAGGCACCATCGTAATTACCGCTCCGGCTCCTGCGGCTAATGTGACTTATACTGTAACAGGTACCAGTCCGGTAACCCCTGCGATAACACAATCCGGTACTACTTTCGCTAATCTGGCTCCGGGAACTTATGCCGTAACGACTACCAATACCACTACAGGCTGTGTATCCTTGCCTACAAATCTAACCATCAATGCTGTTCCGGCTAACCCTGCAGCACCAACGGCCAGTGTAACGGTTCAACCAGACTGTCTGACTCCAACAGGAACCATCGTAGTTACTGCTCCGGCTCCTGCGGCTAATGTGACTTATACTGTAACGGGTACCAGTCCGGTAACCCCTTCGGTAACGCAGTCTACGACTACTTTTGCCAATCTGGCTCCGGGTACTTATGCTGTAACGACAACCAATACAACCACAGGCTGTGTTTCGTTACCAACGAATTTAACCATCAATGCTGTTCCGGCTAACCCTGCAGCGCCAACCGCAAGTGTAACGGCCCAGCCAGACTGTTTAACCCCTACGGGCACTATAGTTGTTACTGCTCCGGCTCCTGCAGCCAATGTAACGTATACCGTAACGGGTACCAGTCCGGTAACCCCTGCGGTAACGCAGTCGGGTACTAGCTTCGCTAATCTGGCTCCGGGTACTTATGCCGTAACAACAACTAATACCTCTACAGGTTGTGTTTCGTTACCAACCAATTTAACCATCAATGCCGTTCCAGTTCCACCAGTAGCGCCAACCGCAAGTGTAACGGCCCAGCCAGACTGTTTAACCCCTACGGGTACCATAGTAGTTACAGCACCGGCTCCTGCAGCCAATGTAACGTACACCGTAACGGGTACCAGTCCGGTGACTCCTGCGGTAACGCAGTCTACGACTACCTTTGCCAATTTGGCTCCGGGTACTTATGCCGTAACGACTACCAATACCACTACAGGTTGTGTTTCCATGCCTACAAATCTAACCATCAATGCCGTTCCAGTTCCACCAGTAACGCCAGTGGTAAGTGTTGTTGATAATTGTGATGGCACATCTACTTTGTCAACTACAGCTTCAGGTTCTTTATTGTGGAGCAATGGAGCGACAACATCAAGTATCACGGTATCTATAGCCGGGACGTATAGCGTTACTGCTACAGTTAACGGTTGCACAAGTCTTGCTGGTTCGGGAGTGGCCGCACCAAGAATAACGCCAAGAGCTTTTGAGATAACACGTATACAACCAAACTGTACAAGCACAACTGGAACTATTACAATAAAAATTCAAAATGCAGGCGATACTTATAGTTTTGATAACGGTAATACTTTTAGCACAAATAACGTCAAAGAAGGACTTGCAGCAGGGACTTATCTTGTGATTGTAAGAAGTGTTCTGGGTTGCCAATCAGAAGCAGTACCCATTACGATAAGTAATAGTGAATGCCCGGGTATTGCTATCATAAAAAAATCACAATTTGTAGATGAAAATCAGGATGGGTATGTACAAGTTGGGGAAACTATCAGATATAGTTTTGAAGTTAAAAATACAGGTAACACACCTTTAACTAATGTAATGGTAACGGATAATTTACTAGGATTAGTTTTGTCCGGAAATCCTATTAATTTGGCGATTGGCGAAATAAACACTACAAACTTTAGCGGTGTTTATCGCATTACTCAGGCCGATATTGATTTTGGATCGGTTGTTAATCAGGCTATTGCAGAAGGAACAACTCCTTCTAATACTAAAGTTAGTGATCTTTCTGATGATAATAGTTTCTTAGAAAATGATCCTACTATTCTCGACGTACAAGACTGTAATGTTGAAGTATTCAACGCTGTTTCTCCAAATTCAGATGGAATTAATGATGAGTTCCTTATTAAAGGTTTAACATGTTACCAGAATAATACAGTTGAAATTTATAACCGCTGGGGAGTTAAAGTATTTGAGACAACTAATTATGGTTCTAATGAGAATTTTTTTAGAGGTTATTCAGATGGTAGAACAACAATTTCCAGAAATGAGAAATTACCGGATGGAACTTATTTCTATATTATAAAGTATGTTGATAACGCTTCTAAAATGCATAATAAGTCTGGTTATTTATATTTAAACAACTAGTTCAGGTTAATTTTCTTTCCCTACTTATTAATTTAAAATATACGAAAATGAAGATTAAAATAATAGTTTTAGCGCTTATATCCTTTGCCGGTTATGCTCAACAAGATGCTCAGTTCACACAATATATGTACAACACCATAAGTATTAATCCGGCCTATGCGGGGTCTCGTGGAGCCTTAAGTATTTTCGGACTGTACCGCACCCAGTGGATTGGACTTGATGGAGCTCCGGAAACAAGTAGTTTTTCAGTTAATACACCAATAAATGGTAGCAACTTAGGAGTAGGAGTTTCCTTTGTAAGTGATAAGATTGGTCCCACGAATGAAAATGCGATATCAACTGATATATCTTACACTATCCGCACATCAGCAAATTTTAAACTCTCATTTGGGATCAAAGGAACAGCCAATTTGTTTAATCTGGACGTTAACCGATTACATCCTGCCAGTCAGGGAGATCCAAAATTTCAAAACTTAACCAATAAGTTTTATCCAAACGTAGGAGCAGGGGTTTACTGGCATTCCGATAAAGCTTATGTCGGTTTATCTGTGCCCGGTTTTATTGAAACCAATCGATATGATGATAACGATGTAGCGATTTATAAAGATAAAATGAATTATTATTTAATGGCTGGTTATGTATTTGATTTAGACCATTATCAATACTTAAAGTTTAAACCTGCCGTACTGACTAAAGTAGTTGAAGGTGCCCCTCTGCAAGTAGATGTTTCTGCCAATTTTATGTTTATGGATAAGTTTGTAGCCGGAGTGGCTTACAGATGGAGTGCTGCAATGAGTGCCATGGTTGGCTTTCAAATTAGTGAGGGAATGTATATAGGCTATGGTTATGATTACGAAACCACCAACTTAAACAAATACAACTCAGGATCACATGAAATCTTTCTGCGTTACGAATTTTTGAGAAAGAATGATAGAATAACGACACCGAGATTCTTCTAATGCTGTAACTCCAAAGGTTGTACAGAAAGAAAAAATGTAGCATTTAAATAGTAGTGGAACTTCAAAAAGTAGGGAATATTCATTTAAAAACGATATTATGAAAAATCATTCACTCCTTTATTATACAACAATAGTTAGTATGTTTTCATTCAATTGTTTTGCGCAAAATGCCAGTAATCTTTATTTGAACCAAAAGAAAATTGGAGACTCAAAAATGAATACCATGGCCATGACGGACAAAAATTATCCGGGGAAAAAGGTTGCATATTATCACGTTGAAGAAATCATTAATGTGAAATTTGGAGGATATAAAACGACATACGATGTAACGGATCCTGAACTAATAAGTACAAACAATCTTGGACCTAACAACACTCGGATTATAACGCCAAAGTTTGCCAATGCAGAAAATAATACTTCAAAATTAAAAGCTGCCAAATCGAGGGTAATCGAAGATTCATCTGCTAGTGCAACAACGGAGATTAAGAAAAAGAAGAATGTTTCGGTTTATATCGATGTGATAAAAACATATGAAAGAATGTATACTAAAGGTTACAGATCGGTGGATATGCTGAAAAAAACTGGAAATGCTTATTTTTTTAATGGAGACATGGATAGCGCCGCCAAAAGCTATGCAGATTTGTTCAAAATGACTTCTGACTTAGAGCCTGAATATTATTATCGTTTTTCGCTTTCATTACGATCAATTGGAGAAAACGATAAAGCAAATGAAATGCTTAAAAAATTTAATGAATTATCCGGAAATACTGCCAGAGAGTAAGTCAGATTGAACAATAGAGACCACTCATAAATATTACCCTAAAAAATAGTAAAACATGAAAAAATTTATACTCTTTTGCCTCACAATACTATGTTTTTTGCCATCAAACACTTATTCGCAACAGAAGAAAGTAATCGCTGCGGATAAAAAATACAATAGCTATGCTTATATCGATGCCATTAAAACATATGAGCGTTTAGCTGAAAAAGGATACAGCTCTGAAGACATGCTCAAGAAACTGGGGAACTCCTTGTATTTCAATTCAGAATTTGAAAAAGCTGCAAAATGGTATGGTAAATTATTTGCCATGAATTTGGAAATAGAACCGGAATACTATTATCGTTATGCACAATCATTAAAATCTACCGGTGATGTGTTCAAAGCCAATCAGATGCTTGATTTGTTCAATCAAAAAGCAGGAAATGACAGACGAGGTAAACTTTATAAAGAGGATAAGAATTATATTGATGAAATTAAAGCCAATATAGGCATCTATAAAATTAATGATCCCGGAATAAACAGTAAATACTCTGATTACGGGACTGCATTTTATAATAACAAGATTGTTTTTACTTCGGCAAGAGATACCGGTAGTTTGGGTCAACGCAAACACAAATGGACCAACGAAAGTTTTACTAATCTGTATGAATCGGATATAAATCAGGATTTTAAAGCAGAGAAGCCAAAAAAGATTCTGTCCAAAATAAATTCGAAGTATCATGAATCTACACCAGTGTTTACAAAAGATGGAAAAACAGTTTATTTTACACGAAACAACTACATTAATGATAAAAAAGGAAAAGATGGAACTAACACTACCTTAATTAAAATTTATAAGGCCACGTTTGAAAATGGAGATTGGGGAAATATCACAGAACTCCCATTCGACAGT
This sequence comes from Flavobacterium sp., assembly GCA_023251135.1. Lineage (GTDB taxonomy): Bacteria > Bacteroidota > Bacteroidia > Flavobacteriales > Flavobacteriaceae > Flavobacterium. The sequence continues at coordinate 24,899 of JAHEZJ010000049.1, read as the reverse complement.
AATGACTATAGTACAGCACATCCCGCATTGAGCCCTGATGAGAAAACATTATATTTTGCATCAGATATGCCCGGAACATTTGGACAATCGGATATTTTTAAAGTTAGTATCAATAGTAATGGAGGGTTCGGTACTCCGGTTAATCTGGGAAAAAGTATCAATACGGAGGGAAAAGAAACATTCCCTTATATTACAGATGAAAATGAAATCTATTTTGCTTCAGACGGGCATCCCGGCCTGGGAGGGTTGGATGTTTTTAGTGGAAAAATCAATGAAACGGGTGTAAGTGATATTCAAAACATTGGTGCTGATATCAATTCCGTGCGAGATGATTTTGCTTTTATAATCGACACCAAATCTCAAAGAGGTTTTTTCTCCTCCAATAGAGAAGGAGGGAAGGGTTCGGATGACATTTATGAATTTTTGAGAACAAAAAAGGCAACTTGTACTCAGGAATTGTACGGTGTAATAACTGATGTTGGAACCGGGGAAATTTTACCGAACACCAAATTAACCTTATTTGATAGTCAGTTTAATGTTGTAGGAACAACTTACTCAGATGAATCCGGCAATTATACTTTCTCTGTCGAATGTATGAAAACGTACCATGTAAGAGCTGAAAAAGAGAAATATTTGACTAAGGAACTAAGCGTTACGGTATCAAATGAAACAGGAAAAACAAACTTGCCAATTACCCTTGAAAAATTAGGTTGTACGGTAACAATTGGCGATGATTTAGCGAAATGTTTTGGCATAAAAATGATCTACTTTGCCTTAGATAAATCAGACATCAGAGCAGAGGCAGTCCTGGATCTTGAGAAAATTTTAGATGTTTTAAAGCAGTATCCGGAAATGAAACTGGATATACGTTCTCATACCGATAGCCGTCAGACTCACAAATATAACGAAGGATTATCTGATAGAAGGGCGAAATCGACTATTAAGTGGTTAGTTCAAAATGGAATAAATCCAAACAGATTAGGAGGTAAAGGATATGGAGAAACACAACTGATAAACGGATGTTCTGATGGTGTAAAATGTACAGAAGAAGAGCATCAGGCTAATAGACGCAGCGAATTTATCATTGTTGCTTTATAATTTATCAGAAGTGTAATCAAAAAAAATATAATTGTATAGAAACATTTATTTGGAAGATTATGTTTTTATGGACAAGTAGCTGCCTCAAATTTGAGACAGCTACTTTTTTTTATAATAGTTTGCTTTTGATTAGCAGCTTAATACTAAGAAACAGTTGACTAAAAAGAATAATACATTTTACACGTTGAAAATAACAACAGCTTAATCTTCACTCACAGCCACAAACCATTGACTAAAGAGTTGGACATCTATATCCGAAACTGCTCTAATTTTGACATGGCGCATCGTTTTTCCGGTACCCTCCAAAACCCCATTAGGGTCATTGAGTTTTTCAATATTTCTGCTAAAACCAAGATTGACATGGTTCTTGTTGGTCTGTAGGTAAGCAAAGTCTTTAGTTGACTTAAAAACGGGTCTACTCCACTTGTATTCCTCAACTACACCATCAACACTCTGATGTATAAGGGAACGAATCAGTTCCATGATGTTTTTCTGCACCTCGGGTGCACCATTGATATATTCAGTAATCTCTTCGTTCATGTCTTAAATAAATGTATTGGGATGCAAACATAAAAAAATTAAGGGAGACACAAAAAAATAGCAAACGGCTCTCTTAAAAGGAGTAGAGGTGGAGTAGTGTGTATCTTGAAAACGTATAGAGGTCTAAAGTAAAAAACCTGCGAAATAAAAAAAACGACGCAGAATACCTTCCACGTCGTTCCATTCATTTCTATTTAATTGATTTAGATACCTTCCACCATCAAACGAGTGTCTGGTAAATTTTTCAATGGCTGTATTTTAACCTCTGGTTCTGCCATTCTCGAAATTGCATTTAATGCAGCTGCAATAGCGCCTTCTTGCCAACCAGGAAGGGAGGAAATTTGATCACCAACAATAAAAAAGTTAGCATTGCTCGCATTTTTTGTTTTCGGATCCATAATTCCAGATCCTTGTGCAATAGCGTTAAACTGTTTCGTTGAGTAGTTCGCATCTCCAACGGCTTGCCAATATGCCCAGCCACCCTTGATATTTGGCATATTTTGCCAAGCTATGGCAACGCCTTCTTCCAAGCCTTCGGCAAATTTCTTACCGAATTTACTGGCATCATTTCGTGCTTTGGTAAGTCGCTCATCAACGGGTAATTTTCCCCAATCGTGTGCTACTTTATCAAAATTATAAGCGCCTGTGAGCACGCCTTTTTCGTCTTGATACCCAGTAGATGGATACCAAATTTGTTGAATTTCATTGTCTGTCCAAGAGATTCCTCCAAAAATAGGTACAACTCCCACTTCGGATTTTTCAACTGCCATTGTCTTAAGATTTATTGGGCTTCCTTGCCATAAAGATCGATTTGCTTGCCAACCCACTTTGGAGGTACAGGCTAAAAAACGCGGAACGTATCCGTCTTCTCGCGGTGTATAACCTGGAGCTTGTGTTGGTTCAAATTGTGCCACAAAAACAGCTTCTAGTGCATCTTTAAATTCAGGTTCAAGTCCCGATTTTAGGAGATCAGAATCTAGAATGTTTTTCAAAAAAGGCATCGCAAGGTTGCAAACACAATAATCAGCTTCGTAATAGATCGGTTCTTCTGTTCCAACTTGTCCAACCGAAATGATGTACTTCTCTTTAGTTGAGTCCCATTTTATTTTTTTTACAGGACTATTCAAAAGAATGTTTCCTCCCAAAGCTGCCACTTGTTGAGCAAAAGCGTGTTGCACCTGATCCATTCCTCCAACGGGTTGAAATAAAGTAGGTTGCCAAAGAAAATCTGTAGGTTGATAGAATTTCGTGCCTTCCCAAAATTTTGATTCGAGCAATGTATCAAAACTCAAAACATCGGCTACAATTCCAGCCGCAACACCAGGTAAAACTTCATATCCAGCGCGTGTTTTTCCATCCTCGAAGCCAGGTGATCCAGCCGTTGCGCTATAGGTTCCATCTACATCAAGCTCTCCGAAACTGATCATCAAACTTTGTAATTCTTCAACGCGTGTTTTAAGATTACTTTCACTAATTCCCACTTTTGAATTGCGAAGTAATTCTTCCGCATTTTTGTATACCATTTGCGCCAACCAACCTCTTGTATTATGGTCCAAACGACGGTAAACCATAGGTTCACCTCCAAAGCTTTCGTTCTTTTGAACCAAATTAGATTCAGAGTTCATCACATATATTTCAACGTCTACCGAAAAACGTTTTAAGTAAGAAAGGAGTCGTTTGTGACTGCTTGGAATACGACCAGGACCTGCATTAAGATAAGGTTCTGAGTCTCCCACTGGGCGTTTAAATCGAACAACTTGTGGTTTTCCAGGTTTTGAATCGAACAAATCACTGTTTGCATCTTCGATGAGTGTATCCCCTGTGCGTAAGCTCATGCAGCGTCCTCCCGTTTTATGAGATGCTTCCAGAATGGTTACTTTTGCACCAGACTCTTGAGCGAGTAGTTCATACGCGGTGGTAAGTCCCGCAACACCAGACCCGATGATTATAACCTCCTTTCCTTCTAGTTGATTTGGACTAAGTTTAATCGCTTGATTGGTGATCTTGTTTTGCATTTTTGTTGCTTCAGCCAATGCGGCGAATGCAATTGATCTTGGATTGTTTTTTAAAAATTCCTGACGACTTTTGTACTGTCCCATTTTGTATAAATTTTATGTTAAAAAATAAAAATTTTTGATTTCTATGGTATTCGTATTTTCTTTGGGTTAATCTCGAAAACGCTTTCTAACTCTAGATTTGATTTTCTGAAATGAAATTAATGATTGAAAATAAAAAAAATGAAAAAGATGTCGTTAATGAAGGTTTTTCTGTCGTGAATGGATGTTTTTTTGTTGTGAATAAAATTGATTTATTCCAATAAAATAAATTCCTTAAGGTTATTGTATGAATGCGGTTTTATAAAGAAGATTAAAATATAAAAAAGTAAAGCCTACAATTATTTTGTAAGCCTTTTACTTTTTTTAAATTAGATTTAAAAAGATTTCCAGAAGCTTTTGCTAATTGAATCTGCTTCTAAGTAATATCAGGTTCTGTCGTATCTAAAGCTAAGTTTTATCTTTGCCTTTTTTAAATTTTTAAACTGATGAATACGAAAGGTCATTGCTATCGGAAGTCTATTATAATGCAGGCAGTATAATTTAAGCTTAGGTTTACATTAAGCTATCGGGATCTTGACACGATTTTGCCACAAAACTTTTGAGTGTTTTTACAAAGTTTGAAAACTGTCTTAAAAGAAAAAAACCTACGAATCTTAAGATTTGCAGGTTTTACTATGTTTTCTTAGGTCATAAAAAAAAGTCCTGAAATGTTTCAGGACTTTTTTTAGTGGGGAGAGCAGGATTCGAACCTTAAGCTTGAAACCTGTATATTTCCTGCGTTTCATCTTTTTTCAAACCTATGTTGCCACGATTTTGCCATAAAAACAAGATTATTGATTTTTAGATTTTAACTTTTAATTAGTTTTTTTGATGCTTTAATTCTTTATAATGTAAATTTAATTTTATGAAATTGATTGTTCTGTCCTTTTTTTTACTTTTATTCTATCTCGAAATAATTCAGTGTTGATTTATAATTATTTCGTGCAGTACGACAGGCATTCAATATTCTGTTTATATTATTCCATCTTCAGTATTACTTTTGACTGTTAGTTTTAGATATATTGATTTTTGCTTTTAACGAAATTTATTTGATTAATAAAATTTTGTTATTAGTTTAATTACTGGTAAACTTGTAGAATCTTTATTATAAGCCCAAAAAGTAAATAAAAAGTATAAATTTAGTTATTTGTTTTATATTTCGTAAGAAAATGATTTATATATATTATTCCTATATTTCTGAGAATAATCATAAAAAATTAATGCAGGAGTTTTTGTTAAGATTTCCAATTGATTTTCAAAATAAAATAAAAAGCTATCGAAGGTGGCAGGATGCTCAATTGTCATTATTAGGAAGAATATTACTTTATAGAGGAACTGATAATTTTAATGAAAAATATAAAGAAAACAATATAAAATATTCTAAGTATAAGAAACCTTATTTTGGAGAAGAAGTTTATTTTAATATATCTCATTCAGGAGAAATTGTTGTTTGTGCTGTGACTACTATATGTGATATAGGAATAGATATTGAATTGCAACGTGATATTCAGATAGAAGATTTTCAACCTCAAATGACAGAGGGAGAATGGATGAAAATTTCTACATCTTTTAATAAAATGGACTCATTTTATAATTATTGGACTCAAAAAGAAGCTGTAATCAAGGGGTGCGGAAAAGGTTTGTCTGTACCACTAAAATCTTTTGAAATATCGCAGAATAGTACAATTATTGATAATGAAAAGTTTTTTCTTAAAGAGATTAAGTTAGATGGTAAATATAAATGCCATATAGCGACTAATACACAAGTTAATGAAGAATGCATAAAGATTTTAAAATTATTACACAAATTTAATTTAGATTAAAAGATTTTTTAATGACAATGAACAATAAAGTAATAGCTCTCCCATTTGCAGGTGGTAATAAATATAGCTTTAATGGTATTGAAAAGCATGTATCAAAAAAAATAGATTGGATTACTTTGGAGCTTCCAGGACGAGGTAGTCGTTTTAAAGAAAGTTTGCTGGATAAAATTGATCATATGGTTGATGATCTTTTGAGTCAAATAATGTCTCATATACAAGAAGGAAATTATATCATATATGGTCATAGCATGGGGACATTACTAGGATATGAATTAGCAAAGAAAATAACTGAAAAAAAATTACAGAAACCAATGGCTCTTTTTTTTACAGGACGCGGAGCGCCAGGATTTACCCGATTTAATAATAAAAAGTCCTTACTGCCTAGCCCTCTTTTCTGGGAAGAGGTAAATAAAATTGGAGGGCTGCCTAAAGAAATTTTAGAGTGTAAAGAACTTTTGGATCTTTACTATCCAATAATGAAATCTGATTTTAAGGCTATTGAAGATTATAACTATTTACCAATGGAGGTACCTTTTGATTTTCCTATTCATATTTTGATGGGTAAGGAAGAAATTGGTATTGGTAATGAAAAAACTCCTTTATCAGGTATGAAGGACTGGCAGAATGAAACTAGTGATAATTGTACATTTGAACTTTTAGACGGAGATCATTTTTTTGTTTTTAAACATGCCGAACCACTTGCAAAAAGAATATCTGGAATTGCAGAGAGGTCTTTTAATATTCTTTAGATTCATGTAATTTATTTTATGTCTCAATTTTTGCATGAGATCAAAACAAAACTAAAAGATAGGCCTACAACCAATGATTTATTTAGACTATTACAATTTTAATTAATTGTGGGTAAGCCCTCACGATTTTAAAATTCATTGTATTTTATTAAAAAAACAATGAATTAGTTCCATCCTCACAGCAAATTGTAGGAGTTAAGAATCTTGCAAACTTCATTTTAAAGCAAAGGTCTTGACCGACCACACATTAGAATTGATATTTAAAAGAGTTCAGTGATCCATTTTGCAAAAAGTATTTTTTTTACAGATAAAAGCACATCTTTTATGCATATTGCGGATTATGTGGTGATTCGTATTTACTCAAAAATCGAATAAAGAAATAACTACAAGAACTTTGAGGAAAGATTATTCGATAAGCTGATAATACAATCATTACAGGATTATGACTAAAAATGAGCAATCAAATATTTATGTATTATTTATATTAGTCTAAATCACTTTTTTTAGAGTTTAGAATAATAATTTATACTACCAAAGGATAATTTTGGAGCGATAATAATATTAGCTACAAGATATAAGCAAATAGTTTGATCAAGATATTCTGTTTGATTATTTTTAATTATAATTTCTGATAAGGGAATTGATAGTTTTTTTTAAATTTCACTACATTCTGTTCGGTTGGCGACACTCTTTTTTAAGCTTTAATATGATAATTTATTGATGGTTTATTGATGTAAGATAAGGGTTTTACTTATAAATTTTATAATAACGGATATTTACTAAAGTAATTTCGTATGAATATTTTTGTAGTACAAAAATAGTTAACATTAAAAATAAACAGGTGAAATAAATCATGCTTAAACAGAATTAAAAATAAAGTTAAAGTTTCCTGAATATCTTTAGTTATTACGGTTTCCCGTAAGGTATAGTTTTATGAATACTATATATTCGTGCTCTCTTAATTTTAATCAATTGGGGTAATTAAGTTATTATAAAGAAAAAAGAAATACTAGAGATATTAGTGCTTTTGGAATTTTTTTATAGTTGCAAATGCTCTTAGTGAAATTTTAAGTGTACTAAGCAAATTAGGTTCGCAAAGGAAAAATGGATATAAATTTTTTATTCTCAAATATCCTAAAATTATCGTTCAAAGAATATATGCCTTTGAGGGCAAATTAAATGCAAAATAATAATATGGATACAGATCAAGTCTATTTAAAACCAAATTTAGTAATAGAACCATTATTTGATAACTGGTATGCATGGAGCCATTTAATATCTCCGGCAACAGCAGCCATGAATATTACTGGTAGACACTTAAAAATAATGAGTTCCTATATTCAGGCTCCTGCAGCACATGCTGCGGCAGTAAAAAACCCAAAAATGCTGGGGGGACCTTTTATTGATTATGAAGGAAAACGAGTAGATGAGATAGAACAATTACGTAACAATACGTTAGAGAATCAAAAAGAGCTTATCGTGTTCAGTAAAGCAGTCAAAGAGTTAGACTTAATGTTGAAAGCAAAAGCAAAAGGTTTTTCTCTTGAGCCACTATATGAAGAAGTTCCTGAAGTATTAAAAGGTTATGTAGAATTGATTTACGATCTTAATAACCAGCCCTCTTTTAGATTTTTTGAACCATTTTTATATAATAGTGAATTTTATAAAGAAACTTCACAAAGTATTTTACTGTGGTTGACTGATAATGACGAAAGACCTTTTGTTCTAAGTACACCACGTTTACCGGATAAGGATAAAATACATTTGAACATACCTTTTAGTCATAACGGACTAGATGCGCTCAGTAAGATGAGAAGAACTTCAGGTTCATTAAGCGAGATTAAAGAAAAATTGAACATACCTGCTGATATGGAGACTGTCTTTGAATCATTTTTTACTACAGAACTTCCTAAAGCTTACGAAAAATATACAGGGGATAAAGTAAGAATGCGATATTTTGGTCATGCATGCATATTAGTAGAAACCAAGGATGTAAGTATTCTTATAGATCCTATTATAAGTTATTATGGTTACCCTCAAGAAATTGATCGATTTTCAGATATGGATTTACCAGACACTATTGATTATGTATTAATTACACATAATCATCAAGACCATATTTTATTCGAAACCCTTATTCCATTAAGACATAAAATAAAGAATATAGTAGTACCGAGATCTTCTAATGGTAGTTTGCAAGATCCAAGTTTGAAACTGATGTTCAATTCAATTGGATTTAAGAATGTGCTGGAAATTGGTGAACTGGATACTGTCAATTTTAATGATTGTTCCATCACAGGGATTCCGTTTATAGGAGAGCATTCAGATTTAAATATTCAAGCTAAAATATGTCATCATGTACGTGTTGGGGATTTTAAAATGCTTTTCGTTGCTGATTCCTGTAATGTCGAATCAAAAATTTATCAAAAGGTACAAGCTTTAGTTGGAGATGTTGATATTATCTTTTTAGGTATGGAATGTGATGGGGCACCACTTTCATGGCTTTATGGCCCATTATTAACAGAGCCGTTGGCAAGAGACAAGGACTCTTCTCGAAGATTGGCGGGCTCTAATTTTGAAAGAGGGAAAGGGTTAGTAAAAGCATTCAATCCAAAAGAGGTATATGTGTACGCAATGGGACAAGAGCCTTGGCTAGAGTTTATCAGCAGTATTAAATATACAGACGAATCCCATCCTATTGTACAGTCTGACTTGTTGATAAAGGATTGTAAAGCTAATAATATAGTCGCTGAGCGTTTGTTTGGAGAAAAAGAGATTATGTATTTAAAATAGACTGAATTTTTATGCTTTCTGAATGCAGTAAAATACTTGAAAATTATTGTTTTAGAAAGTGTAGAATTGATGATAAATAATGGAAAAATAAGTAAATCTTATCAGAACATTTTTATAAATATTCCATATTATTTTTCATTGAAATTAAAAGCCAATAATAACAACTAAATTAACTGGAACATTGGGAAAAGCAACATTGCTTAATTTATTAAGATTAAAACTAAAAATTGCATTACCACTACTTGGTTTTTTAGCTGTAATTAATGGTTTATGGAGTGGTAGTTTGTTAATGCTGGTTAGTCATAAAATTTCAGGTACTCCTTTACCTTTTTTTAATGAATACGATTGGTTAATTTACTTAATTTTTGTTTTGGTTTCTTTTTTGTTGATGTACTTTTTTAATGGGTACATGATAAAAGCTACGTTAATCTTTGGCAAAGAAATGACCCTGCAAATCATAGATAAACTTCGGTTATCAAATTATGAATCTTATTTGCAGATGGGTGAGGCAAGAGTGAGAACTGCATTGGAAGATGTACGCACTTTAGAATCACTTCCTGGAGTTTTTATAACCTTTTTTAATTCTCTAATAATGATAGTTGCAGGATTGGGCTACATGTTTTGGCTCTACCCAAAAGGAGCCTTAACAATAGTCGCTCTTATTATTGTATTGGCGTTTATTTATATCTATCGAAATGGAATTATTGAAAAGGATATGGATGCCAAGAGAGATCTTGATGATACATTTATGAGATTTTATAACGACTTTTTACATGGTTTCAATAAGGTTAAAATGAGTACTAAGAGAAGTGATTCTATATTTTTAGAGCACATTACCGAGAATCGTGATAAAGCCATAAATCTCAATATCAAAGCAGGATTGTCGGCTTTTGGTAATGAACTATTAGGGGATTATTTTTTTTATTTTTTGATTGGTACAGTACTTTTTGTATTACCTGTTGTTTTTAGTATTGACAAAACGGTTATTTCCGGTTTTATGATTACGTTATTATTTTTAATGGGACCAATCGGTATTTTAATAAACCTTATGAAAAGTGTTATAGGTTATAAAATTGCTTTTGCAAGAATTAATGAATTCAATGATACTCTTACAGATAATTTGAACGATTCAGATGCACTTTCATTATCAACTTCAAAAAAGGAGTTACCAGTTTTTGAAACCCTTTCTATCGATAAGATAAGTTATCAGCACATTGATGAAAAAGGAGATGTTACGTTTGAACTTAAGCCGATCAATCTAGAAATAAGTAAAGGAGAAATTATTTTCATTTCTGGAAGTAATGGTAGCGGGAAAAGCACTTTTATCAATTTATTATCAGGATTATATATTCCTAAATCCGGTAAAATTGTCGTTAATGATTTAATAGTTACAGATGAGAATAGATCTCAATATAGAGATATGATGTCATGTATTTTTTCTGATAACTATCTCTTTACAGAGAATTATGATAATTTCAATCTCCTTCCGTCCAATAAACACTTAGCGGAGCTTTTGAAAAAAATGAAACTTGACAAAGTTATTCGACAGGATGAAGAAAACAATAGAATATTCCAAAATTTGTCTAGTGGTCAACAAAAGCGACTTGCATTGATATATTCAGTATTGGAAGATAAAGATGTTTTTATTTTTGATGAGTGGGCTGCAGAGCAAGATCCTGAATTTCGAAAATATTTTTATGAAAATATAATTCCTGACTTAAAAAGTAAAGGGAAAACTGTAATTGCAATCACCCACGATGATGCATACTATAAGTACTGTGATCGATTAATGAAATTTAATTATGGAGAAATGTTAGTGCAAGAACAATTGGTCTGATAGTTTATGAATCATTTATAAACACTGTTTAATTTAAGAATTTTATTTTCCAAGATCTATTTTAATAAAATAAGTAAGAATGATTTACTATGGAGCTACTTAAAAAGTATCATTTATCTGAATGTGCAAAAATTATTTCATCTTCATTACCAGGTGAAAAGTCGAAAGTATTGTTGAAATTACAAAGTGAAATAGAAGGAAGTGTCGTTTCATATCCTAAAAATATGCCAATTGCAATAAAAAGAGCAAAAGGAAGCATTATAGAAGATGTAGATGGTAACCATTTTATTGATTTTTTTGGAGGATGCGGAGTTTTGAATGTAGGGCATGGTAATGAGTATGTATTAGAGTATGTTAAAGAGCAACAAGCAGAATTGATTCATGCACTAGATTTTCCAACAGAAAATAAGCTTACTTTAATTCAGCTAATTTTAAAAAATTTACCAGCGGAGATTCAGGACGAATATAAGGTTAGTTTTGGAGGTCCTACTGGCTCAGATGCCATAGAAGCTGCCATAAAACTCGCAAAAATTAAGACTGGACGTGATGGAATTATAGCTTTCACAGGAGGTTATCATGGTATGAGTTCTGGAGCTTTGGCAGTAACTTCCGATACTTTCTTTCGCAATAAATTAACATCTCTTATTCCAAATGTAAGTTTTGTACCTTATAGTTATTGCTATCGTTGTCCTTTTAATAAAAATTCTAATAGCTGCGATTTTGAATGTGTAAGTCACTTTGAATGGATATTGGATACAGCACATTCCGGAATTGTAACTCCGGCGGCTATCATATTAGAACCACTACAAGGAGAAGGAGGTAATATTGTACCTAAAGATGGATACTTAAAACGTATTGTAGAAGTAGCTCATAAACACGGTGTTATTGTGATTTTTGATGAAGTCCAAAGTGGTTTTTTCAGAACAGGAAAATTTTTAGAATTCATGAATACAAATGCTGTACCTGATATTATAACATTTTCTAAGGGTTTTGGAGGCATAGGTTTTCCAATTTCCGGATTAATATATAAAAAAAGTATAGAAGCCTGGAAGGTGGCAGATCATATAGGTACTTTTAGAGGTAACCAGGTGAGTATTGCAGCAGCAAGAGGAGCTTTTGATTTTATTGAAGAATATAATATAGAAAAATATGCCCAGTCAATAGGAGACTATTTAATAGAAAAATTAAGGACATTAGAAACCGAAAATCCATTTATAGGAGATGTAAGAGGAAAGGGAATGATGATAGGAATCGAATTTGTAAAAGATAAAACTACTAAAGAACCTTTTCCGGAATATCTTAAAAAACTTAGGGAAGAATGCTTTCAGCGAGGACTATTATTTGAAGTAGGTGGCCATTATAAAAATGTAATGAGATTGATTCCTCCTTTGATCACAACTCAGAATATTGTTGATGCAGCAATTGAAATTATCAAACAATCCATAATAGTTTGTATGGAAGAATATTTGGAACCAGCTCTAGAAAAAAATAAAATCATATAATAATGCCACTAATAAAATCGACTATTCCAGAAGATATAACTTCGAAAGAAACCTTAGTTAAAGTTTTAAGCAATCATATTAGCCAAACTCCAAATAAGGTTATTTATAGATTTTTAGAAAATGGGGAAGAAGAAAGTGATTGCAGGACCTTTCAGGATTTATATGATAACGCAAAACGTATTGCATCACATATATTAGAACATGCAAAACCTGGAGATCGTGTTTTACTCTTATATCCATCAGGATTAGATTTTATTGACGCTTTTTTAGGCTGTTTCCTGGCAGGTGTAATTGCGGTTCCAGCTTTTCCACCACAAGGAAAACGAAGAATAGGCAGATTAGAAAATATTGTAGCTGATTGTAGAGCTACTCTTATTTTGACTATAGAGAGTATATATACTAAGAGTAGTGGTTGGTTTGATACTGAAATTTTTACAAATGTAAAATGGTTGCAAACCAATGTGTTAGTTGATTCTTTAGATAAAGATTTTCCTGTTGTATTACCAACGGATATTGCATTTGTTCAGTACACTTCCGGGTCAACAGGTGATCCAAAAGGTGTTATGGTAACGCATTCTAATATTGTCCACAACAATAAATTGATGAAAAATTGTTTTCATCAGAATACTGAAAGTATAGGAGTTAGTTGGTTACCTATTTACCATGATATGGGACTAGTAGGAAATATACTTCAAGCTTTATATGTAGGGTTTGAAATGATTGTCATGCCACCAACTGCTTTTATACAAAAACCTATTCGATGGTTAAAAGTTATTTCTGATTATAAAGGTACTTTTAGTGGAGGACCTAACTTTTCATATGATTTATGCGCTCATCAAATTAAGGAAGAGGATTTAAAAGGATTGGATTTAAGCAATTGGCAAGTAGCCTATAATGGATCAGAACCAATTAGGCCAGAAACCGTAAATAATTTTACTACCCGTTTCAGTTCTATTGGATTTGATGAAACGTATTTAATTCCATGTTATGGAATGGCAGAAACGACCCTTATAGTTAGCTGTTCTGATTTTAATTCAATACCCAAAGCCTTATTATTAGATAAAGAAAATTTTCATTCAGGAGAAGTAAAACTTTTCAATAAAGAAGATAAAACATCTAATACTATTGAATTTATAGGTAACGGACCAGTTTTAGAAGAGTTAGAAATTAAGATAGTAAATCCTGATACTAAAATGGTATGTCAGGAAAAAGGAATAGGTGAAATTTGGATTAGCGGAGCCAGTGTTGCTAAAGGTTATTGGCAAAGAGAAGAATTAACTAAAGAAGTTTTTCAGGCACGAATTCAAAATTCAGATGTAAACTCAGCAGAAGACAAAGAGGAGTATTTGCGTACAGGTGACATTGGATTTATAAATGAGAAACAACTTTATATAACTGGTCGTCTAAAAGAGCTCATGATCATTAATGGAGTGAATCATTTTCCACAAGATATAGAACGTGTTGTACAACAATCACATATTGATTTGCAAAACAATGCAGGAGTAGCTTTTTGCACTGAGTCAAAAGGAAAAGAACAATTGGTTATTGTTCAGGAAATTAAAAGAACTTCAATGAAGGGGTATGATTTTAATTTCATTGTTAAAAGTATAATTGATAGTGTATTTGAGCAACATGAATTGTCTGTATCTGCAATTATATTGGTAGAACCGGGAAAAGTAGAAAAAACGTCCAGCGGGAAAATTAAGCGATTAGCCACTAAAATTTTATATGAGTCTAATACTATTGAAGGAGTAATGGATCAATGGGTGCAAGGTCAAAATATAAATAATTCTAATGAAAATCTACAAGAAAATAAAATAGTAAAAACAACAATTTTATCCAATGATTTAGAAAAGTTTTTGCAAGAAGCTGTAGCAGCAGAACTAAACATAAGCATATCAAAAGTTAATACGCATACTTCGTTTTCAGAATTAGGTATGAGTTCTATACAAAGTATAAGACTCACAGGGAAGTTGTCTGATTATTTAGGGATAGAAATAACACCAACAATTGTTTATAGTTATTCGAACATAAAGGATCTGGCGGCATATTTATTATCAAATGAAGATATTGAATTACCTTCAAATGTTGAAGATGCAAAAAAAATGAATTCAGAACCAATCGCAGTTATTGGTATGTCTTGTCGTTTTCCAGGCGCGCAAGATCTGGAAACATTTTTAGAAAATTTAAAAACGGGAATAGACTCTATTACAGAAGTGCCAAAAAGCCGATGGGAAATAGATGATTTCTTCAGTAATAAAGAAGAAATCGACGGGTATCAAATGAATACACGCTGGGGAGGTTTTATAAATGCTATCGATGAATTTGACGCCTCTTTTTTTGAGATATCACCTCGAGAAGCTAAATTGATGGATCCTCAACAACGTATTTTATTAGAATTGACTCATGAATTATTAGAAAGATCAGGATATACAGCAAAAGAACTCAAAGGGTCAATGACAGGAGTATACATTGGTATTCTTCAAAACGAGTATGCGTCTCTACTCAAAAACTATCCTAAAGATATGTATTCGGGAACTGGATCAGCACTGAGTATAGCTTCAAATCGATTATCTTATTATTACGATTTTAAAGGCCCTAGTATGTCTGTTGACACAGCCTGTTCGTCTTCATTAGTAAGTGTACACTTGGCTATAAAGGATATTCGCAATGGAGAATGTACTATGGCTATCGCGGGAGGAGTAAATCTTATGGTAACGCCAGAATCTACAGTAGCATTATCACAGTCTAGCATGATGGCGGCAGATGGCAGATGTAAAACTTTTGACGATTCTGCGAATGGATATGTCAGAAGTGAAGGTGCTGGACTAATATTATTAAAACCACTATCAAAAGCGATAAAAGATGGGGACAATATTATAGGAGTAATTAAAGGATCTGCTGTTAATCAAGACGGCAGAAGTAATGGATTAACTGCTCCAAATGGATTAGCTCAGCAAGAGGTAATACACGCTGCGCTAAAATCTGCAGGATTACACCCAAAAGATGTTGATTACATAGAATCGCATGGTACGGGAACATCTCTGGGAGATCCAATAGAGATTAATGCTCTGGATGAAGTATTTAAAAAAGACAGAAACTCAGACAGTCCGTTAATAATAGGATCTGTCAAAGCTAATATAGGTCACTTGGAAGCTGCTGCGGGAATTGCGGGCTTAATTAAGACACTTTTATGTCTGCAGCATTCTATAATCCCAAAACAACTGCACTATAATAAGCCTAATAAATATATCAATTGGGAAAAATTGAACGTATTAATTCCTAATGATTTACTAAGTTGGAATAAGAAAAAGAATAGCATACGCAGGGCAGGAGTAAGTTCTTTTGGATTTGGAGGAACAAATGCGCATATAGTTCTTGAAGAAGCTCCTGTGTATCATACAAAAAAACAAAACGATACTATTTCTTCTCAAAAAGCAGTACTAACCACAATATCTGCAAAAGGAGAAAAAGCATTAAAAGACCAAATTGTTGCGGTAATTGATTACATAGAGAATAATCCAGAAGTAAAAATCAGCGATTTGTCTTATACCTTATCGATACACAGAGATCATTTTGAAAATAGATTAGGAATAATTTCTGAAAATAAAGAAGGATTACTTCAAAAACTAAATCAGGCAAATAGCTCATTTCAGAAAACCAAATCATTAAAAACCGCTTTTTTATTTACGGGGCAAGGTGCTCAATATCTAGGAATGGGACGAGAGTTATATGATACCGAGCCAGTTTTTAAGAAAGCTTTGGATACATGTACAGAGTTATTAAAAGCTCATTTAGATGAAAATTTAATTACTGTTTTATTTGCAGAGGAAGGAAGTGAAAAAGCCAAATTTATAGATCAAACCCAATATACACAACCTGCACTATTTGCCATAGAATATTCACTATATCAGCTTTGGGAACACTGGGGAATTAAGTCTGCTGTACTAATGGGACATAGCATAGGAGAACTGGTAGCGGCATGTGTAGCAGGCGTATTTTCTTTAGAAGATGGTCTTAAATTGGTAGCATCCAGAGGGCGTCTTATGCAAGGAATAATACTTGACGGAGAGATGATCTCAGTGCAATCGGATGAAGAAGCTATTTCTGAAGTATTGAAGCACTATAAAGAAAAAGTTACCATTGCAGCAATTAATACTCCTGATCAAATAGTATTATCAGGAGAAAAAGAAGCCATAGAGACTATCACGAGTACATTATCTTTAAAAGGTATTAAGTGGAAAAAATTAAGAGTTTCCCATGCTTTTCATTCTCCAATGATGAAGCCTATACTTTCCGAATTTAAAGCAATCGCGGATACTGTTCACTTTAAATCTCCTAATTGCTTATTAATTAGTAATCTCACAGGAGCTGTCGCAGGTAAAGAAATAAGTACCTCACAGTATTGGGTAGATCATATTACTGCCCCTGTAGATTTTTTAAAGGGTATGAGATCATTAGAGAGCTTAGAAGTTGATGCGTGTGTAGAAATAGGACCAGATCCCGTTTTAATCAATATGGGAAGTCAGTGTATATCTGATGAGAGAGCTGATAAAACAATTTGGTTAGCTTCTTTTCGAAAAGGTAAAAATGAGAACCTGCAATTATTAGAAAGTCTAAATGAATATTATAAAGAAGGAGGAGATGTAGAATGGAAATCATTTTATTCTAATAAAGATGGTGTAAAAGTAAATGCTCCAATTTATAAATTCCAACGAAAAAGATTTTGGATAGAAGAAGAACAAATTACTATTTCAAAAGAATCAAATACAATCTCTAGTACTAATAATAAAGATTTTTCAGAAACCATGGTTTTTAAAGATATAGAAAATTTTTTAAAGAATACAATTTCAGCTACGCTACAGATGAAAATTGAAGAAATAGAGCTGCATAGACCATTGTTAAATTATGGAGCAGATTCATTTTCTTTGATGGAAATCATAAATAAAATACGTAAAGAATACGACGTGAAACTTCCAATCCGAAAGATGTTTGAAGATTTAACGAATTTGGATGCAATTATAAAATACATTATTCAGGAAACTGGGCAAACAGAAGTCGTACATAATAATCATGTAGTGATTAATAAGACATTTGACACGAATACTTCTTGTAGTTTTTCGGCAAGTTCAAATGGAGAGATTGGTACTGGAAAACATTTGAATAATGGAGAAGAAACAATAAATAAATCAACTGCTGAATATATTAAAACGCCGGTAAAAGAAGTAATTAAGAATACTGCAATTGATATTACAGAATTTACTATAATAAGAGAACAATTTGCTGAGCAGAATCGTATACTATCACAACAAAATCAGATAATTTCTGAGTTTTTAAACACCTCCAGAACATCACAAAATATTGATAAACATACAACGGGAGAAACAGTCGCTGAGGTTTCTAAAACTACAAACATATTTGATACCGTAAAAAAAAAAATAACAACTAAAGAAAAAGTTAGCCTGCCAGGATCATTTGGTAGTAAAAGCTTTTATTTTCAAAAATTACCAAAAAACCAAGAAGAACAATTACCGCAATTAATAGAGAGTTATACCGCTAAAACCCAGAAATCAAAATCTTTTGCTATTGAAAACAAAGCAGTTTTAGCGGATTATCGCTCTGCTTATAAGTTCAACATTGCTACAAAAGAAATGGTTTACCCAATAGTGAGTGAACATGCATTTGGTTCTCATTTTACAGATATTGATGGAAATAAGTACATTGATATAGTGATGGGATTTGGATCCTGTATTTTTGGGCATCAACCGGAATTTATTTCTAAGGCAATTCTTGAACAGCATAGTCAGGGTATGATTATTGGCCCTATGAATAAGTTGTCTGGAGATATTACAAGATTAGTCTCCAAATTAACTGGTGCTGAGCGAGTTTGCCTAACCAATACAGGTACAGAAGCTGTTTCTTTTGCTTTAAGAATAGCAAGAGCTGTTACAAAAAAGAATAAAATCATCGTTTTTTCGGCCTCTTTTCACGGACATGGAGAAATAACACTTGGAGTTCAAGGTGATCAGGAAAATATTGTAGAATCTTTATCGGCAGGGATAACAGCAAATATGGTTAAAGATTTAATCATCCTTAATTATTCTGATGACGATATTCTAGAACAAATACGTGCACACAAAGACGATCTTGGAGGGATCTTAGTAGAGCCTGTAAGAAGTAGGTTTCCTGATTTTCAGCCAAAAGAATTATTACATCAGCTTAGCGAATTAACTAAAGAATTAGATATTCCTTTCATATTTGATGAAATAGTGACTGGTTTTAGAATCATGCCCGGAGGAGCTCAAGAGTATTTTGATATCAAAGCCGACATTGTAATTTATGGTAAAATAGCCGGAGGAGGAATGCCAATTGGAATTGTTGCCGGTTCACCAAAATATCTGGATGCTGTAGATGGTGGTCGTTGGCAGTTTGGAGATGAATCCTATCCTGAAGTAGACAAAACATTTACTGCAGGTACTTTTACACGGCATCCATTAGCTATGGCAGCATCAAAAGCGGTGCTTACCCGTATTGATGAAATTGGTAAAGAAGCATATCTGGAACTCAATAACAGAACGGCTTCTTTAATGAACCGATTGAACAGTTATTTCGAAAAGGAATCACTACCCATAATGATGGTATATTTTGGATCTCTATTTTCATTTAGATACAAAGCTAATTTCGAATTATTAGCTTTCCATTTGGTCCAAAGAGGAATATATGTATGGGAATCTAATAATCTTTTTCTCTCATTTGCACACTCTGATGAAGATATAGAAGAATTATACAAAGGAATTACAGAATGTGCTAAACTGGTTTATACTTCTTCTGATATTTCTCAAGAAAAGATTTTGTCTCTGGAGGCTACTGGTTATAATGTGCAGGAATCAAATATTTCTAAGGTTAATTTGACTTTAACACAACAGAAGTTTAATCTTCTTCATCAGATTGACCCGGAAAGATCTTTAGCATATACGCAATCTTTCAGCTTACAGATGAAAGGTAAAATTTATGCATCATTGCTGAAAATGGCAATACATAATTTAATAGATAATCACAGTATTTTAAGAACTCGGATATCAGAAGATGGAGAGCATTTAATTTTCGATCCATCTATTACTTTACCAATAGAAGAAATAGATATTTCAACAGATGGATTAAATCAACAAGAAGAGGCTTATAAAGCTGTAGTTGATGAAAACATGCGTACTGCATTCTCATTTACCAATGGGCCTTTTGTACGGTTACAGTTAATAAAGTTTTCTCCAGAGGAGAGTACTTTAATTGTGACGATGCATCATATAATAGCAGATGGATGGTCTTGTGCTTTATTTATTCAAGGTGTTGTAGATAACTACAATTCGTTATTTCAAGGAAAAAAACTTGATTTAGTGCAAGCTGTTGGTTTTTATGAATATACAAAATGGTTAGAAAGTAACCTGAACAATGATGATTGGAAGGTTCATGAAGACTATTTTATAAATAAATTTTCTAAAAAATCCTTTTATATAACACTTCCATTTGATAACAGTTTATCAAAATATGGGAACGCAAGTAATTCGGTTTCTTTACGTATTCCTAAAGAAAATATTCTGAGGTACAGAAAATGGAGCAGTCAGCAAAACCTAACACTCTTCATGACATTTTTGTCGGCATTCGAACTCTTATTATGTAAAATATGTGAGAAAGATGAGGTTATTATTGGTATACCCGCAGGTGGCCGTACCATGCCGGATATAGAAGAAGCAATTGGAGATTTCTCTCATTTTATGCCATTTTTAATATCTCATAATTCCAAAGATTCTTTAATAGAATATGTAAAGGATCTAAAAAACAGAATATATGAAGCCTATGAGCATCAAGAATATCCGTATGCTAATTTTATGGAATTACTCCAAAAAGAAACTGATATAAAGTATGATAATTGGGTAAATGTTATTTTTAATTTTGATGTTAGTGCTTCCAATACTGATATGGAAAGTGTAGACTTACATATAGTACATAATAAACCGGTTTACAGCGATTTTGACTTAATGTTTAATGCCATTGAGGAATCTGGAGATTTAGTGCTTTCTCTGGACTACAGAGAATCTTTTCTAAGTAATGAACTGGCAGAAGATATTTTAGATTGTTATCAATTTATACTAAATCAGATCATTGACAACGATGGAGGCATTATAGAGGATATACAATTGTTATCTAAACGAAAACAAGAACAACAACTACAACATTTTAATGATACCGAAGTATCGTATCCAAAAGATAAAACGATAGTTGATTTATTTGAAGAACAGATATTGCGAATGCCGAATAGCATAGCAGTTGTTTTTGGAAATGAGGAATTAACTTATAAGGAATTAGATGAAAAATCAAATCAAGTAGCACATTATTTGATCCATAAAGGACTAAAATCAGAAGATTTAGTTGGTATATGTGTCGATCGCTCTTTTGATATGATTATAGCGGTGTTTGGTGTTTTGAAAGCAGGCGGAACTTACGTCCCTATAGATGCTGAGTATCCTGAAGATCGTATTCATTACATAATTGAAGATAGTAATGCCATTTTTTTCATAACAGATCATGCGCATGAATTTTTAGTTGCCGAAAACAAGAAAATACAAATTATTACAATAGATGACAATTGGAAGTCAATAGGTGAACAACCATTAAGTAAGGTTGATTCTATTGTCAAAGCCGATCAGTCTGTTTATGTAATTTATACATCAGGTTCTACAGGCAGACCCAAAGGAGTTGTCATTAATCATACGAGCTTATTAAATATGGCTTTGTGTTGGGAGTCATCTTATAATTTGGATAGTAATACTTGCTTATTGCAAATGGCAAGTTTTTCTTTTGATGTGTTTTCAGGGGATTTATGCCGAAGTTTATTATTTGGAGGCAGAATGATACTCTGTCCTTCAGATGCCAGGTTGGATCCAGCCAGACTTTATGATCTTATTTTAGAAAAAGATGTTACTATATTAGAAGGTACACCAGGTTTAGTGATTCCATTGATGGATTACATCTACGAGCAAAAGTTAGATTACGCTTGGATGAAGCTGTTAATTTTAGGATCTGACATATGCAGTATTAATGACTTTAAAAGAGTGTATACCAGATTTGGTCATGCTATGCGAATTATTAATAGTTATGGAACCACAGAAACATCTATTGATAGTTCTTATTTTGAAACTGATAATGTTAAGAGTCTTGATGGTTTAATTAATGTCCCGATTGGTAAACCTTTATGGAACAATAGTTTTTATATACTCAACACTTCTGAATCATTAGTACTTATAGGAGTAATTGGCGAATTATGTATTGGCGGAGCGGGAGTTGCCAGAGGTTATTTAAACCAAGAAGACTTAACCAAAGAAAAGTTTGTAGCGAATCCTTTTAAAGAAGGAGAGCGAATGTACAAGACTGGAGATTTAGCACGTTGGTTACCTGATGGGAATTTGGAATTTATAGGCAGAAAAGATGATCAGGTTAAGATTCGTGGATATCGTATAGAATTAGGTGAGATTGAGAGTGTGCTGTCTGAATATGAAGAGTTAGAAAACTGTTGTGTTATTGCTAAAAACGATGGTACGGGCAGTAAACGTTTGATTGCTTATATTGTAAATAAAGGAAAGTGGGATAAGATAAAGGCTCAGGAATTTTTAAAACAAAGATTACCTGAATATATGATACCTGGTTTTTGGGTTAATTTAGATAGGCTTCCTTTAAACACTAACGGAAAGATTGATAAAAATGCACTCTTAGAGATATCATTGGGAGAACTTTCCTCAGAAAAATACCAACCTGCCAGTAATGAGACAGAGAGACTCTTAGCTTTACTTTGGCAAGATGTTTTAGAGGTGGAAAAAATTGGTATTAATGATAATTTTTTCGAACTAGGTGGACACTCTTTATTAGCAACACAATTAGTGTCTTTGATTCGTGATAAGATGGGAAAAGAAATTGCTATAAAAGATATTTTTGTATTTCCTTCTATTTCAAAGTTATCTAGGCATATTATCGGGAAGGGACTAATAAATAATCTTCCTAAAATTTTACGTCAGGATAAAAAACTAAGAAATCCACTATCATTTAGTCAGGAGCGACTTTGGTTTTTAGACCAACTTCAAAACAGTATTGAATACCATCTTCCTTTATTACTTCGATTAAAAGATGATATTGATTCACAGATATTGGAATCATCACTACATAAAATTTTGTCTCGTCACGAGATATTGCGTACAGTCATTGAATCTAGTGATGGCTTGGGGTATCAAAGAGTATTACCGGTCCATGGATGGTATTTAGATTATAAAGTATTAGAGGATTCAGAATTACTCGATGATGAATTAAAAAGGTATATTAATATTCCTTTTAATTTATCTAAAGATTACATGTTTAGGTCCTGTCTTTATAAAACAAAAAAAGGAGAACACATACTAGCATTAGTCTTTCATCATATCGTATGTGATGGCTGGTCTTATAGTATATTCTTAAAAGAGTTTTTAGAGTTGTATGTTTCAGGCAAAAATAGACAAGAACCTAAGTTACAAGCCTTGTTGGTACAATATTCAGATTATGCTGTGTGGCAACGTAAGTATTTGACAGATTCGTATTTAGAAGATGGACTAAACTATTGGAAGGGGCAGTTGAAAGATGTATCGCCATTATATTTACCAATTGATTTTATGCGACCGCCAATTCAAAGTAAATCTGGTTCACAATTAACTCACATGATAGACAGAGAGTTAAGTTCTTCTTTGATTTTGCTGTCGAAAACAGAAGGAGTTACATTGTTTATGACAATGTTGTCTGCTTTTAAAATATTGCTATATAAGTATACAGGGCAAACAGACATATGTGTTGGTTCTCCTGTAGCCAATAGAACTCAGAAGGAAATGGAAGGCTTAATTGGCTTTTTTGTTAACATTTTAGCAATGCGAACAAATTTAGAAGGATCTCCAAGTTTTAGACAATTACTGCAACGTGTTAAAGATACCTCTTTAGCATGTTATGATCATCAACAAGTTCCTTTTGAAAAAGTAGTTGATAGTATTATTCAGACTAGAGATTTGAGTATGAGTCCTTTATTTCAAGTAATGTTTGTATTGCATAATACACCAGAAAAAGAAGGTCATACACTAGAGCAGGTGATTTCATCCCAGTATATTCTAAAGGATAATTATTCTAAATATGATTTAACTTTCACTTTGGAGGAAAAGGCATCTGGTTTTTCAGTAGAAATTGAATACTGTACTGATTTATTTAAATCAGATACTATCCAGAGAATGATGATGCATTTCGAAATCTTACTATGCGAAATAGTAAAGAAACCTGATAGCATAATCGATGAAATAAAAATATTACCAGAATATGAAAATAAACTTGTTTTAGAAACTTTTAATAGTACAAAAATTGATTATCCAAGAGATAGTACTATTGTTGATTTGTTCGCAAGTCAAGTAAGAAAAAAACCTCAAAATATTGCGCTGCTTTATGGAAACAGAAAATTTACTTATAAAGAGTTAGAGGAGGAATCCAATCGTTTAGCACATTATATCCTATCAAAGATTAATCTGAAATTAGAAGATTTAATAGGGATTAAAATAGAGCGTAATGAATGGTTGATAATAAGTTTGCTGGCTGTCCTAAAAACAGGTGCCTCTTATTTGCCTATTGATATTGATTATCCCCAGAGACGCATCTCTTATATGGAAAACAATAGTCAATGTAAGTTAACGATAGATGATGATTTTGTGAAGAATTACATAGCTGAAAAAGACAGATATGCTTCTTCGACTCCTATAATTAATTTTGGTGCTGATAATCTCGCATATGTGATGTATACATCGGGTTCTACGGGAATTTCAAAAGGAGTTATGATTACGCATAGAAATATTATTAGATTAGTTACTTGCTGTGATTACATAGCTTTGAGTTCAGATACAGTTTGGCTCTCGACCGGCTCTATTTCTTTTGATGCCACTACTATTGAATTTTTTGGTACATTACTAAATGGGGGCCAATTATTATTGACTGATACAGATACCCTTTTGAATATTGATAAATTAAAACATCTTATTGCCAACCATTCTGTTAATACAATGTGGATGACAGCTTCGTGGTTTCATCAGATAGTAGAAAATGATATATCAGTATTTGAATGCCTGAGATATTTATTAGTAGGTGGGGATATAGTCATGTTTAATTATACAAATAAGTTAATAGAGATTTACCCTGACCTTCATATTATCAATGGTTATGGCCCTACGGAGAATACTACATTTTCAGCTGTATACAATATTGATAAAATAACACATAGTAGTATCCCAATTGGTAAGCCTATTGCCAACACGCAGATCTACATTTTAGATTCGGCTTTACAATTAGTTCCTATCGGAGTAGTGGGAGAGCTTTGTATATCAGGCGAGGGATTGGCTCGTGGGTATCTGAATAATCCG
>JAHEZJ010000048.1 GCA_023251135.1 Flavobacterium sp. | reverse complement strand
ACAAAAATGGTGGCAAAAACTGTTGGTTCCAATTAAAGTAAATCACCCTGCGCCCGCTCTTTACTCTTTAATCACAAAACTTCACTTAAATCCATAGAAGGCAAAAGAATGAAACTCAATCTTAAAATCCATTTTTAGTGTACTAAAAGTGGATTTTTTATTTCCGAAATCTACGTTTCTTTCTTTAATGTCAAAAATGCGTTAAAATACCTTTCCGACGTTAATTTTTCGACAATTAAAAATACTTTTGTGAAAACGAAAACAAGGGGATCTTTTCATCACAGATCAGTAACCGGAAAACACAATGGTATGGATTACGAAAAATTCATCTTCTGCCTTGAAGGTGTTCCTGACGTAGAGAACAGCACTGTTACCCAGGTGGTAAAAAACCTGGAAGAGATAGCTATTGATCAGGGGATTGCCAGCATTTACAAAACCTGTGACACGATTGAAAGCTTAGAAGAGAGTCTGAACGTATTACTTTATGAAGATCATAATTTTAAAGATTACGAGATTATTTATTTAGTAATGCCGGGCGAACCTAACAACATCTGCCTTCATGATTACTATTACAGTCTGGAAGAAATTGCAGAACTGTTTGAAGGAAAGATGAAAGGAAAGATTATTCATTTTGCCAATTTAAAAGTACTTGATCTAAACGACGACGAAGCACAATACTTTTTAGACATTACCGGTGCACGGGCTATTTCGGGCTACGGCTCTACCTACAACAAAATAGCCAGCTGCAGTACAATCGACAAAGCTTTCTTTAGTTTGTATCAGGAAAATGACGATCTCACAGAAGTCGTAGAAGAACTCTATCAAAAACACTATGCCCTGTGCAAATTACTCGATTTTAGACTGTATTATTAAATGATGAAAAACAAGACAGCCGGAACGATAAAAACATACGGTGCAAAAGGATTTCGGGAAAAGTTTCTGGGACCGGAAAATCCAATACAACTGTTGTTCAGATCGAATTCTGATCATTTTTTTTGTTTAAAAACAGAAGAAATGATGCAGCTTCGCTATGCCGTCCCTCCATCAAAACACAGCTGTCATACTATAATTTTCGTAACCTCGGGAGTTCATTTTGTAAAAATTGGTTTCGAGGAATACCAGACCAATCCCAATGAAATGATTATCGTTCCTGCCGGGCAAATTTTTTCTATCGAGCACATTAACACCAAACACGTTGGTTTTATTTGCCAGTTTCATCCGGATGTTTTAATCGGGAAGTACGGCAACAGCGAGATGTTAAATGATTTTGATTTTCTTAAAATTGGAGGAAATCCTAAAATCATGGTCTCTGAAGACAACTTTCATTTCATAATCAATCTCTTTAATCGCTTACAGGCGGCCTATCTTGAACCTGAAACTAACAATTCTGATATTGTTCAGGCTTATTTAATGGCTTTGTTTTTTGAAATGAATAAAAGTGCTCCAAAGACTTCTAAAAATAGTACTGCCGCAGCTGTTATTGCTGCAAAGTTCAAAAAACTCATTTACGCTAACATCAAAACACAACATCAGGTTAATTATTATGCTTCTTTGCTTAATATTACACCCAATCATTTAAACAAATCGGTCAAATCGGCAACAGGTAAGTCAGCAGCCAAATGGATTGATGAGACCATTGTGACCGAAGCCAAATACCTGCTGTACCAAACTACTTTTTCGGTAAGCGAAATTGCAATGCAGGTAGGACATGAGGATCATTCTTACTTTAGCCGTTTCTTCAAAAAACAGGAAGGAATCACTCCCATTCAATATCGAAAATTGATTGATAAGTCCTAATTATTGCCTTTTGCATCCTATAAAAGGGAGAAGGATTTATTGAAATTTGCTCCGTAAAAAAAAGCAAATTTATGATCTATGTTTTCAAAACTTCAATTGATACAGAATCAAAGCTGGAATTCGCAAATGCATTACTTGACGAATTGCTGCCCAATGCGATATGGAATTTTGACCTGGAGGACTGCGATAATATTTTAAGAATCGACAGTGAAACAGAAATAACAGAAAGGATTCTTAAGAACGAGATTTTCGACTGTATCGAATTAGAATAGAATCACACTTCCCCAACCCCTTTTCTTCACCCTCAATTTATTACTATGGAAACCGCTTTGCATCAAAACAAAACCTTTGACACTATTGATTATTCGGATCAGAAACTATCGGATAACGAATTTGTAAACTGCGATTTTATCAATTGCAACTTTTCCAAAAGCGATTTCACTTCAATTGATTTTTCAGATTGCACTTTTAAAAACTGCAATCTTTCACTTGCAATCCTTAAAAATACAGGTCTTAAAAACATCCAATTTATTGGCTGTAAATTAATGGGGCTCGATTTTAGTGCCTGCAACAGTTTTTTATTCTCGATGTCTTTTCGGGACTGTCTTCTTGATTATTCTACTTTTATCTACAAAAAACTAAAGAAAACCAGTTTCGTCGACTGCTCTTTAAAAGATTCTGATTTTTCAAATACTGATTTGTCACATGCCGTTTTTAAAAACTGTGATCTTGCCAATGCCACTTTTGTGGAATGCATTTTGGAGAAAACCGATTTCAGAAAGTCACGAAATTATGCTTTTGACCCCTCAGAAAATAAAATCAAAAAAACGAAAGTATCTCACGCCGCACTTGCCGGTTTGTTAGAGAAATTTGATCTGGATATTGAATAATTTTCCTCGTTGCTTCAAACAAAAAAGGGACGTCAAATCAATGACATCCCTTTTTATAAACAACCTTTGAACTAACTATGGCCTCCATTGCGGATCTCCAATTTTTTTATCAATTAAGATTTGATTTTTAATGGTAAAATTTCCTGCTGCGCTGTTTACAAACTGCGGATCTAAAGTCCCGTAAGTTCCCGAAGCATCATATTTTACTGCCGCTATACCAGCCGTATGCAGTGCAGTCGAATTAAAATAATTATTATTTAAGAACGTTGGCGCTGTAGTTGAAGCCTGATTGGTATACATTGCCAATGGCGTATCAAAAAGCGTGTTGCGAATTGTGGAAGAATTACTAGCAAAACGCACATACAAAATTCGATTCGAAGCAGTCATCGCTTTATTTGAAACGGTACAGGCATCTACCAAAACGGTCGTTGTTAAACCTGTTCCCGTAATATTAAGCGCGTTATCGATACGGATGAAATCCCTGCCCGTGGCACAGTTATTAAAAGTACTGTTTCTAAGGGTAAGCGATGCCAGGTGCGAGGTTCTGAAATCGATACAGTCTCCCTGAACAGTCAGAATATTGGTAACCACAGTATTTTCAACCGTTACCGATGCAATTTTAGTAATACCGGTCGCTGTTTGTGTTATAAATGATTTTACAAAATCATGAACATTACAACCACTAATTAAAAGCGCCCCGTAAGCCGTACTTACGTCATTGTATTTCACCGCATCACTTTGGGTTTTATCTCCGTTAAGATCCAAATCGATTAAACTTACCTTTGTAGCTCCTGCATTCAGCGTAAATTTATTATGAAGCAATGGTTTATTATCCGCTCTCAAACCTCTGATTGTAATTGGTTTGTTCAGGATAATTTCACCAGTATAAACATTGTATTCCCCAGGCATCAATACCAATACAGCATCGGGATTTGCCGCTGCAATTTTCGCATTCAAATCGTCTGTAGGTTTCACTAAAATTCCGGTTCCAATATCAATTCCGGTGGTAAAAGTAACCACTCCTCTCTTTTTAGTTCCGTTAAACAAAGTGACCGTATAAGCTGTTTCCCCTGTTAATCCAGTAACTGTTGCCACACCGGCCGTTTTTTCGGCAGCTGTAATGGTGTGTGCAATTCCACCAGGAGCTGCAGTAATTTGTGTGACAGCACTGTTAGGTGTCCATCTTAGCGTTGCCTGCGTTGCTTCAATATCAGCAGACTGTACAGGGAAGAAGATTTGCTCAGACAATGTTGCTGCTGTTGTTACCGACCATTTCGAATCAGCAAGTCCGGCCGAACTGACTGCCTTCACCCGTATCGAATAAACCGTTTCTCCTTCTAAGGCAACTTTTACCGGAAGTTCTTTAGCCGTAACATTAACCGTTTTGTAAATCGTTTTAAAGTCGGGATCATCGGCACTGAATTCTACGGTGTAATGATCAACATCCTCTTTGGCCGTCCAGTTTAGTTCGACCGTGGTTTGATTTTTAACCGCTGCTTTAAGTTCGATTGGAGAAAATAGGCTGTTGGCTCCTATATCTTGCAACACTGCTTCATTGTAACTTTCGCAACCGGCAACTACCAATAAAAATACAGCCAGCAACCCTTTAAATATATCTTTTGCGTTCATAATTCTACAACTATAGTTTTGTTTGTTAATTGTTTTTAGTTTCCGAAAACCCAGTCGTTTACTAACTGACCATTGCTTCCGTCAATAAACGTTTGCCAGATGGGCCAAAATTGTCTTTTATCAGGATTGACTCCGGCTTTGTACAATGTGGTTATTTTATTGTCCTCCAGTTTATCCCAGCTTTTTGAAGTGTAATCGGCCCCCTGCCCCTGTGTTTCACCACGGTTCAGCCCGTAAACTTCCAATGTCGTATTATCTGCTTTGTATTTGTAATATAAGGTCGATGGCACAGTAGCATATTCGTCGCTGCGGGCTTTCAGGCGGGCCATTTTAATTTTGGCTTCGTCTAATTTTGCTTTCAATAAATTCCAGCGCATCAGAGCAAACTTGCGCTCCATTTCTCCTGTAAATTCATATTTATTTTCCTCTATAATTGCATTCATCATGGTTTGCTTGCTGGTCAGACCATCTACATAAGCATCTACTTTTACAGCCTGACTTCCGGAAACAAAAGCTCTTCGTCGGATTTCTTTTAAGTAAACGGCAGCTGATCCGGGTCCTTCCAATTCGTTAGCCGCTTCGGCAGCGATTAAAAGCACTTCGGCATAACGCATATAAATTTTGTTTACCCCATCGTCATTTGGTGCCGTAACGATACGGTTCATCCATTCAAAACGGTATTTACCAAAATACCAGGTTTGCAAATCTGTAAGTTCCTGTTTTGCTTTACCATTTACTGCGGCTCCCCATTTGTACGGAACACAGGTAACATCTCTGCGGCTATCGGCCTGATCATAGTCATAAAAAACAAAAGGCAATGGTCCGTTCACCCCTCCTTTGTTAGTTCCCATCTGCTGAAACTGATCTGAAGCATCGTGACGCACAGCAAAAGTAAATAAGACTCTGCCTCGTGTAGCTGCAAAGGGAATTTCCCAAAGAGATTCTCCTCCTGCTGCTATATTTTCCTGATTGAATTTTCTCCACAATCCTTCAAAAGTTGGCTCTAAATGTGCCGAACCACTCGCAATTACAGCACGGCACTCGTCTAATGCCAGTTTGTACATGGTACCTACTGAAAGCGCAGGATCTGTACTTCGTCTCACCCCATCTGAATATTGCTGAAAACCGCTGGCCATCATAGCCAAACGGGCTCTGAAACCTTTTACAAACGCTTTGTTGATGCGCTCTGTACTTGTTGTTGCCGCGGTCTCATTAGGCCATGCTACCAAATTTGCCGCTTCTCCCAAATCAGCGATTAATTGTTTGTAAATTTCATCACGACTTGTTTTAGGCACGTAGATGGTCGAAGTAGCAACCGGCTCAAAGCGAGCAGGAACATCTCCCCAGTTTCGTACCAGATCGGCATAATAAATGGCACGTAAAGTCAACGCCTCTCCCAACAACTGCCCCATCGCTGTATTCGGTAACGGATTACCATATTTACGCAGCCCTCTGATACACAAGTTCGCACGCTCAATTCCTTCATACATCATTGCCCAGGCATTTTTTGCCGAGTTCATTTCTGTGTTATCAGCCTTGGCATCATACACTACTAAATCTGATTTGGCATTGTCGCTTGAAGAAGCCAAAAGCCATTCCGTATCTGTATTCAAACCCTGATAAGTCAAAAGCCTTCCTCGGTAGGACTGCTCTTCTCCAAATGAGACTTTTATTCCGTCAACAGCACCCTGCGCCAGTCCGGCCGTAGAAAAAATAAGCTGTTCGTCTAATGTTGATTGAGCAGGAGTATCAAAGTATTCCTCTCCTAAATCCTGACAGGAAGTCAACAAACCCGAGATTATCAATCCTGCTATTATTACTTTATATTTCATTTTGTGATAAGTTTTAAATTAGAAATTAAGGTTTAAACCAAAAACCAATTGTCTGCTGCGCGGATAAGCCGAATAATCAACTCCCGGTGTTAGCGGCGTTTTTCTTCTTGTTGAAACTTCAGGATCCGGACCAGAATAATTCGTAATTACAAACACATTAGTTGCTGTAAGATAAAATCTTAGTTTACTTACGCCCAGCTTAGACGTTAGGGCTTGCGGCGTACTATAACCCAAAGTCAGCGTATTTAACCTGAAGAACGAACCGTCTTCTACTGCCCAGTCTGTAAACATAAATTTCTGCATATAAGGAGACCACATGGTAGTGTTGGCATTCAGCGCTTCTAAAGCGGCAGGATCTGTTACCAACTGCCCAGAAGTCGGATCTAAATTTGTCCATCTTTTACCGTCTGCCATTTCGGTACTTAAATTTTTGTACTGCCCGTTTCTATTGGATGTCGAAAACTCGGCTTTATTGGCATTGTAAATATCATTTCCAACACTCCAGTTGAAAGCAGCTGAAAGATCAAAACCATAAGCATTCGCATTAATGACTAAACCTCCTGTGTGTTTAGGATTTGAATTTCCAATCACTTTTTGATCGGAGGCCGTAACTTTATTATCGGCAGAACCGTCTGCATTTTTCAACTTCATCATTCCGGGCTGCAAAGCTCCTACAACACTGCTGGCATCCACAACACCTGCTTTTAAAGTATATTTTCCTCCTGCATAATCAAAGTCTGAAACTTCGTATCGTCCGTCGCTTTGATAACCGTACATTAATCCCATTGGAGAACCAACATTTACTACATAATCATTCCCAACATCTGTCGATGCCCAGTTGGTGTTTACTCCAAAATTATCCATCACGCCCAGAGAGTTAATTCTATTTTTGTTCATCCCAACATTCACAGAAAAACTTAAACCAAAATTTTTCTTTTCAATGGCTATAAAATTCAAGGTAGCTTCAAAACCGGTATTTTGTGTTTCTCCCATGTTTCTAAACTGCGTTTTATATCCTGTACCTCCTACCGGAAACTCGATCAGCAAATCTTTCGTTACGTTTTTATATACATCAAAAGTTCCGTTTAAACGATTTTTGAAAAATCCAAAATCAAGACCGATGTTTTGTGTTACGGTGGTCTCCCACTTCAAATCGGGATTGGCCAAAACACTCGATGGCGACCAATAGCTGTCGAAGCCGTTGATAAAGGAATTTGTACCGGACATATAACTCTGAACCGTTTGCCCGACAGGAATGTTATTGTTTCCTGCTTCACCGTAACTCAATCTTACCTTAAGAAGACTCAGCCAGGACGCCTCTTTCAGGAAGCTCTCTTCCGAAATTTTCCATGCGGCTGCCGCTGCCGGGAAATATCCCCAGCGGTTATTTCCTAAAAACCTGCTGGAACCATCGGCACGAAAAGAAGCCGTTAAGAGATAGCGATCTTTGTAATCGTAATTTAAACGTCCGAAAAAAGACAATAATTTATCGTCGGGGCTGTAAAAATTATCAACGGAAAAAGGAGTTCCCTGAGTGGTTAATTTCTTAGCCTGATCCAGATTAAAGAATTCCGGATAGTTTAAAAGGGTTGTTGTTACGGTGTTTGAAGTGCTGGTAATCATTTCTTCTCCCAAAAGTGCCGTTAAATGGTGATTTTCTCCCAGTATATTTTTGAAGTCATAGTTTAAGGTATTGGCATTTCTAAAACGCACATCTTTACGATCACTCATGACCATACCCGGTTTTCCGGCTCCAATCTTTGCGGTACTCGAAAAGTAAGTAGAGGAACCGTAAAAACGATAGTCGGAGTAATTGGAATTGTCCAATCCCAAATCACTTTGAAATTTTAAATCTTTGGCCAATTTCCATCCAAAGCTTCCTAATAAGTTGTAATTTTTTCTGCTCTGCTGACGGTCGTTATCTGTTATCGCTAAAAACGGATTTACCAAATAGCTGTTTACAGACTGGTCGTCGTTATCTGTTGTTAATCCCGGCATCGGAATTGGCGCATAACCCACACTATGGCGCAAACGGCTGTCTAGTGATGAAGCCTGATTTTGATCGTTCGCCCCTCCGCCATTGATATCTGTATCGGAGTAACGTACAGTAAAACCAAGGTCAATTTTGTCGCTTGCTTTATTTTTTATGGCCAATGACAGGTTGTTTCTTTTGAAATTCGAACCTACCATAATGGCTTTTTCATCGTAGTACGCGTAGTTAAAGTTGTAACTCAGCTTTTCATTGCCTCCGCGAATTCCTAAATCACGGCTGTTGACTTCACCACGGCGACCGTAAACCTGTTTTTGCCAGTCGGTACCTTTTAGTCCGTTGTACAAATCGCGGTCCTGCCAATTGCCAAAATACTTGGTATAAGAGCTTGGATTGGTCATTATCGTTTTGTCTGTCTGATCCAGCAAAGCATATTCGTACTGCCATTTCACAAAATCATCCACCGGAAGTACGTCAATTTCTTTGGCCATGTTTTTCATGCCATAAAACATATTGAAGCTAACAGCCATTTTACCGTCTTTCCCGCTTTTAGTGGTAATAATGATTACTCCGTTTGCTCCTCTGGATCCGTAGATAGCAGTAGAAGAAGCATCTTTCAATACAGTCATCGATTCTACATTTGAAGCCGCAATATCATTCATGCTGTTTACCGGAAAACCATCGACAATAATTAAAGGCGAAGCATCCTGTGTTAAGGACCCACCGCCACGCACTCTGATTTTAATATCGGCATCCGGCGAACCCTCACTCGAAGTAACCTGAACTCCGGCGATTCTACCCGTTAAGGCCTCCGCAATATTAGAAACCGGAACTTTCTTTAGATCATTTCCTGAAATAGAAGAAACTGCTCCCGTTAAATCTGATTTTTTAACGGTTCCATAACCCACCACCACAACTTCATTTAAAGCATTTGAATCTTCGATCAGAACAATATCAGCTTTCGTTTTTCCGGCAGCGTTGACTTCTTTGGTCTTAAAACCTATAAACGAATACGTCACTATTGCTTTCGGATTGCTCAGTTTTAATTTGTAACGTCCGTCAAAATCTGAAGAAGTTCCATTTTTTGTTCCTTTCTCTAAAATATTAACACCTGGCAACGTGAGTCCTGCAGCATCTTTAACGGTTCCTTCGAGTGTACTACTTTGAGCATTCATTTGATTACTGACCAGTAAGCACAATAAGAAAACAACTGCAAAACAACAATTTGCTCCTTTGTTAAATAAATCTTTAAAATTCATGGGGGTGATTGTTTTAGGTTATTAATTGGTTATTCTAAGTGGTTATTTCGTTTTTATCCCGTTACCTTTTTTTTACTGCTCATAAATTCCTGATTTCTTTGACAGCAACTCCTTTTTCGAGCTGTATACGGTCTTGCAAATAAGGTAATTTTTCACCATTTAAAAAATTTGTAATCGATTACACAAACTTAAATATTTTTTTGAGATAAAAAATTAAAAATCCTAAAAATTTCCTAAAATAAATAAAACATCAAAAATAAAACCGCTTTTTTATGTGACATATGCAATTTAATCTATGGATAAATATTAAATATATTTTTGTTTTTTTAGTAATTGTTGCGATTTCATAAAAAAAACAATCGATTACAAGACAAGTCATTGTGATATTATTAAGATTCATTTTTTCGTTCAGCACTTCCCTGTTTGCCCAAAAAATACCACAACAAACTGCTACAACAAAACAGAATTTAATGTCCCGGAACAACTATTCAGGAAAAAATGAAATCCTATTCCTGTTAATAACAATTACAGCATACCACAGCCACGCTTTGAATCGATTCAAAAAAAATAGAAGGCAAAAAAAAGAGTCTCTGAACCTGATCGGTTCAAAGACTCTTTTAAAAAATTCGCATCACAAACTCCTCTAAATAAGGGTATGACAGAAGAATTATGCTTTCTGAAGCTGTAAATTGACTTTATGTTTTTGCATTAAAGCAAACGTAATTACCATTCCGCTTAGTGCCATACCAAGACCTATCAAGTTTGGCGAAGCATAACTGTATCCAGCCGACAAAGGCAAACCTCCTAAAAAGGCACCCAAAGCATTTCCAA
Source organism: Flavobacterium sp. (assembly GCA_023251135.1). Classification (GTDB taxonomy): domain Bacteria; phylum Bacteroidota; class Bacteroidia; order Flavobacteriales; family Flavobacteriaceae; genus Flavobacterium. The sequence continues at coordinate 21,238 of JAHEZJ010000048.1, read as the reverse complement.
TATTAAAGCTTCCCTGAAGTGCTGCCGAAGCAATCATCTCGGCACCCTTAGCCGTTTTGATCATTAACATCTGAATTGGAGCGATCACTGAAAAAGAAATGGCTCCTGTTAAAAAGGTCAGGAATAAGGATACGTATTGATTGAAGGAGAAAAAATACACCAGAATTAAATCAATCGCCATCACAAAAAGCAAAGCCAATACGGTAGGTGCAGGAGAATATTTATCGGCCAGTTTCCCTCCGGCAAAATTTCCTACTACCATTCCTAAACCAGCCAGAATCAAAATGTACGATACATCCTCCGCTTCAAACTTAGAAACATTGGTCAGTAAAGGTGCGATATAACTAATCCAGGCAAAGAGACCGCCAAATCCAATGGCCGTAATTCCAATAATCAGCCAGGCTTCTGTTTTCTTAAAAAACAGCAATTGGGTTTTCATATTGACATTCCCGCTTTTTTCGAGATTTGGCATCCACAAAGAGATAAACAAAAAGGTGAGCAAACCTACCGCAGCGATTAAAACAAATGTATAACGCCAGATAAAATTATGTCCTATATAAGTACCAATGGGTACACCAATTAGATTTGCCAAGGTTAAACCCGAAAACATAATCGCAATTGCCTGAGCTTCTTTGCCCTTATCGGCCAAACGGCTCGCAACTACCGCTCCAACTCCAAAAAAGGCACCGTGCGGTAATCCGGAGAGAAATCGGGAAGCGAATAAAAAGTTATAGGTAGGCGCAATAATCGAAAGCGCATTAAAAACAGTTAGCATCAAAGCTAATATCAAAAGCATTTTTTTGGGTGCTAAATTTCTTCCCAGGATTACCAAAAGCGGAGCACCTATTACAACACCCAGTGCATAAGCAGAAATTAAATATCCGGCAACCGGAATGGAGACTTTCATGTCTGAGGCAATATCTGGCAACAAACCCATCATAACAAATTCGGTGATACCAATTGTTAAACCTCCTAATGAGAGTGCGATAAGACTTTTTTTCATTTGTATTGAATAGAAAGGAATAGAGTTTCTATGCTGCAAATTTAACACCGTTAACCTTAAAATAAGTTGTACATTTGTGACATAAACTTGTAAATTTAAGTTATGCCGAAATTTAATCAGTTTGAAAAGCTTGTGATTCATGAATTTGAAGATGACGTATTTCCGCATGTTCCGCATACCCACACCTATTATGAAATTATTTATATCAAAAAAGGAAACGGGATTCACCATCTGAATCACAACTTACTGCCTTATAAATCGGGGGATTTGTTTGTTATTTCTCCGGAAGACGAGCATTATTTTGAGATTAAAAAAAGAACGCGTTTTGTGTATATCAAGTTTACAGACAATTATTTCGATTCCAACAAAAATCTTTTCTGCGACGATTTACTCCTCAATACACCGGAGGATTTTATGCGAAATAAATTGCTAAAGGAGACCCTTTTAAAATTAGACGATCCCTGCAAAACCATTTTAAAAAACACCATCGAAAACATTACGGCTTATAATTGCAAAACTGATGTTTCGAGTTCGCCTATTGTTTTTTATCAAATTCTTTCCATTTTTGGTTTGATTAAAGAAACCATCCGTTGCATGAACCTGCAATTGAAGCCCGCCCCTATCGATAACGAGCAAATTGCAACCTATATTCATCAAAACATTTACAACCCAAAACTGGTTCAGATTAAGGTGATAGCAGATCATTTTAATATTGCTCAAACGTATTTCAGTGCCTATTTTAAAAGGACTTTTGCTATAAGCTATCGCGATTACATTCATAATCTGAGAACTACTTTAATCGAAAAAAGAATTCACAACAATCAGCTGCCTATTAAACAAATTGCGCACGAGTTTGGTTTTACTGACGAAAGCCATCTTTCCAATTACTTTAAGAAAAGGAAAAACATGAAACCTACCGATTATAAAAAACTGTAAGCATTGAAATCTTAAAAAAAACCTGACGGTAAAAAAAAATACCTAAATTTGTATTTCTAAATTATTTTCGTTGACAAGAAAAGTTCACATAGTATTTCTATTCTTAACCTTTGGCTTCTTACTGTTGTCAAATGCCGGTTATGCCTGTGGAAAAACGACTGAAAAAACTTCTTGTGAAAAGAAAGCCAGCCCGAAGAAAGCGGCATCGGATGCTTGCGAAAAGGACTGCTGTAAAAAAGAGGACAGCTCCAAAAATGATTCTCATGGCTGTAGCCGAAAATGCGATCATTCCGGCTGTACCACATCCGGGCTTCAGTTCAGCTTAATCGCAATGAATGAGTTTGACTTCAACAGAAATCTATTTAATTTCTCTCTTGAGAAAACCACTCCTTACTACAAAAACATCAGTATTTCTGATGGTTTTACTTCTATTTGGTCACCCCCAAAAATAAAATAATTGTATTGCTGACAGCCCTAATTGCGTTTTGCAACGACTGTTTTAGGTCTTACAGAAAAAAATCACAGCCCGCGTCTCATTACACTTTTGAGACTCTAAGCTGTCATAACAATCTTAAATTATTTAACTTAGAGGAAATTTAATCCTCTACTAAAATCGTATAAAATGAAAAAATCAATTTCAACAATAGTAGTAGTAATCTTAGTAGCTTTCTCTGCTAATATTATCCTGGCCAATTCCATAAAAAAAGAAACAACGACATTAGAAGTTACTGCTTCAAGTCAGTTGCAAACCGTTTATGATGCTTATTTTACGGTAAAAGATGCCTTAATTAAAAGTGATGCCAAACTTACTTCGGCGAAAGCCAAAGATTTACTGACTGCCATTACAGCCGTAAAAATGGACCAGTTAAAAGGGGACGAACACAACGCCTGGATGAAAGTCCTGAAAAAAATAACTGCCGACGCTAAAAACATTTCGACTACAACCGATCTTAAAAAACAGCGCGAAACTTTTAAATCACTTTCAAAAAACACTTACGAACTTATTAAAGTTTCAAAATCAGATCAGGCTGTATACAAACAATACTGCCCAATGGCTGATGCAGACTGGCTTAGCAAAGAAAAAGCCATTAAAAATCCTTATTATGGTTCGTCAATGCTAACGTGCGGAAATGTGGTAGAAACGATCAAGTAAATATGAAGCTCTACATCAAAAACATGGTGTGTGGACGTTGTAAAATGGTAGTGAAGTCTGAGCTTGAAAAACTCGGACTTCATCCTATTACTGTTGAATTAGGCGAAGTCGAACTACAGGACCCCATTTCCAAAAATCAAAAAGAGATACTGCTTAAAAATTTACAGGCTCTGGGCTTTGATTTTATCGATGACAAAAAAAGTAAAACGGTGGAGAAGGTCAAAAACCTCATCGTGGATCTGGTGCATCATAAAAACAATGACCTCAAAGTTACTATGTCTGATTATTTGGTTCAAAATCTCCATCAGGATTACAGCACGTTAAGCAATTTATTCTCGGAAATAGAAAACACCACTATCGAAAAGTACTTTATCAGCCAGAAAATAGAAAAGGTAAAGGAACTGCTTGTTTACAATGAACTGTCGTTAAGTCAAATCGCAGATACGCTCAACTATAGCAATGTAGCGCATTTGAGCAATCAGTTTAAGAAAATTACAGGCTTTACCCCTACCAGCTTTAAACAATTGAAGGATAAAAAACGCATTGAGATCGAGAATTTGTAACCTTTTTTCATTGATTCGAATCACTCCTTAAAAGAATTTGAACGATTTTGTTTCCCGCAGATTCTGCAGATTGAGCAGATTTATATTCTAAAAAATTGCGGTTTACAAGAACAATTACCCCCTTTGCGTAAGTTCTTGTAAACTTTGCGATTGGCTTTTTTCGAAATCTTACAAATCATTCTCAAAATTGTACAACCCAAAGTAATTGTTAGTTCAGAAATTTGCAGTGTAATACTTAAAGTACAGCAACAATGACGCATCACTGTGTTATTTCAGGAATGCTGTGCGGTTGCGAAATCTAAACCTTTAAAAAATGAGCATGAAACTACATACTATTATACTCGCCTTTCTAATTGCCTTTAGTGCAAAAGCGCAAAAAGTGGTTCGTTACGATTTACATGTGCGTGACACTGTTGTGAATTTTTCGGGAAAAGAAAAACGAGCGATTGCGGTTAACGGGCAAATTCCGATGCCAACGCTGACTTTTACAGAAGGTGATGTTGCGGAGATTTACGTCCACAACGACTTAAAAAAAGAAAATACGGCCCTGCACTGGCACGGATTATTCCTTCCGAATAAGGAAGACGGCGTTCCGTATTTAACACAAATGCCCATAAAACCGGGAACTACACACAAATACAGCTTCCCTATTATTCAAAACGGAACGTATTGGTACCACAGCCATTCGGGCTTGCAGGAACAAATTGGTTTGTACGGACTTTTTATCATCAACAAAAAGAAAGACGATACAACCTTTAGAAAAGGAATCGACGATTTACCAACCGTTCCTGTTATTTTAAGTGAATGGACCGATTTGAAACCGGAAAATGTACAACGAATGCTGCACAATGCAAACGATTGGTTTGCCATCAAAAAAGGAACTACCCAAAGTTATGCAGAGGCTATCAAACAAGGACAGTTTTCGACGAAAGTAACCAACGAATGGAAACGTATGAATGCTATGGACGTTAGTGACGTTTATTACGAGAAATTTCTAATTAACGGTAAAAACGAACAGCAGCTTTCGCAATTTAAAGCTGGCGATAAGGTCAGACTGAGAATTGCCAACGGAGGTGCTTCGAGTTATTTCTGGCTGACCTATGGGGGCGGAAAAATAACAGTTGTGGCCAGTGACGGAAACGATGTCGAACCCGTAGAAGTGGATCGGTTAATTATTGCGGTTTCTGAAACCTATGATGTTGTGGTTACCATTCCGGAGGATAAAAAATCCTTTGCTTTTCTGGCTACAGCCGAAGACCGAACCGGTTCCGCTTCTTTATTTTTAGGCGAAGGAGCCAAACAGTCTGTCGCCCATCTTCCGAAGTTAAAATATTTTGAGGGGATGAAAATGATGAATGACATGATGAAAATGAACGGTGAGATGAACGATATGGGGATGAAAATGTCTTTGAATAAGATGGATATGAATGCCGTTATGTATCCTGAAATTACCGGAGGAGATGAAACTGAAAAGATGGAAGATCATTCCAAGCACAATATGGAAGGCATGAACATGTCTGCCGATACAACGGAAGTTGCCGGAATTACGACACTCAATTACGGGATGCTGAAATCGCCAACCCCAACCACACTGCCCAAAGATGCTCCGGTAAAAGAGCTTCGTTTCGAGTTATCCGGAAACATGAACCGTTACGTCTGGAGTTTAGACAACAAAGTAGTTTCTGAAACCGATAAGATCTTAATTAAAAAAGGAGAAAATGTTCGAATTGTATTGTACAACGGATCGATGATGCGTCATCCCATGCATTTACACGGACATGATTTCAGAATTCTGAACGAACATGGTGAGTATTCTCCGCTAAAGAATGTGATTGACATTATGCCAATGGAGACCGACACGATCGAATTTCAGGCCAATGCCGACGGAGACTGGTTTTTTCATTGTCATATATTGTATCATATGATGGCCGGAATGGGTCGGGTTTTTACTTATGAAAATTCAGCGCCAAATCCGTTAATACACGATCCGAAAATGGCTTATAAGATGTTAAAGATGGACGACCGTATGTTTCATTTTATGGCTGAAAATGACTTTGCCTCCAATGGAAACGACGGAGAAGCGATGTTGGGCAACACCCGTTGGAGCATTGGTACCGAATGGAGATTGGGTTACAACGACAAACACGGTTATGAAACCGAGACCCATATTGGCCGTTACATTGGCAAAATGCAATGGTTTATGCCTTTTATTGGTTTTGACTGGCGCTACCGAAGAATGGGAATGGACGAACAGGAACAAAATCTCTTTGGTCAAAAGAATACCAAAGACAATCGTTCGGTGCTGAGTGCCGGTATCGAGTACACCTTACCTATGCTGGTCAAAGCGCAGATCGAAGTGTATACCGATGGAAATGTGAGAATACAGTTTGAACGAAAAGACATACCTCTTTCGAGACGTTTGCGCATGAATTTGATGTGGAATACGGACAAGGAATATATGGCGGGACTAAAGTATATCGTCGGAAGAAACTTTGGAATTACGACGCACTACGACAGTGATATGGGCGTTGGCTTTGGGGTAAATTTGAATTATTAAGCAAAATGATACTTTTACTTTAATCGTATCGTACTGATTTAAAAGACCGAAACACCCCCTTTAAATGTTTAATTTATATTACTCGTCAAACTCACGAGGAATAAAAAAACCTTTTATACAATCTTGATTTCTAATAGCAATTTGAATATGATTCTTTTCTTTAAAACCAGCATTTTCATACAAATCATTTCCCTCAAAAAATACTCCTCTTACTGAATCATAAGGTGCCTTTTTAAGTTTCTTATTCATTTCATGAACTGTTTGGATAACGGCACAATCTAAATTTCGCCTAAGCAATTCTCCTTCTTCATTAGCAATGTTAACAGGTAATTTTGTGTTCCAATTTTTGTGTAATTCACAAAGTAAATTATATCCGGTCTTTAATACTTCAAGAAATTTTGAATCTAACAGATCCAGACAATAGCCAAGATCAATAATAACACCTAATACGGCAGGTTCTTTTATTAGGTTTTCCTTGCCTTTTGGAGGGTTATCTTTTAAATCTTGAGCAAACTTTAAAGCCCTCCCATGATTGTTTTCCCAAAAATAAACCCCATGACCTAACCAATCCCAATCATTTTCACTTGGTTTAAGTACTTCACCTTTTACACATACTATTCTATCTCTAACCTCTTTATCACAACCGTGAAACCCAAGAATTAAACCTGATCTTCTTGAATACATTAATCTTTTTTATCCTTTTGAATATTAGAACTATCTTTTTTGTATCCAATTGATTCAGATGAAGAATATACTCTTGTTAGACGTCCTGTTGGTGTATGAATTCCAGCATCTACTAAAAAACGCTTAGAATCATTTTCAGATTTTAATAGTTCAGCTGAATATTGCTTTAAAGCAGCTATATATTCTTTATGTTCTTTAGATGTCATAGTATTATTGTATTATAAATATTATTTTAATGCAAAATAAGCAACTATCATTTTAGTTACTTAAAACAAGTTTACTTTTATGGTTAAACGTAATTTAGTAGCTAAATGTTACAAACTTATTGTTAAAATAAGTTTGTAACATTTTGATCATAAAATCTATATGTATTTTGAGTTAAATATGATGGAGCTAATATATATTATTTTTCTCAGTATTCTTTACGGAAAACCGTAAAATAAACATTTTACATTATATATATCACTTTCATTGTTCCAAGTCACCCTTTTTATTATCTTAATTTATTACAAAAACATTAACTAAACTGTAAGAGTTAACACCGGAAACTCTTTTTATATTTGAACCATTATCGTCAATTAGAAAACAAAATTATAAAACCTTAAATTAAACAAAAATGAAAAAATTATTTACCGTTTTAGCTCTTGCTTTATTTACAATTGGTATTCAGGCACAAGATACTAAGCCAGCTCCTAAAAAAGAAAAAGAGAAAAAAGAATCTTGCTGTAAAAAAACAGATACTGCAAAAAAAGACGATGCCAAAAAAGATAAAAAATCATGTTGCGTTAAAAAATAAACGAAACCTGTTTCAACAAAAAGACCTCAATTACTTGAGGTCTTTTTTTATTTCTTAGCACGACCCAACCAAAGGGAACGGACGAAGCAATTGACACAAACTAAATCAGATATTCAGCATTTGACTTAAAATTTTATACTAATTCGGGGACAAGAATGCCTGTTTTTAATTCCCTTAACAAAGCTCGAAACGTTGTCAGAGGTCCTTAATGTAAACTCCGGATACCTGAGTATTTGGCAAACATAATTTGTGAAATCACTCCATCCGTTCCCTTAGGCCGGATCCTGATGAAAAACTATTTAATTCGAACGCTCCACTCAAAATCCATTTCAGAAACCTGAGTACCGCTCTCATCTGTTCCAATCGATTTCATCCAGAAGGTTTGTCCTTCGCCTGTTTTGATTGTTCTTTGAATGGCATCGGCTATTAAATGTCCGTCGTTACAAACAAAGGTTATTCTTCCTGTCGCTTTTTTAGTAAAATTCCCCTTATTGTTGGCTACCAGCATCGAAATCTTTTTTCCGCTTTGTTGAATCTGAGAGATCACCAATGCTCCGGTAGTTAGTTCCGCAGCCATTGCCTGAACGGCAAAATACATCGAGTTAAACGGATTTTGGTTGATCCATCGGTGTTTGACGCTTACCACACATCTGTCTTTGTCGATTGCCTTTACACGCACACCACAAATGTAGGCCGATGGTAGTTTGAATAATACAAATTTATTGAGTTTAGAAACAGATAATGCCATGGTATTTATTTTTTTTATGTAAAAATACAAAAAAACTATGCACGCACAATAAATTCTAAACACTTTCCAGGATTACCAATAAAATCAAGTATTCCGAATGGTTTTCAGTCAATTATAGCCATCTGAAAAATTTTAATCTTGTTAAAATTTTGTTAATGTTTGGTACTATGCAAAACAAGATACTGTCTTTTAGATATATATTTGCATAAGAAATTACTATATACTTTTAATCATGGAAACAACAACACCACTCATCATGGAAACGACCTCAGAAAAGAACACTGCAACGTTCACACATTTAAGTACATTAAGTCAGTACATCATTCCGTTTGGGAATTATATTTTCCCAATATTGATCTGGACGAGTTACAAAGACAAATCAGAATATGTAAATCATCACGGAAAGCAAGCTTTAAATTTTCAATTGAGTCTTTTGCTTTATACGTTAGTTCTGGCTCTGATTGCAATTCCGATTTTCGTTACTGTTTTTTTACAGAACCTTCCAATGGAAGCTGTTTTTAACGACGAAGATTTTATCATCAGAAATTTTGACTTTAATGGAAATATTGCTCTTTTAAGTATCGGAGCAACAGCAGTTTTACTTTTTGGAGTATTAAAATTTGTTGAATTCTTTTTAGTGATTTATGCTTCAATAAAAGCGTCAAACGGAGAATTATACAAGTATCCGCTAACGATTCCTTTTATCAAGTAGGCTTCGACTTCGCTCAGCCGAACACAAAAGTTAAAAGTTATAGGTTAAGGATTTAGCCCTGATAGAAGTGAAAATCCTTTTGTGCCGGGGTTCGGCACAAAAGATTGAAACGGATAGCAGGAAAAAGCTCCTAAAAAAATCAATCATCAATCACCCGAGCCGAAAGGGCAAACCGGCAACTCAATCATCAATCAATCATCATCAATCAAAAAACGAATTGTTCAATCTAAAAAAAACAAAATGAAATTATGAACATTGAAAACACAAAAGCACAGATGCGCAAAGGTGTTCTTGAGTTTTGCATCTTATCGGTACTAAAAGAAAAAGACGCATATACCTCAGAAATACTAGACACTTTAAAAAACGCAAAATTACTAGTTGTTGAGGGAACAGTTTATCCACTTTTGACTAGGCTGAAAAACGACGGTTTGCTTAATTATCGATGGGAAGAATCTACATCAGGACCACCAAGAAAATATTATGGATTAACCGAAATAGGACAAACATTTTTAAACGAACTTAGCGGTACCTGGACAGAATTGTCTGACGCCGTAAAACTAATCACCAATCAAAATCAATAAGTCATGAACAAAACAGTAAATATTAACTTAGGCGGTATGGTTTTTCACATCGATGAAGACGCATATTTAAAACTGACACGCTATTTTGACGCTATAAAACGATCCCTTACCAATTCTTCCGGACAGGACGAAATTATTAAAGATATCGAAATGCGTATCTCTGAATTATTAATTGAGAAACAAAAAAGCGACAAACATGTTGTAGGACTGAAAGACGTTGATGAGGTGATTACCGTTATGGGACAACCTGAAGATTATATCCTTGAAGACGAAGAAAAAACAAGCCAGTCTTTTAGCGACTACGGAGCAAGAAAACACAAAAAGTTGTACCGTGACAAAGAAAAAGGTATGATTGGTGGTGTAGCAACCGGTCTAGGACATTATTTTGGAATTGATGCAGTTTGGATCAAGATTATCTTCTTAATATTTGTTTTCGCAGGTTTTGGAACCGGAATCTTAGCTTACTTTGTTCTTTGGATTGTGACTCCGGAAGCGATTACCACTTCAGAAAAACTGGAAATGACAGGGGAACCGGTTACCATTTCGAACATTGAAAAAAAAGTTCGCGAAGAAATTGAGAACTTATCTGATAAATTCAAAAATGCAGATTATGATGCAATGGGAAACCAGGTAAAGTCGGGAGCTGAGAGAATAAGTAGTTCATTTGGAGACTTTATCATGACGGTTTTTAAAATATTCGCTAAATTCTTAGGAGTGATTTTAATCATGTCAGGAATCAGTGTTTTGATCATGTTACTGATTGGTGTTTTCACTTTAGGAACGAACGTTTTTGTTGATTTTCCATGGCAAAACTTTGTAGATGCCGGAAACTTCACAGATTATCCGCTTTGGTCATTTGGTTTATTAATGTTCTTTGCTGTTGGAATTCCATTTTTCTTCCTGACTCTTTTAGGTTTCAAATTGTTATCTCCAAACCTGAAGTCTATTGGAAATATTACCAAATATACTTTGTTAGCAATTTGGATTATTGCAGTTGCTATCGCCATAAGCATCGGAATCAAACAGGCAACTGAGCTTTCATATGACAATAAAATGGTAGAGAAAAAAGCGATCAACATTACAGCAAAAGATACGCTTTACGTAAAATTCAGATACAATGATTATTACGCAAAAGACCTGAACCACCATAGTGATTTTGAATTTGTACAGGACTCAGCCAACAATCAGTTAATCTATTCTAACGATGTTCGCCTGCATGTTTTGCATACAGATGAGGCTGCTCCTTACATTCAAATTGAAAAAACAGCCAGAGGTAACTCGTTTATCAACGCCAAACAAAGAGCAGAAAAAATCAATTACAAGTTTGAAATTAACGGAAATCGTTTAGTTTTGGATAATTATTTTCTGACAGATGTAAAAAACAAATTCAGAGGACAGGAAGTGGATGTATACTTGTACTTACCTGAAGGACAGTTGTTCAAACCAGATGCATCTGTACAGGATTACGACGCTTCTGAAAATGATTTTTTCAACTTACACTTTAGCGGTAACTATAGCTACAAAGTAGAAGGTTCTAAAATCAAATGCCTTGACTGCCCTGCCGAAGAGAATGAGTATGGGGACGAATACGAAGATACAACTGAAGAAAGTTACATCGAGAAAGATACCGTAAATGGAGTTTCCATTGAAGTGAACGGAAAAGAAATTTTAAACGCAAAGAAAACCAAAGGAAAATTAACCACTGATAAAAACGGAGTTGTAATCAAAATTAACTAGGCCATGATAAAAATAATCATTCATATTACAAAATTCATTATTGCAACAGTTACCGCACTATTGTTTGCCTCTTGTAACTTCAATGTGAATACTATTAAAGGAAGCGGAAATGTTACTACTGAAAAAAGAATTGTTCAGGGCAATTTTACGAAAGTATCGGTTAGTACTGCAATCGATCTGATTATTATCCAATCTGATTCTACGGAAATTGTTGTTGAAGCAGATGATAACATTCAACAGGAAATCATAACAAAAGTGGAGAATGGAACTTTATATGTTAAATGCAAACAAGGCTCTTTCCGTGATATTACCAAGAAAAAAGTAACGGTAAAAATGCCTGTCATTGATAAATTAGAATCTTCAAGTGCTGCCACGATTACGAGCAAAGGCCTGATTCAGGGTCAGGATATTAATCTCGAAGCCTCAAGTGCTTCAACATTAAATGTAAATATCGAATCGGATAACATTACTTGTGATTCAGACAGCGGAAGTTCTATTGGACTGGAAGGAAAAGCATTAAAAATGCAGGTCTCAGCTTCAAGCGGCGGTAGTATCAATGCTCATAAATTATTCGCAAATGATATTCACGCAGAAGCTTCAAGCGGAGGAGATATAAATGTTCACCCAATTGTAAACCTGAAAGCAGCGGCCAGCAGCGGCGGAACTATCAATTATGACATCACTCCAAAAACAATTGAAAAAACTGCAAGTTCAGGAGGAACGATTAGTAAGGAATAAACCTTATTTATCTGTTAAATATAAAAAAATCATTCATCGAAAGTGGATGATTTTTTTATATTTGTCAAAATCAAATCTTAGAATTAATGAAAAAAAATACAGCCTTACTCCTATTATTATTGGTTACTACTTTAACTTTTGCGCAACGAAGAGAAAAAATAAAAGGTTCTAAAATTGTAACTACCTCCGTAAAAGAAGTTGGTGCATTTGATGGCATTGAAGCGGATGACAATTTAGAAGTATACCTGGAACGAGGTGAGAAAAACGAAATTAGAATCGAAGCCGATGACAACCTGCACGAGATCATCGGAATGGACTTAAGAGAAAAAGTACTTCGTCTGTACACTACTAAAGAGAGTACTATTTTTAAAAAGCTGGTTGTTCACGTTATCTATACCAGTTCGTTAAAAACGGCAATCGCTAAAAATGAGGCTGTAATTTATGCGATTCAGGAGCTTCAGTTAGACGACATCACTTTCCACAGCTTTGATTATGCCAAATTATTATTAAACGTAAACTCTAAAAAATTCAGTTTGTTTGCAGATGACAAATCTAAAACAGAACTGAACTTAAAATCGGAAGATGCTACTTTACAGCTGAGCAAAAATTCTTCGATCAAAACATTAGTTTCTGCTATAAAATTCAAATGTGACTTATACCAAAAAACAACTGCCGCTATTGAAGGTATTGCTGAAAAAGCGACTATTCGTTTAGACAACAACTCCGTTTTTACAGGAATTAAATTTACTTTAAAAGAGGCCAATGTTACCACCGAAGGTTCTGCCGTTGCCACTATACTAGCCGAAAACACGCTATCAATTGCAGCCGGAGACAAATCGGAGATCTCTTTATTTGGGAATCCAAAAATCGATCTTACCCGTTTTAGCGAAGAAGCCAAACTGATCAAAAAACCAAGTCCGGTAAAAGCTAAAGCCACTACGCCGTTGCAGGGATAGAGTTTTTTGTGGTTTGGGAAAGTTTCAAAGTTTCAGGTTTCAAGTTTCAAGTTTCAAGTTTCAGGTTGGAATGAGGGGAATTGATAAAGCGATAATGAACACCTAACCTAGTAATCTCGCAGAAACGCAAAGACGCAAAGTTTTTACTTTTTTAAAATATGCCAGGCTGATGAACTGGCAAACAAAAAGTCCATTCGCAAAAACGAATGGACTTTTTCTATTTTAAGAGTTCCAACAACTTGAAACTTGAAACTCTCCTTTGTTCCTCTGGACCTTAGAATCTAAGAACCTCAGAACCTTTTCCGTTACTCCTTCGCAGCAAGATATCTCTCTGCATCCAGGGCAGCCATACATCCGGTACCCGCAGCAGTAATTGCCTGACGGTACACGTGATCGGCAGCATCTCCGGCTACGAAAACACCTTCTACATTTGTTTTAGAAGTTCCCGGAATATTTACGATATAACCGGTTTCATCCAATGTGATGTACTCTGCAAAAATATCGGTGTTTGGTTTATGTCCAATGGCAACAAAAAATCCGGTTGCCGGGATGTCAAAAACTTCGCCGGTCGTTTTGTTTTTTGCTTTTATCGCATGTACTACGCTGTTGTCTCCTAAAACCTCAACAGTATCGTGATTCATTAAAATCTCAATATTTTCAGTTTTACGAACGCGTTCTTCCATGATTTTTGAAGCTCTGAATTTTTCACTTCTTACTAACATCGTTACTTTTTTACAAAGTTTAGACAAGTAATGTGCTTCCTCACAAGCTGAATCTCCTGCTCCAACAATAACAACTTCCTGATTACGGTAGAAAAACCCGTCACAAACAGCACAAGCCGAAACTCCGCCTCCCATTTGCAAATAATGCTGCTCTGATGGCAAGCCTAAATATTTAGCCGAAGCCCCTGTAGAAATAATAACCGTTTCACAGTGTAACTCGATCGTATCGTTAATCCAAACTTTATGAATATCTCCTGAAAAATCAACTTTTGTAGCCCATCCATCACGAATATCAGCACCAAAACGTTTTGCTTGTTCTTGTAACTGAATCATCATTTCCGGTCCTGTAACACCATCAACATATCCTGGAAAATTTTCCACTTCGTTAGTTGTAGTCAACTGACCACCTGGCTGCATTCCCTGGTATAAAACTGGATTCATATTTGCTCTGGCAGCATAAATAGCAGCAGTGTAACCCGCCGGACCAGAACCAATAATAAGGCATTTAATTTTTTCGATTGTATCTGACATAATATGATTGTATTATTAATTAATGGTCACAAAAATAAGTTTTTATTGTCGGAAATAAGAATGGATTGCATTAGTTTTAACTATTCTCTAATAGAGAATTTATTCCCGTCAGGAAATTGAAAATCTTTTCCTGCTTTGTCTTTACAATTAATCGATAAGGTTATTGGAACCGCGTTCATAATGGGAGATCTCTTTCGGTTCAATACTCCTCCTATTTCAGCCCTTTTCTAAGTTTGAAATCGCTCCGGCAGACAACCAAAAGAACCTGCCTCTTTTAAAATCTGAATTTAATTTTTACTTATATTTGACAGGCTAATTGATCGGGTATTTAAAAACAAAACACTGGCTATCAATATGAAAACAAAGGGCTATTTTTTGTACTTCGTATGGTGTATGGTTCAGATCGTATCCGGACAGTCTTTGCGGTCAGACGAAATTCGCTTTTTAAATTTCACTCCTGTGATCGACGGAAAACCGGATCGCCAACTGCTGCATTTGAAGCAAAAGGAGTTCCATCACTTTTTTTCGTTCGACAATGTGGGCGCCAGCCGTACGAAGATCACTTATCTGATGGGTTATACTCCAACGCATCTCTATTTGTATATCGAGGCCGCAGCCGACAGTATTACCTATCGGGACAGAGGATTTATCAATGGTGACGGATTTAAATTACTACTGGCAAAACCGCAAAAAGATTCCCTTACCGACGAGTATTACGATATTGCATTTTCGCCTTCTAAGGACAAAAAATACTGGGCAAGAAAAAGAATCTGGGATTACAACAGAAATCAAAGCCATGGAAAAAAGTTAAGTTCCGAAACCCGCTTTGAGGAGACATTTTATGACGGGAAAGCCAGATTTGAAGTCTTATTGGCCTGGAAGGATGTTGAGCCCTACCATTCGTGGTTTTCCAACCAATTGGGATACAACCTTTATTTTGCAAAAGCAATCGCAAACGATGCTGCTGTGGGTTATTCGGTTGTTAAAGATGAAGGCATATGGGACGAGGAAATTCCGAAAAGAAACTTCATTCCAATCGTTTTTGAAAAACCAAAAAACAACCATACAACTGTTCTAATCACTAAACTCACTCAAAGAAACATCCACGTTGATGATGCTGTGCAGGTAGATTTGATGACGCTGTCAAAAGCGGCCGAAAACAGATCTATTGAAATCATGATTCAGGATAATTCTTCCAAAATAGTGCTGGATACCAAAATCAACTGTACTCTTAAAAATAAAATACAGCACAAATTTACCTCCTTTAAATTCCGCAATCCGAAACCGGGTCTTTATCATTTTCTTAGCCGTTCGGGTAAGGATACGATTGGACAGTATGATTTTGTTGTTTTTCCCAAATTTAATTTTGACAGCATCCGTTTGCAAATCACACAGAATCAACATCACTTAGCCTACGGAACCGTAAATACCTTATTGTTCAAAGCAAATGAAGCAGAGAAACAGCTGCTCCAATTAAAGTCTTATGAAACCGGGAAGAAACTATTGGAACAGTACTTTCTTTTTGAAACGGAATTGCTCTCTTTTTTAAAAGGAAATGATCCGTACAAAGGCATTACAAAACCTTACCGCAGGGCTTTTAAATCAAAATACGACAACAGCTTTCAGCCTTACACGATAAAGCTTCCCCCGGGCTATTCTCCTGCAAAAAAATACCCTCTTCTCATATTTCTTCATGGCAGCGGGCAGGACGAACAAACTGTACTGAATCAGGCAAGAAGCGGAGGGAATTTTATTGAAGTAGCTCCGTTTGGCAGAGACCAATACAATTGTTACGATTCCGACAGTTCGCAAAAGGACATTATGGAAGCCATAGAAGATGTACTTGCACATTTTTCGGCTGACCCAAATAAAATGGTCATCGCCGGATTTTCGATGGGAGGTTATGGTGCCTTGCGAACCTATTATCAGCATCCTGAACTTTACAAAGGGGTGGCTATATTTGCAGGCCATCCGGATTTGGCTAATGACTGGATGGGTTCCGGACATCCAAATTTTCTGGAGGACCAATTTCTTACTGCCTTTTCAAAAATCCCTGTTTTTATTTATCATGGAAGAAAAGACGGAGCTTTGCCGGTTGCCAAAGCAGAAGAATTAATACGCAAACTTAAATCGAACGGAATTCAGGTAACCGAAAGAATAATGGAGGACAAAACCCACGAATATCCTGATGAAGAAACGAACCGAATTTATTTTGAGTGGCTGACCAAAATCGCCGAAAAGTAACGCTTCTGATTCAACTAAAATCCGAAAAACTCCGATAACGAGAATAAAAACAAACCATTGCACAGAAACAAAAAGGTCCCTTCTAAATTTCTTTAAAAGAGACCTTAGTCTATTGGCATTACTTTGTTCCATATATTTCAAAAAAAGAAACCAATCTCTTATTGTATTATAATTTTCTCGGTTGATGCGGCTCCATCCTGACGTACTTTCAGGATATAAACTCCTTTTTGCAAACCTTCAATAGGCACTTCTTTATTAGTGGTCTGAACAGAAAAAACCTTTTTCCCCGACAGATCAAATAGTTCCACCTCCATTACAACAGCCGATCTGGTTTGTATGTATAACCTTCCATGAGGCACAGGGTTCGGATAAACTACAAAACCTTCAATTTCAGTATTCACTACTCCCAAACTATTTTTTTCGACTGTTAGCTTATACGTTTTTGCTGTACCATCCTGAGCTGTAACTTCTATTGTAACAGCGGTACTTGCCCCCGCAGCTAAATTTATTTCCGGCGAAGCATTCCCACTGACCACGACTGTTCCGTTTACTTTAACCGTCGCATTAGCATCGCTGGTAACCGGCGTTACCGTTATGCTATTCACGTCAGCAGCTACCTTTGCGGTATAAGCTGTCGTTTGGGAGGAGAAAGCAGTACTCAAAGCTCCGGCACTCAAACTTAAATTACTTAAAGTAGCTACATTACTAAGTGTAGTAACTGTTGCAGGATTATTGGTACCTGTTGTGGTTAAATAGGTAGGAAAGGAAGGGCTATCTCCGTTTAACTCCACGACCATGACCTGATAGATTTCTTTCAAATCCAACCCTTTTATTTCTACTTCATTGCCAGGATTATTAGAGTAAGCAATAACATACCAGCCTGATGCCCCAATTTGATCGCCCATACCAAAAACAGTGCTGGATAAAAAATAATTATTGGGCAGAACAGGGATGTCAGCTGTACCTGTACGCATCAACACCATCCTATTACTTCCATTCCCATTGGTCCAATGCACCGTGGTGCCGGTTGCGGTTGTATTGGTAAAAGTAAGCCCTGTAGCCTGAATGGTTGGTGAAGGATGAGGCCTGAAAACTTTTATGGTATAGGTTTTTACCATACCATTCTTAGCGGTTACCTCTATGGTAACAGCGGTACTGACCCCGACAGCCAAATTTATTTCCTGTGAACTGCTTCCACTAACCACGGCTGTTCCGTTTACTTTTACCGTAGCATCAGTATCGGTGGTAGTTGGCGTTATCTTTATGCTGCTAAGATCATGAGCTACCTTTGCGGTGTAATCGGTCATTTCCGGGGAGAAAACGGTACTCAGCGCTCCAGCACTCAGACTTAAATTACTTAAAGTATCAGAATGACCCGGCATGGTGATTTCTGCGGGATTACCAGTATTGGTTGACCTTAAATAAATCCAGGTATTGTTTACATAATTATATTCAAGCACCTGTACCTGATATAGAGTCTCTGGATTTAAACCGGTCACATCCACCATATTACCACCAGCAATAGCACCAACACAATACCAGCCTGATGTCCCAATTTGACTTCCCTGACCAAAAACACTATCACTAAAGTATGCAGAATAATCTTCTGGCATGGCATAGGGACTAGTACTTGTCCCCTTACGCATAAATACTATTCTATGGCTTCCATTCCCTCGTTTCCAATTAATGGTAGTTGTTGTTTTTTTGGTATTAGTAAAAACAATATCAGAAGCTTGTACAGTAGGCGCTTGCGCCACCGTTTGAAAAACTGAGAAAAAAGCGATCACATAGACCCAAAAATGATTTTTCGGGAAAAAGAAAGTAAAAGTACGAGTCATATTGAAATTATTTTTTACGTTGTTAGTCATCTTTGATATTTATTATAAGATAATTCCTAATTATAAATGACCCGATAAAGTAACACAAAAAAAACGTCGGGCTTTTTCAGAAGTAACAATCGTAACGACAGTATCCATAACTGTGGCTTTATTATAAACAAGCGTGGTACTGTTTTAAAAAACGAATGTATTGAAGCCAAACACGATCATTATACTTACCCGAGGGTTGAAACCGTCGACTTCTATTTCGAAGTGCTGATATTGTTGACTTTTTGGTATTCTTTTTTTTATTGCTAAAAATTGTAGTATATTACTTATATTTCAATTACCTTTAAAAACACAAAACGCAGGTTTTGAGAGTCTAAAATATTTAATTAACCCTGCCTAACTTTATACTCAAATTAATTAATACTCCTTTACAAGCGTTTGTATTAAAGTTATTCGCAACACAAATCATAGGAACATGAAGAACAGAATTGTAATCGTAATCATTCTTTTATTTGCATTTAATGTAATGCAAGCCCAAACTAAACGACAAGTTTCGCAATTAAACGATCTTTGCAATGTCTGGGGAAACATGAAATATTTCCATCCCGAAATTGCAACAGGAAAACACAATTGGGATTCGGTACTGGTGTCTTCCATTAATGAAGTTCTGAAATCGGGAGATAAAAAAGTCTTTCAGAATGAAATTGAAAAAATCTTACGAATTGCCGGAGAAAACAACGCACCCGAATTTAAAATCGATTATTCCGCACATCCGTACACATATCGAAATATAAATCATTACTGGATTGATAAAAGCAGCAACCTGACCAAAAACCAAAAAGAAACACTAAAATACAATTATGCACATCCTTATCAGGGACAAAACTATTATGCACAAAACAATCCTGATGATGACGGCAATATCATTACACCGAATGAAAATCCTTATACTGAAATGAAGATGCCTGATACTGCTTACAGGCTTCTTGGTCTTTTTCGATTTTGGAATATTATAAACTATTATTATCCATACAAATACGCAACAGATAAACCTTGGGAAAAAGTCGCTTACGACTTAACTCCCGAATTTATAAAAGCAAATGATACCCTTTCTTACTATAAAGCTGTGTTGAAAATGAGTGCGTCTATTGATGACGGGCACGGTGGCATATATCCGTTTCTTGATACCAAAGTGGCAGGAAAATTTAGTCCGCCATTCTTTTTTAAATTGATTGATGACAAAGCCGTAGTAACAAAAATTCTTGATCAAAATGAAGCCCGAAAAGCAAATATTCAACAAGGAAGTGTTATCGAAAAAATCAACGGATTTTCTATAAAAGACAAAGCAAAAGAATTATGGGATTATATTCCCGCATCCAATAAAGCTGCTAAATACAAGGATTTGTATAAACTGATTTTGAACAGCAAAGAAAAGTCTGCCGTTTATGCAGGATACAATCCGGATGGAACAAAGTTTTCTTCATCAATAGCATTAAGCGAACGAAATTTTCTGAAAGAGGTTTTTGCTTTTTATGAGATGACAAGTCCAATTACTTCTAAAATGATTACGCAGGACATTGCATATCTGTATGCTTCCAATATTACTTATAAAAATATGGATAGCATAATGAAGCCTTTGATGAATACTAAAGCAATCATTCTGGATTTTAGAAATTATCCGAATACGATGCCCTCTTATCGTATAGCAAATTACTTTCTTGATAAACCAACGGTGTACAGTAAGTTGACAAGAAATAATTTCAAATACCCTGGTTTAATGATTTACGAAAACACAAATGAAGGAACTAAAGTAGCCACGGTTGGAAAAGAAAACCCTAATCCCTATCAGGGAAAACTTATTTTATTGGTTGACTATCGTACACAAAGTTTACCTGAATTTAACAGTCTGATTTTAATGACGTATAAAAATACGGTTATAATAGGCAATCAAACCGCAGGTGCAGATGGCAACCAGACAAGAATGATTTTTCCTGGAAGCTACAAAATATCTTTCTCTGGATTGGGCATTTATCAGGCAAACGGAGACGAAGCACAACGGGTAGGGATTCCTATTGACATACCCGTAAAATATACCATTCAGGACTTTATAGATGAAAAAGACCCCATTTTGGAAAGAGCAATCGAATATGCTAAAATGGGAATATGAAAAATCATTTTAGTTGAGAGCAAAAAAAAAGTCTCTCCAAAATATGAAAAGACTTTTGTCGGGGTGCCCCGATTCGAACCTGCGGACTTCCCGATTCCGATCGGGACGCGATAACCGTTCGAATATTTCATTTAAGTGTAGAGCAAAAAAAAAGTCTTTCCAAAATATGAAAAGACTTTTGTCAGGGTGGCAGGATTCGAACCTGCGAACTTCCCGATTCCTATCGGGACGCGATAACCGTTCGGATATATCATCTAAATTTAAAGCAAAAAAAAAGTCTTCTCAAAAAATGAAAAGACTTTTGTCGGGGTGGCAGGATTCGAACCTGCGGCCTCCTGCTCCCAAAGCAGGCGCGATAACCGGGCTACGCTACACCCCGTAAGCGGGTGCAAAGATAGAACTATTTTTTACTTATCCAACAACAATTTTAAAAATATCAGTTTTTTTTATTTTCAAAATAGCAGCAGAACTTCGAAAGTCAGCTATCGTCTTTTCTATTAACACGAAAAAAGCTTAAAAGCCCTCATCGTATCAAAATGTTATTATATTTACAAGTTCATAACATTAAACTCGTTTCCCTATGG
>JAHEZJ010000047.1:16228-31837 GCA_023251135.1 Flavobacterium sp. | reverse complement strand
GTTTATCGCCTATTTTAGGCAGTACCGGTTCAATCTGAACATCTGTGATGTCCTCCACCTGGGTAAAAAGCTTGATGTAATCAATTTCTTCTTCAGAAACTTTTCCGTATTCTTTGCCAAATGACAAGTACGAACAGCCGCTTTCGACATTTAAGGCATCATGAAAGTCTTTATTGGATTTGATATTTACAAAGACATAACTTGGAAATAATGGAATCTGAATTTTCTTGGTTCTGTCACTCCATTTTCTGATGCTGGTGGCCATCGGTAAAAAAGCTTCTAGTTTCTTTTCTATTAACTCTTTGTAGACTTTACTCTCATGTCTGTACCTTACGTAAAGAACATGCCATCCTTGTTTTTGATCCATACTATTTGGTTTTTTTCGTCACCGGGCATAGCTGCGCTATTACCAGTCACATGGTTATTTTTTTTAGAGATCTGTTTTTTGGTTTAATAGCTTTACCTTTTTTACTTTGAAGTAATTTTGGTAATAATGTTTTTGTTGCAACTCTCAGTACAATTGTTATTGTGTTTGGAGTGCTTTGTAAAAATCGGTTTATTGAGGTTTCAACTACTTATTTTTACTGAAGTAAATTTACAATAGCGGTTTTCAAATTCTACTACACCAAAGTGTAGTTCAGCTTGTTAGCGTTAAATACTACCTTATTGGGTAGTTTGTAGTTTACAGACGAAAGCTGAAAATCTTCCGGTGTAACCAAATGTTTGTTTTCGTTGTAGAAATTTATAAGTCCATTATAAGACATGGATACCGGTATTGTTTCTGATCCCAGGTATTCGATTGATTTTCCAACTATTTTGGCTTTGATTCCCATTAAGGTTAATACGCGAAGCAGTTTAGCGTCGATTTCAGCAAAAGCCATGTTGTCTTTGTGTTTGCAAACCGGTGCAATGGCGCAAACCAATAGTTTTTTTAATAAGTTAACATCACGAACGCCTTTTTTGATGGCAAAACGTCCAATATGCCAGATTTCATTGATGGCATCTCCTTCTGCGCAGATGAAAGGATTGATACCAAACATTTTCTGAATGGGTAGTGGTGTGATGAAATCCCATTTCAAAACTCTGATGGTTCCTGTGAAGTCACCTTGTTCGTTTTTGAAAGCGAATATTTTTGAGTTTTCTAAGTAGCCCATTTCTTCTTTGTAAACCGCATCGATATCATTTTGATAATGACCCGGAAGAATTTCATTGGAATGGTGATTGAAGTTTTCTGTGACTACAAATTTTGACATAAGTAAGATGTCATTTTGACTAATTGCTGGGTGGTTGTTTTTGGCGAGTTTCATAGTGTTTGTTTTCTCCAAAACTATCACCACAATTTACGCTTCATATTACACAAAATACTAGTTTACAGTATTTTACCTAAAAACTACCCTTAAGTGTAGTTTTTAAAAAGGCGTCATAATGCGAAAAAAAAGCGTCAAAAAAAAGATCTTCCTTCCTTTCCAGATTAAAATTTTATCAGTTAAATATTAAAATTTTTAACATTATATACTCAATTTTCCTATATTCACATCCTGTTAAAAAAATATTAAAATATGGTAATTGAAAACGACTTTTTTTCCTCAAACAACACCGTTCACAAGATCTCCGAGGATGAAAAAGGCAGACTTGGAAATTATTTAGAATTGGTCCGGGCGTTCGCCAGAACTACTTACAGCAGTATTTATATTATTGATTACGAAAAGAAAGGTTTTGAGTACGTGTCCGAAAATCCATTATTCTTATGCGATCACACTCCGGCAGAAGTTCAGGAATTGGGTTACGCCTTTTACTTTAAGTACGTGGTAAAAGAGGATTTGGATTTATTACTGAAGATCAACACCATAGGGTTTGATTTTTATCAGAATATCCCCGTAGAGGAGCGTTTGAATCATACGATCTCGTATGACTTTCGTTTGAAGAATCCCAATGGAAAGACTTTTTTGGTGAATCAGAAGCTGACTCCTGTTTTTTTAACCAATGATGGGAAGATCTGGAAGTCGATTTGTATTATCTCTCTTTCTTCTGAATTGCAGTCCGGGAATATTAAGATTTACAAAAAAGGAGAGAATAAGATCTACAGTTACGACCTGGAGGGAGATTTTTGGAAGGTGATGAAAAAAATAGAACTTACCAGTCGTGAGAAGGAGGTTTTGCAGTATTCTATTAGAGGTTTTACTATTGCCAATATGGCCGAGAGTATGTTTGTTTCAGCAGATACGATTAAGTTCCACAAGAGGAAGTTGTTTACCAAACTAGGGGTTGGTAATATTGCCGAGGCAATTGCCTATGCCACCAGTAATAAACTGATTTAAAAGACATAGGCTTTTATTTCTATGGGATAAGTGTTTTTCAGGCAGATTTTTTCTGTTGGGTCTTTCTGTGGCTATGGTTTAAACACATAGAAACATAGATTTTCAAACTAAAATAAGGCGTTTCACTTTTAATAGAACACAGAGCGTTATGAAAGAGCAATGTGTTTCTTTATAGACATTCCTTTCACATCTAACATATCACATCTCACACCTATGTTTCTCCCGCAGATCTTGCAGATTTAGCAGATTTTTTCTGTTGGGCTCTTCTGTGGCTATGGTTTAAACACATAGAAACATAGATTTTCCAGCTGAAAATAAGGCGTTTCACTTTTAATAGAACACAGAGTGCTATGAAAGAGCAATGTGTTTCGCTTGCACATACTTTTTACATCTTACATTCCACATCTTACATTCCTAAGACCTATCTCCTTACGCGATAATTTTTCTCTCGCAGATTGTGCAGATCTTTCTTCTTTCTTCTTTCCTCTACCCACATTTTACATTTTACATTTTACATTTCACTTTCCACATCCTCAACCCCATTCCTTCACCTGGTAAATGTTGTCCGTTTCATTAAATACCACAGGGGCTACAGACAATTTAAACAATAAAGCATTCTCTTGTTAATAAACAGTAAACAACTTAAAAACAAGTATTTATACGCATTTTTCGAAATTAGATATTTCCTAATATTGTATACCATTAAAAAAGTGGAGTCAGAACCCACTTACAAAAAAAACGAGGCGGATTCCGAAAAGCCTTATGAGTAGGAAAACCAACAAACAAATCAATTATGGCAACTTATCCTTATTCACAGGATGCACTGTTAGTAAACAGCATCAATGCAAAAACTGTAGTTTCTATCGTATCCGGAATGCAAGTATCCGTTACTACTTTTAGTTCATCAGCAGGAAATTTAGGTTCAATCACTCTTTCGCCTGTACAACCAACAGCTACGAATGTTGAATTTAAAGCCGGATCACAAAAACTGCAAATCGACCTTATTAGCTTCAGAGCGCAATTCGGACTTGATAGCGGACAGGTTACAGCAAGCGGACGTGCAACAGATCAGGAAGGTAACAACGAAACTGCTTTTGCGAAACAAATTGCTACTTGGTCTTAAGTAAAATATCAGGGAAATTTCCTGGGTAAATCATACTTATGAAGCCAAAAACTGCCCCCTATAAACCCAAATCACCAACAAGAACGATTGTATTACAAAGTGATCTTTTACAGGCATGCACTACACTTCTTAATACAAAATTAGCCCAGGAAAATTCCTCTATACTATAACTAAATTATGGCAATTTACCCCTATGCACAAAATGCAATTTTAGTCAACAGCATCATCGCTACAACTATAGTCTCTTTTGTAGAAGGAATGGAAGTCTCCGTTACTACTTTCACTTCTGCCTTAGGAGCTCAGGCAACACCCCCTGTTTCACCCGCAGAATCGGTCACAATTTCAGGAGGAACTTTAGGATCGGTTACTCTTTCGCCTGTGCAATCAAAAGCTGTAGACATCAAATTTACAGTGGGTTCACAAAAAATACAGATAGGCCTTATTCGTTTCAAAGCCCAGTTCGGATTTGATACCGGTCAGGTTATTTGTCGTGGAAAGGCAACAGATTTAAATGGTAAAAACGAAGCTGTTTTTGCAAAACAAATTGCGGCCTGGTCCTAAAAAATAGCTGCGTAAAATTCCGCCGTTACATCTATATGAAGTCAAAAACAGCATATACCAATCGAACATACCCTATAAGTATCCTGTTAAAAGTGGTATTTATAGTGATGCTTGTAACATTTCCGATAACGGCTTTTTCACAGGATACTATACCTCTGCCGCTTGAAAAAATAACTGCTCCTCTAGTCGAAAGCGGTACTACCGGAGAACGTTATTTTGGTGATTTATTAATACAATTTAAGATTGATCCCACAGGCAAAATCGTGGTCTGTACGCTATATTTAGCTACTGTTTTTGTAGGAATACAATCGTTGACTCCAACCAGTCCGGTTTACGAATTTAACTTGAAATCAGGTGAAAGTACCACGAGTGGAAGTCTGAGTATTTATCTCAACTTCTTCCCCTTAATTTCAACCCTGAGTGCTGATCTGACGTATTCGGTTAAAGCAAACAACACCAGTTTCCCTTTTAAAGGTGATCTGGTTGGCTGGTATGTCTATGAATAAGATTGTAGATTGAAGATTTTAGATTGTAGATTGTAGATTGTAGAACATAGATCGCACATTTCACAGCTTTCAGTTCACAATAAACATTTTACATTTTACAGCATACATTTCACCGCATACATTTCACAATACACATTTCACATTTTACATTTTACATTTTACATTTTACATTTTACATTTTACAATACACAATGAACAACTTTTACGACTAAACACTTTTGTTAAACTTTACCAAGTAGAATTTATGGCAACCTTACAATTCACAAATACTTCGTCAGGCAACAGTTCGTTGTATCTGGCTGCAGGAGACAATAACTGGTGTGCCTATCTTCTGGCAAATGGTGTTACAGGTCCGGAAAGTGGTTCCATTGGACTGGATGAACTCTCCGGTTACAATGGTTATTTTTTATTTTCATTAAATGCGCCAACCCTTGACATTACTACCTTTGTAGGCAATGTATATACTTTTTTGGGGCCATTGCAAACGTATCAGTCGGCATCAGTCGTTTGGTTTACGAACCCTAACGTAGCGCTAACCCAAGCCAATACACCTCAACTCGTTTTAACAGCAGGAGCCAATGGCATTTATTCTGTTCTAACCGGGTTTAACTACAATTTCGGAAACAACTATGCCACCTTGTTCATCAGTAACAATAGTGTTACACTGACGCTGGATACGACCAACAATACGATGACAATATCCGGTCAGCAAGGAGCAAACAATTATACTTTCTCGTCTAACAATTTGGGGTCTGCAAGTCAAATTCAAAGCAACATCGAAATACCACTTACGGGAGTCGGGCAAGGACATATCCGTTTTATACTGGGCTTTGACGCTGCTTCTGATTTTATTGGCTTTAATGTCAGCAATCAATACAGTTTTAACAACAATGCCAATAACGGTATACTCACCAGAGTGACCTACTCTCTTATAGAAGCAGGAAGTTTAAATGATTTCATCACCATGCAGGGCAGTATTTATCCTTGCGATTTGTTGAACCAGGCCGGTGTTAATACTTACTTCGCTTATTTGGGGCTGACCTATAATACTGCTACACAGCAAAGCAGAATTTCGGCTCTACCCTCTTATTACCTCACTAATTTCGGCTATCCTCTAATTCTGATTCCTTATACCAATTTTGTAAACAACGGTGTTTCTTTAAATTATCCAACACAAAACAGTTCGTTACTGGTATTTAGCGAACAAACTCCGGACGACCCTAATGCCGTATGGTATATGACGCCGCAGGGAGCATCGATACTAACACTCGACATCTCGTATCAGAAAAATATTGACGCCAACAATCAGGTGCAATTGATGTGCGGACTGGGTTCTACAGAAACCATTAGTTTTACGCCTCAGTTTATTGATTCAAATAATGTGGTTACGGGTTCCGGAGACTGGCTGTATTATCAAACCAATCAAAATGCCTTTGCTCCCCAGTTTCCTATTCAGGCGACTCAAAATGTTGTAGGCAGTAACACTACTCAGGAGTGGCTTGCCAACAGTTATATTACGGCATGGAATGGTGTTGTTCTGGCCAATCAGAATGAGACCCCGGTGGTTTATCATGCACAGCCGCAAGGCTCGCCGCTGTTCTCTCCTGATAAAGATTCACAATCTCCATTGTTCAGTCATCTCACAACCGGATCGGGTGTGTTATCGGCTGCCAGTCAAACCATATTTTTTCCTTTGGTGCCTTATGGAGCAACAGCCGCAACTCCTTCCCAGGATGTTGACTTTTCATTATTTGAAAAACAAATACTCAACCCGTCCAGAAAAGCCATTATAGCTAATGTAATGAGTACCCAAAATATTCCGCCAACAGCTAGCCGGTTATTAACTGCCCGAGCAAACGCAAATGCCAGTGGGATATCCTCTACCAGCCCGCAGGGATTTTATGTTAACGTTGATTCGACTGACGGAAAATGGAATACTTTACAGCTGGCCAGTAATCAGTTTTTAACTTCAGATGGTACGCTTTCAAAGGTATTTAATTTACAATTTTCACCTCCAAGTACTACGCTTCAAACGGCTTTACAGTCGAATCAGTTGTTTTTGGTCATTTCTTACAATCAAAAACTGAGCGATGGTACTTATGTGCTGGATAATTTCAGCAATGAAATGGAAATTACCGAATGGCCTTTTATATTGAATGTACCGAAAGAACCCACTAACGGCAAGTACAAAAATGTACTGATATTTAAATTTTGTACCGGCAAACTAACCGATAAGGTAAAGAACATTCAGGGCTGGAACTCACCGGATACTTTTAATGATACGAGGACGAACGGACTTCCTAATCTGAGTATGTGGCTGGAACAATACATCCAAAGCGGGATGGACAAGTATACGGTACAGCACGACAATGACTATCTCAATTTTTACAACATAGCCACAAACCCTAGCTGGCAGGGTATTATCGCTCTTGGAGTTGATATCAGTGTACAGGATTTTCCGAAGGAATTACAAGGGTTACTGGCCGGTATTGATCTGAATAATTTTTATGCACATCATTTTGGTGTTGACATCAGTATTGTAAACAATGACAAGGGCACCGTATCCATGCAGCCTACCAGTTCAATGTTTGCTTTGATAGATTATGAAGATCCAACTTTTGAAGGTATGGGATCGGATCCTGTTGTCTATAAAAACACGGCTCCTATAAACGGTGCCGTTGATTATGATTTTGTGGTATTACAATTAAAAATTGTATTTACCAACAGTAAGATTTACAACTACAACAGTTATCTGGCTTTGACGGTCAACAAACTTTTTGGGGAAAAGGTTGATGGAACAAACCGTGCCAATCTGATTATACTTACCGGTACTTACGAAAACAGCAATGGAGTTCCGTCCTATACCTTTACCAATACTTCCGATAATGTATTGAATTTGGTCAATGCCAATATCATTACAGATGTCGAAATAATAAAATCATCTTTTGTTACCGTTGTGCCTCAAAACGATGTAACAAGCGATACCGTTAATGCTAAATTTTCTTTCTGGGGCTTTATCAATTATAATGATCTGGAAGGTTTTGATTTGTTCTCCTTTGGAACGGAACCCGACAGCATTACCAACAATTTCAGAGGACTCTCCTATTCTAATATGTATGTGGACCTGACCTTTCAACTGGAAACTCCTACTACCAAAAATTTTGTCTTTGATATCAGTCAGATGTCATTTGATGTGGGACAAAGTACGCCGCGAAAAGACAGTTTGTACTCTCATTTTCCTTTACAATTGTCCGGTATAACCAATGGAGATGCCACCAATAGTCCAACTTCACAGGGCTTTCTGAATGTAGCGATCCCGTCGTTACAACAGCAGCAAAGTGTAAGCGGTCAATGGTATGCTTTGGTTTTTAACCTGAATATGGGAACCTTAGGATCACTGGCCAGTTCAGCCGGATTTACCTCAACCTTTATGATGGCCTGGTGTGTGGGAGCAAAAGGCGCCTGGGCGGGAGTAAAATTACCGGGTGTTAACCCGCAAGCCCCTTCTTTTAGTCTACAGGGTGTACTGAAGTTAAATATTGGTTCGATCATGCTGCAAAAGGCTACTGGTACAACAAGTGTCGCCTATTTGATGAAAATCAACAATATTGCTTTAGAGGTATTCAGTTTGTCCTTTCCTCCGGGAGGAAATATATGTTTTATGCTATTTGGCAATCCAGCTGCCAATGCAAAACCTGAGAGTTTAGGCTGGTATGGATCCTACGTAAAAAATTAAAAATATGCCATTCAATTCTACCATAACAAAATTACTTAATGAAGCGGCCCAGGTAAACGATGCGGCATTTGATAAAAATCTGGCTGCATTAAAAGCCTTAATAGCGGACCCTACTGCAGAGGATCAGCTTCGGTTTATAATCTTTTCCAGTGGAGGTTTGGGACATCAATCTACTGCGGCCAATATTATATATCGAATGGTTGCACTGGGACTAAAAGGAATGTTTGAGGTGATTTATTTCGATAATGATATCGCGAAAATTGCGATATTATTTCCTCAATTCGACCCGAACGACCCTTCTGAACCTGTAGTTATGGGGGATGCATCTTTTATTTTTGTTAGTGAATCCAGATTCAGAGGAGCAGTACAGCCTATTTATAAAATAGGCATAACAGGTGGAGCAGATGGTGTGGAGGATAACATAGCGGAGTACTTTTATGTTCAGTATTTATTAATATTACAGCCTTATCAATGGAAACTGGCACCCAGTCTGATACAAACCGCAAGTAAAATCCCGAAATTAAATACATCCCTTGATAGTTCAGACGCATTAAGTCCGTTATCCTTTGCTAAAAGAGGGTACTATATCGCTGATCCGGTAATGGATGCTACAAATATTAACTTTTTTAAGGCGTCTGAATATGCCGATAAATACCCCATTTACAATCAGATCACTACTTCATTGTTAGCCAAAAAGACTAATATGATGCCGGTTTACGGAATAGATTCTCTTAGTTTTCAATCCATTAACACAGCCACAGTACTCTTTAATTTGGCAGCCGCTGTAGCGATGGCACAAGACAAAACAGATAAAGTCGGCGGTCAGGTTAAAGGAACTGTTATGGTCATTATTTCTACATTATCCTCCGAAATTTATAATGATTTCACCACCTTGGTTGACGGAACAAATGAAAACCTGGAAAATAATCCGTTAAAAGGCTGGATCGTTAAAAATAAGTTACCGGCAAGAATCAAAACCTACAACTATAACGACGCAGCTTTACCGGATGCGATTACAGCGCTGGAAGGTAAACCGAACAACATTGTGGTTGTAAAAATGGGATCTTTACCACTGTATGCTTTTAACTATCTTTATTATATTGCCGATATACCTCCTGTTTTTGAGGGAGCAGCAACCAATAGTCTTATCTTAAACTTTGGTAAAGATTATCTCGCATTAACCAGTCAGCTTAATGATTCTTTTACCTTATACCCTACACTTCCCCTTAATGCAGTGAATGCTGGAGAAAATGCTGAAGCGATGAAAGAAGTAAGTAAGATCATCGGATCCACGCTCCTCGACTGGAAAAGAGATCTTGAAGATGGTAGCTATGATGTACCGTCAGAAATACTGGCTTTTGCGATACTTATTGCATTTGAAGCCCCGGATACTTCCGCTCAGCTCTATTTTCGTTCGTTAAGAGCTTTTTTTCATAATCAACGTGAAGATAAAATGCTTATGGGCGTATTCTATCTATTACAGTATTTAAAAAACAAATAAGCATGGCACAAGATACACTTACCCTAAAAAGCTTGTACGAATCCATTCAGACACAAATAACAAATGGAAATGGTACTTTTAACCTTGTACCTGATGTATTAAATACGGATAGAATTGGTACTTTTTATTCCGGTATTATTGACGGAACTAACTTTACCATTAGTGAAGCAGTATTACAACCCGCTAAATGGGATGATGCTCTTTTGGAGTTTACCCTTACCGGAAGCAGTAATTCAATAGGCGGCATGGCCATGCAGACCTCATTTATCTTCAGTGATTCAGATATTGGAATTTCTTCAAATCTAACCGCCACGCAAAATGCTGGCTTATGGGAAATTGCCGGAATAAATTGGTTTTCACTTTCCAATCCTTTTATTGGTGTTCAGGTTTACGAAAGTGATGCAACAGTATTTGGATTCATAGGAGGAACAATTAACACGGGAGTCAGTCTAACGGTACAAATGAGCTATCCTGTTGTCGACAATACATGGTTATTTCAAGGAAGTTTTAATGCGCCATTACCCAGTATATCCAATTTTTTCCAATTAGTAGGCGGTGTAAACTTAAGTGCTGCATTGCCACAACCTTTTAGCACCCTGACTGATTTAGGATTACAGGAAATAGACATCATGTATGACGCAGCGGGTCAACAAGTTAATTACATATCGGTTGGTATCGGTACAGCCCCCACCTATGTCTGGCAGATCCTGCCTAAAATGGCAATAACAAATATTAGTATAATTGCCCTGGTTCAAAACCCCGGCAATTCTCAATCTATAGCAACTTCTTTTACTATTACGGGTAGTTTTACCATTGGTCCGCCCAATTCAAATCTATTAACCCTAACCGCAACAACAGCTCCTAGTTTTAAAGCACAGGTCAATCTCGATTCGGGTACGATACAGTTAGGCGATTTGTTGAGTATGTTTTGGAGTGGAACTTCACTTGATTTAAATTCAGAAATCACGGTCTTAAGTATACTCATTGCTCCTACATCACAAAACTATTCCGTAAACTGTAATGTAGTTTCTGACTGGACCTTTTTTTCCATAAAAACGCCGGACTTAAGTTTTACCATGACCGGTCTAACACTAGACATCAACAGTCAACAGGGAGGAACGACGGGACAAATCGCCGGAACTTTTCACATAGGACCTTCAACTCCCGATTCCGGTGTTGATTTAAATATATATGCAAGCTATGATGCCGAAGCCTGGATCTTTGGTGCCAGCACCGGAACCGATCAGGTAATTTCATTGGGCGATATCGCAGTTACTTTTCTACAAGCCTTTGGCATGGGTTACGATACCATACCAAGTTGGGTAAAAGACAATCTACCAAGCATCAGCAATGTAAGTTTTAAAGACACTTTGCCCAATGACAAAGCTAAATCATCGATCTATGAAATAAAAGGTGATGTGGCCTGGCACCTGCAATACAGCTCTTTCAACTTAGACCTCAGTGCTAATGTTGATATTACCTATACCGACGGCAAAACATCAGGAACCATAACCGGTACAGCCGACGCCAGACAAATGCTTGGGTTGACTTTTATAGTGGGATACAAATTTGGAACACCCGATACCGAAGTTTACCTAAAAATACCGGAATTTGCGAGTACGATTACCTATACCAGCAGTGCAAAAAATGATATCATTGATATTAAATTTGATAAAATATCACTCGGAGAAATTGTCTCGACATTGGTGGGCACCTTCAGTCCGGGTTTCAGTTTATCTGCACCCTGGAACATCTTAAACAGTATCGACCTTTCCGGTTTTGAATTTACCTACACCCGATACAAAGATTCGGCTCAGAGCAGCATTGTAGCCACCATTCCGATAAAAGTAGATTTGGGTTTCATCAATATAAAATCTCTCAAAATCACCAAAGACGATTCGATCACCGGCAGTGGTGTTTATATCTATATTGAAGGTACTTTCTTAGGGCTTCCTATCGAAAATGATTCCCCTCTGCAAAAAGACGGCAAAGGAAGTGATGCCACAAAAATGCCGGCTGTACCGGGAATGGGAAGCGAGTTTTTCGACTTGAAATTACTGGCTATGGGACAACACGTTACGATGTATGACGTTCCAAGTCTGAATTCGGTAGATGCTGCAATTACGGCATTATCAACCGCATTTACCGCCACATCCGACGAAAGCTCAACGGCAATACCGGTACCGGCAGCAACGGCCACCACAAAACCGGGAACACTGGTATTCGATCAGGACAGCAATTGGCTGATTGGAACTGATTTTACAGTAGCTAAATTTTATCGTATAGCAGCCGTATTCAACGACCCTAATATGTACGGCTTACTCGTTGGCGTAAGCAAAGAAGCAGGCGCTTTTAAAAATCTTCAGTTTGAGATTCTTTATAAAAAAATAAACGACTCGATCGGAATGTATCAGATCGATCTGCAATTACCAGATCAGTTCAGGCATCTTGAATTTGGAGCCGTTTCCATTACACTTCCGATTATTGGCGTAAAAGTATATACCAATGGTAATTTTTATCTGGACTTTGGTTTCCCGGCCAGCATAACCGATTTCTCGCGTTCCTTCTCGGTACAGGTATTTCCGTTTGTGGGATTCGGAGGATTCTATTTCGGTTACCTTAGCGGAGCGACCTCCACTAATGTTCCAACCACCACTTGTGGGGTGTTTAATCCTGTTATCGAATTTGGTTTAGGACTTTCGTTAGGAGTGGGTAAAACAGTCGATCAGGGAATCTTAAAAGCCGGACTTTCACTTACCGCTGTTGGTATTTTTCAGGGGGTATTGGGCTTTTTTACGGCCAACACTTCTTTGAGTACACATGACGAAACTTATTTTAAAATTCAGGGAACTTTTGGGTTAACAGGTCATATCTATGGTGAGATTAATTTTGCGATTATCTCTGCCAGACTTGATATTATGGCCTACGCCTATATTACGATGATTATCGAAAGTTACAAACCAATACCGATCACTTTTGAAGCCGGAGTTTCGGTCAAACTTACCGTTAAAATTAACCTCGGATTCTTCTCTATCAAAGTATCACTGCACTTTAGCGCCACGATCAGTGCTTCATTCATCATTGGTAGCGACACATCGGCCAATGCACCATGGAACTACTGTCCGGTAAAAGGATCAGGACAAAGAGTTGCTTTGGATATGACCAGCAGAAATGCCAGAATGTTAAGTCTGGCCGCAACGCCAGTGTATCTAAAATGGCAACCTATTATACCAGCTGTAAAAGTGCCGCTTGACTTACTGTTTTTTCCACAGCTTACCGTTTCAGGAGAAGCCGGATCAGCAGGGCCTCAATATGCTTCGATGCTGTACATCAACACCTATTCTAACGACAACAGTCTTGCAGCCTTAACCGAAGGTGTTCTCTACTGGGCGTTTAATGCGCTCATTGGAAATACTATCGATAATACAGGTCTGGACTGGTTAAAAGAGCAAGAAATCACAGCAGATCAAATCAGTACACTGCTTTGTTACTTTAATACAAGACCAAATCACGTAGCGCCGTTTAACTACATCAATTCGACAAACAATGACATCAGAACTTTCTTCAGTAAATACTTCCAGTTAAACATCCGCGCTGTTGATGCCACACAAAACGGAAGTATGGATGCAGCGGTTTTCCCTGTAGTACCAGAATTAATTCTGAATACCGATCTAAGCGGTACTGCGGGTACTCCAATTAATTTTGCTACTCAGAGCATGACAGGTACCCAAAATTATATCAGCGATATAACCGTACTGCTCGCCTCGTCTGCTGTAGATTATCAATCCAATATTACCGCCGAATATTACGATTCTTCTGATTGCAGTAATGTATCCGATCCAACTTACGAAGAACAGCCAAACCTGTCTTTCCCTACCTTTATGTTTACCGATTTTGTGGCTTTGGTCGCCAAACAGGCATTACAGGCAGCAGCCGATTCTCTCGACAAGGAAGGAAAACTTTCCGGCAAAGTAAGTGATGTGGTTTCCAATGCGGTTACCGACAGCGTACAGGGAATTGGCGGTATGGCTTCCCGTTTTATGCTGCATGGTCTGAGATTGCCTCAGCCACCGGGCGCTGCAAAAGGAGTAACAAAACCGTTGTATGTACTAACAGGCCAACAGCTTGCCATACCTTCGACCTTAAAAGCAGGTGATAAATATTCGGTGCTGCTGCAAAATCCAACGGCATCCTGGATTACGATGGTTTCAGGTACCAATAATACCCTTACCATAACCATTGATGACAGTGAGATACAACACATACACGATGTAGCATCGATTAGCTTGTCGCCAACACTTTCGTACGGGCCAACTGCATTGATCAACTACAACGATACTCCGCAGACCTTCTCATTAGGAGCTCCTGCATTATGGCAATATCCGGGAGATTACTATTCGGGCATAAGCAATCAACCTGTTATATGGAAATTACCCTCTAATTTAACCACCATTTTTGGCGAAGAAGGAAACTGGCTTTTTGATGTTAAAACTTTAACGACCACCGATACCGGTACAACAAAAGCAACGGTAAAGAACTACACTTGGGGTACAGTTGTTAATTTCTCTTTACAAAAAATAACCGCTGTAGACGGTCAAATTACACCATTATCAAACAACATGTACAATTTGGTAGGTGCCGATGATGCAGGAACTGTGTATTTGCAGGAATTACTGACTTATCTGAACACACATAATGATAGTGACGGAACCAAAACCATTCAGCAAATTCAGATACTCTATCAGCCAGACCCGACTGAAAATGGCAATGGAGGTTATATTTCAGATCTAAACGGAGGTTATAAAACGGCCATCGTTCAGGCCAATCTTTCCACAGAAACCAATCCGGCAGAAGCAATGTTCGCGAGAAGTTTTATAGCTGAAATTCCGGATCGTGATTATAATACCCTCAATAACGCAGGTGACTTTATTAAGTTGCTATGGGAGTGTAGTATTGTTCGTAGCGGTGGTTTCTACTTCTATTACAACAACAGCGAGAACAAAGGATTACCGGATACCCTTTTTGCAGGTAACGGACTGGCTAATTTAGCCTTAGTGGTTACTTATGATAACCTGATCCTAAGCCCGTTTGTAAACAGTGTTGTTATAGGAGATACCATTGATACGACCAATACCTCTGTGTATGTTCAGTCACCGGATACCGCTCCGATAGCACAGCAATACACAACACGTGTGGCTACTTTATTACCGGGAACGGTAGGTTATGAAGTATCCCGTAAAAATCCGGGCGATTATGTGCCTACACAACCCGTACCAACATTAACCGAAGATCAGATCTACCTGCAAACACAGTTTAATCTTATCGGATTAACGGTACCAGCTCTTCCGGCTTACATCAATCCAACTCCGGCAGGTCCTGTAGATTCGATGGACGATGAAGCGATTCAAAATACCAAAAATGGAAACGCTTCGGCCAATGATGATGTTGAAGATTGGAATTACAGCGCTGTTGTACCTTATTACAAATATGTACAGCCGCAAGGAACAGATCCGAAATATCCAAACCCATATGCCGGTATAGGAACTACGGTACAAATGGTTATGAATTGGCAGGATATGTTTGGAAATGTGCCACCAAGTGGAACCACTCCGCTAAATGCTTCCATGCAGCTTTTATATGCAGATGCGATCATTGCCCTAAGTCAATGGCCATCGGTATCGATATCGTACTTATTTAGTGCGGTTAACAGTAAACCAAACCTAAGTCTTAATTTTAATTTCAATACGGTACGGTACATAGGTGACGGAGCACAGAATAATGCTCAGATCGATATCATTACGTTTATGAACATCTATTATCAGCTTAGCAATAGCGATATGGTGATTCATTACACCACAACGGTA
>JAHEZJ010000047.1:0-16218 GCA_023251135.1 Flavobacterium sp. | reverse complement strand
TAGAAGATCAGGCCAATGCACAAGGAGTGATTACCTCGACAGATCATAGTATTGCAAACAGTGATGTATTGAATCATTTTATCAATCCAATTATTGTGTATTTAAATGCGATCATTGCAGGTCAGTCGCCGGTTGCGGTTCAAACCTATACCATCAGTTCAGTAGTATCAACCGCCAATATTACTACCTTACCGGAAATTTCATTGGTAACGACAACCCTGACGATGAAACGTGTTGCGAATTTAGATCCTAATTTCGTGAATGTTGCGGGAGTTGCTATATCCAGCACTGTTATTCAGCCTTTATCCGAGAACGGTGTAAACGCTATGCTGGCACTCACTTATTTTGCCGAACAATTTGAAGCTGCTTTTATCAATCAGCCAAATGCAGGCATTGTACTTAAAGCCGCTACCGGAGCCAATCTTACCAAAGGCAACAGCGATACAACTGCAAATGCACCACTCTGGATGGTTCGTTTTGACAGCACCGGGGTCAATGGTCTTAAATTCGGATTCAACAATCAGCAGGTGTACTACTTCGCTCCTATTCCGTTGGCAACCAGCTTACAGTCGTTCTCTGCTAAGATCAATGCATATCAGCAAGGTAAACCTTATCCGGCAGACAATGGCATCACCAAAAATTACACAAGTATCGATATGGACAGCTGGGGCTTGCAGTTTTTACAGGCTGTAGACAAATTCCTTAGCCCTTCTTATTCCGTTCCTGCCTTTTTACTGACTGCAAATGATGTATTTGCCGGAGATCCGGATTATTTACAATTGATACTAGACGCCAAACAAAAACTGGCTGAAGCTATTGAAGGGACTATCGACTTTATTATTGAGCCAAGTGCCGGAAAAGAACCTTCCAATATTGGTAATGCTCAGGAAAAATGGAAACAGCAAATCCTGATACAACTGGCAAATGCGTATCGTTATATCGCCTCTGTACAAACTACTGCCAGTATAAACTCGGCCTACAAAGGTGCTGAATATGCCAATTCAAACAATGTACCGCCTAAAGAGCCTTACGTTCCTTCGTTATACGGAAAAATGTTAGGTCTTGATCCTACTGCCGATGGCACTGATACCGTTCTAAAATCGACCGAATATTCATTGTCCACCGCAAAAGTTCCAACTGCCAATGGTAATTCCTGGCTGACTTATATGTTTGAAGCCAAAGATGCCGCAGAAAGCCGTAGTTTCTCTTTTAGCGATATGCAATACAAAGTAAGTCACCTCGAATTTGACATTACGCAAATACCGGATCTGGCAGATTACCTTGCCTCTTCATGGCTGACTTTTATAGTTCCGCTTGACGGCCAAATCGATCATAAAGACAGTCCGCTTGCCCATATGAGTGATGTTGGAGCAACCACAATACCGGTTCCGTTGCGTGCTTATCCAACGCCTCCTTCGATATCGGCACAGAATTTTGATTATCCGGCAAACGAATCGACTCAGCCACAACCGGTCACTATAGCAAAAGCGCGCCAATGGGAGTACTATTATACGTACCAAAACCCTTCAGCGGCACAGGATACTATTGTAACAGAAATTCAGTTTAATGTTACGGATCAGAATCAGACTTTTAATGCCAATACAAATACACCAAATTTAGGACTGTATCAGGCATTTGCTCAATTCATTGATTCTTATCCATTAATTAATGCCGATTTCGATAATTGCCTTGCCCTTCTGACTCCGGCAACTTTAAAAGCTGATTCAACTTTGGCTATTAATGCCCGTTATGCGATGTTGGCTTTTATCGATATTGTAAATCAGGTCGCCGATCAATGGTCTGTTACCAATCAGGTCAATCCTAGAAAAACCATGTTGGCAGCAAGAGCATTTACGACCGCTCCTGCACCACCATTTACATTGTCTTACACGATTACCGAAAGCCCTCAGGAAACAACGGAACACTTAATTGTCACTATTGATTCTACGAACCAACAATCTGCTAATGTTACGATCGACGTATCCATTACAGGCTATACAAGCGAATTGATTGAAGGTACAACAAATGAATATTTGTATTACACTACTGACAATGAAGGAAATAAAATATATCTGTCATATGAAGACCGAAATAATGATCCTTCAAGAACCGTTGAGCTTAATGATCTGGATATCCTGAATGCACAGAATGCCTGGAGCAGTGTAGCTGTAATAAGAAACGAAGAACTGTTGCAGAACGAGGATGGTACATGGCAAACTACCAATAAGTCGTTTATCTATCAAACGCCGCAGATAATGTTCTATAACAAACTGATCCCATTATTAAATGCGGATACCCCTATAGACATTAATACAATCGCAACCACTACTTATCCGGTACAGCCAACCCGCACACTCAATGTACAGCTACTGGCCTTGTTTGACGCCTTAACGGAGAAAATAGATCCTGCGATTACCGGTTTTACGATAAAAATGCAATGTGATTATAGTTATGTCATTCCGGGAACAACTTTCCCGATAGATGTACCTGTACTGCTCGTTACTCCTACTGAATTGACAGTCGCAGATCACGGAAAAGGTATGGCCGACATGATAACCGAAGGAATAAACAGCTGGATAAAAAGCAATAATCCGCAAACTAATGCCGGAGCCTATACCTTCATGTTGACTGCTTATTCGGTAACCGACAGTTATGTACCGATATTGCAAATTCCACTTACCTTGTCATTAGAAGACATCACCACATAACAATATATAAAACAACTAATTACACATAAAAAAAAGCCAAAACGAATGATTCGTTTTGGCTTTTTACTTTGTAGACTATACTCTATTTATTTCTGCTTTTTTCCAAAGCTTTTAATCTCTCATTTTGATCCTCAATAATCTTTATGAGCTGCTCTGTTTTCTTTTCTTGTCCTATGGCATACAAAGTCAGTTCCTCTACTTTCTTCAATAAAGCCATATTCATCTCTGCCAAATGGATTCCGTTTTTTTCAAATTCTTTTGCAGAAGGAACCTCTGGCAAATGGCTGTTTTGATTTACATACGTCTCAACTTCTTTTAAACTTCTTAATTGATAATCATTTGAAAAAACATAATCCGGAGCTGGAACAGTTAAATCTACTTTTACTTCTTCTGAATGAATTTTTCCTTTTACAGCTAATTTAGCATCCGGATTTTCAGTTCCTATTCCCACATTGCCAGTTGCATTCCAAATACCTCCGCCAGACAAATACACATTCCCTTTAAATCTATTTTGATACGGAATTTCGACTGTCTTTGTACCGTTCATGGCTTCATCAACTATCGTCCAGCCTTGAAACCAACTACTAGTTTCCTGCATTCCTTGCGCATAAGCACTTACCGTAAATCTTTGATAATAACTTTTATCATTTATAAAAATAACTACTTTCCCATTTTCATTACTTAAATAAACCGGAGGAGTGTAACTTCCTGATGAAGACATTCTAGGTTGGTGGAAATAATATGAAGAAGAATCACCTGCATCTGAACCGGTATGATATATATAATAAACAATAGTTAAGCTTATTGGTTCCGAACTCCCATAATTAAATCCCTTTATACTTATAGTTGGCAACTGACTGAATGGCAAAAAAGGAAGATTGGTTTTAATTTTTACTCCATTGACCGGAGTACCTTCGATTGCAAAATTTGCTATGTCATTATAATTTTGTGCATCGCTGATCGTCACAAAAAAGAATATTAGAATCAACAGATATTTTTTCATAATAATTTTAATAACCAAGGATTTCCCTTAAACTAATTACTGCTTATTTCTTTACTTTCAAAGTTTTATTTTCTTCTTTTAGAATCGCAATATCTTTTTTCATCTCAATCATATACAAAGTCAGCTCCTCAATTTTCTGTAAAAGTTTAGCATTCATTTCGCCAAGATTAATTCCATTTTTAAGAACTTCCTCCTCGCTGGGAATATTTTTCAAGTGTCCTTTTTCGGTAATCTGTTTTTCAACTTCTTCCAATGTTGGTAAAGTATACTCTTTTTTAAACACATAATCAGGCCAGCCTGACAGATCTACTTTTACCTCTCTGGAATGAATTGTCCCGTTTACATCTAGTTTGTTTACCGGATTCGTCATGCCAATTCCTATATTACCTTCCGTGCTTATGCTTAGCGCCTGTTTATCTGTACCTGAAGAAGAAACGACATTAAACAATATTGAATTATCCAATAATCTAATATACGAACCTCCTCTTGCTGTATTGAGCAAAGTCAATCCTCCCATACCAGTCTTAAAATTGTGTACGTTATTACCTATTCCTACTCCAGAATAGGTTAGTCCCGGTTCACTCGCCCAAAGCATTAGATCCGCTTGTCTGGCATCGTCTCCTCCTCCTACGGAATGTATTAAAATTCTGGAATCACCATGATCTCCATTAATATGCAATTTATGTACAGGATTTATTCCAATCCCCACAAAACCGTTTATACTTTGATCACCGTCAAAGTTATTTTTCCTTTTTGTTGCCAATTCAATCCAGGGATTCCATACATTTTGGTCTCCATTCTTAGTCCTGAACGAAATATGATTTCCTCCATTTGGACCATAATCTGAACTTATCTGAGTGTCATAATTATTTGCGGGAAATCCTCCGTAACTAATAAGAGCACCATTCCAAGGTGTTCCCGAGGTTGCATAAGAAAAAGTATAACCCGCCTTAAAAGTGTCTGCCGTACCCGGAGCCGAAATATTAGATGTTGGAGTTAAACTTTGTGCATTTGAGACAAAAACTGATGATGCAAACAATACTATTAGGTGAATCTTTTTCATTTTGTTTTATGTTTTAAAGTTTTTTCAAATTTTTCAAATTTTTTCTCCAAATCACCCAGCTTTTTATTTTCTCTTTGAAGATCATTTATTTTTTTGTTCTGCTCAATCATATACAAAGTCATCTCCTCAATTTTCTGTAACAGTTTGGCATTCATTTCGCCAAGATTAATTCCATTTTTAAGAACTTCCTCTTCGCTTGGAATATTTTTCAAGTGTCCTTTTTCAGAAATATGTTTTTCAACTTCTTCCAATGTTGGTAAGTTATATTCTTTTTTAAACACATAATCGGGCCAGCCTGACAAATCTACTTTTACCTCTTTGGAGTGAATTGTCCCATTTACATCTAACTTATTTGTTGGATTAACTAGTCCAATCCCTACATTGCCATACATAAACGAGAATTGACTGGCATCTAACTGCATTTTAGAATACGAATATAAGGCCCTATTAAAGGACTGCAATCCGACAACACTATTAAGTTGATCTAAGTAAACTTCAAAGCCTTCGGCTCCATTATTCGAAACAACAAGTTTTTGTTGCGGACTTAAAGTACCTATTCCTACATTTCCATTATTTAAGATTTTCATTCTGGTTGAACCACCTGCCGCAAAAGTTAAAGTTCTGGAACCTGATCCGTCCTGTGTTCCAAATGAAATATCTTCGAACCCCGGATTTCCATTGAAACCAAAAATCCAGGTAGAGTTTAGCCCTCTTATTGCTGCAAACCCTCCTTCTTGGTAAGTCATTCTCAAAACTGGAGATACAGAATTCAAATGCAGTAAATCAGTTGGCTCGTTAGTACCAATCCCTACATTTCCATCACTACCTCTCATATAAAGAATATTATCACGTTGCCCGTTTCCTGTATGCGCTCCAAATTTTACAAAACCTTTTGCTCCATCAAATCCCATATCCATTCTGGCAACGTTTCCACTGTTAATGGAGCTATTATAAACTCCATCGTTAGTAATTTCTAAAGTACCCACTCGTGAGGGATTTTGAGCGAAACTAGTTTGTACAACAAATGTTGCAATCACTAAAAAAACTTTTTTCATAGCTTTATTTTATTTCAATTTTTGAAATTCTTTTCTCTAGTTCAGTTTGATTTTTTTTCATCAGTTCATTTTCCTTCTTCACTAGTTGATTTTCCTTTTTCATCTCGATCATATAAAGTGTCAGCTCCTCAATTTTCTGTAAAAGTTTGATATTCATTTCTGATAAATTAATCCCTTCCTTTTGCATTTCCTGTGCAGAAGCAATTTCAGGAAGATGTTTGTTTTCTTTTATGAATTTTTCTACGGAATCAAGAGATTTTAGATTGTACTCTTCCTCAAAAACAAAATCTGCTCCTGCATCTACTGTTACTTTTACCTCGCGGGAGCTGATATTTCCTGCTACAGTAAGTTTTGCATTTGGATTTGTAGTTCCAATACCAACATTGCCATTTGCCTGAATTCTCATCATTTCAGTATTTCCTGTAGCAAAAGCAATATTACCCGAAGAAAGCCCCGATGACTGTATAGTCATTGTAGTCATTTCTGCTACTGGAGGCCAGGTTCCGTTTAATTTTTGATTTGTCAAAAAACTTAAGACCTGATTATTATCTTTTAAAATCAACTTAGACTCGGGTTTAGCTTCGCCAATACCAACATTACCAGTATCGGTTATAGTAAAACGATTAGTACACATTCCACCCGGTACTCCACAACTTAAATTATCATAAGCCCAAAATTGCAAACTATTACCATATCCGCCAGTCATATTATAAATCATCCAGGCACTTGCACCTCCGTTACTATTTTTAGAAGGATTTAATAGCTGTATGTGTCCGCCTGTATCACTAAATGCAGTACTGATTAGAGCGCCTCTGACGATGGCATTACCGTGTACATCAAGTTTATGAACAGGACTTACTGTTCCAATCCCCACATTATTTCCATCAGTTGGAAAAATACTTTGAGCAAAACTAACTTGCACAACAAATGTCACCATTAATAAAATAGTCTTTTTCACGATTCTTTTCTTTTTAGTTTAATTGATAAACGAACAGATTAAGCTCCTTTATTTTTTTGCATAATTACCTCAACAAATAATTCATCCGTATTGGTCTTGTAATTTTTTTTCTTGACAAAGTTTAAATGTCTGATAGTCCCTAAGGCAGGATTATTTTCCACTTTATTGAGCAAAGCCAAACAGCCATTAAAAGAACCTTCCAACGAAAAAATATAACTGGTTACCGTAAATCCTTTTTGCATTACGGCATGGGGTTCCTGAAAATCTACGATCTTCAATTTATAGTTATCACTATAAGAAGTGAGCTGTTTTAATAAATCGTTCTGAAAGGATTCGGAAATATTTACATCGTACTTTGCCAATGCCTGATCTAACTGTTTTTCTTTGTGAGCCAATTGCCCTACCAGTTTAGGCATATTACTATCTGCAGCTATCTGTTCTTGTTTGGTTTGATACTCTCTGTAATACTGTACTGTATTTGCTATTGCAAGCGAATAACAAAAATAAAGTACGACCAAAAAACCGGCGATAAGCAGTTTATTTTTTTTGTTTAACTTCATT
The DNA here is from genome assembly GCA_023251135.1 of Flavobacterium sp. Classification (GTDB taxonomy): domain Bacteria; phylum Bacteroidota; class Bacteroidia; order Flavobacteriales; family Flavobacteriaceae; genus Flavobacterium. The sequence goes on along the minus strand of JAHEZJ010000047.1, from coordinate 8,870 downwards.
TATCTCAACGTTAATTTAATCGAAAACGCCGTTTCATTAGCTTCATTTTTACCAAAATGGGTTATCAGAACTTTATCTACCCAATTTAGTTTCTCTATTTCTTCAACCCAACGTGTAAAGGCCTCATTTGCGATTGTTGTTCCTGAAATTGCAATTGTTTTTTCGCGAACAAGAATAGGTTCTTCTAATTTTACTTTCTTCTCCAACGGATTAAAAGCCAATTCGGTTAACACTATAGAGGACGGAATTTTTCTCGCAATTTCATTGATCATTAAGGAACTTTGCGAAGTTGTTTTCCCCAGAATATTTTTAACTTTTTCTTCTTTGACAATAATTCGTTGTTTGAGCTGATTCACATCTTCAATAGAGGATTTGTTCACTAATAGTGTTTCAGCCGTTTCCTGAGCCAGTTTGTAGTAGTGTGAGAAAAAAAGAAAATTAAGCAGTAGAATGGCGAATAAAATTCCGACCATGACTTTTAAACCCTTATTAAAAAATACGTTCTGGTTATAAGCATCATATAATTCATCACTATAAGATACTACCGACCCTGTATTGGCGGTACCGCCCATTATCATTCTCAATATACCCGAGAATGCCAATAACTGCCTGTTCTCGATCTGAAGATCATTTATATTGTAAACTATAGTCGAATCCTGGAAACCCGAAGTAACAATCTGATCCTGCTCCTGTCTTGATATCGTCTGATGATTCGTGCAAAATTCTGTTTCTTCGCTATAATTAACAATCTCAGCAATAGCACAAATACCAAGACTAATTCCCGCAATTTTTATCTTTTGCGCTTCGTAATTGGATACGATTTCATTCAAATAGGATCTTCTGGTTATGGCAATTACCGATTTTGTTTTTAATCTCCAGATTTCAAAATAAAACTCCTCCCAATTGGTATTCGGAAATGCTTTATGCAGTAACTTTTCATCCGAAGGATCTATACCCGCAACCTCTTTCTGAATAACCTGATTGGTATTGATAATTAAGAAAAAAGGCAATTTAGCATCCCATTTTTCTGCTATTTTTCCATTGTAATTGACTCTGTCTTTTTTGTCAATTACCAATCCTTCTTTTTTATTTTCTACAAGCAGCAACGAAACCTTGTCTTCATTATTTAAAGTGAAGTGCTCAACGCCTATATAGTGTTTGCCAAGCAAGAGGCTGGTTATTGATGGTAAGCCCATTAGTAAATAACAGTAGGTTTAATTAAAACGCTCAATTTTTTCTTTGAATCTTCTCGTTTGCGAGAGCTGAATATCCATTTAAGAATAGGAATTCTCGATAACAAAGGTACTCCTGATCCCGACTCATTTTTCACCGATTCTTCAAGACCTCCCAATACAATTAAATCCTGATCTTTCACTCTGATTATCGATGTAAACTCTCTTGAATTAATTCCCGGAGGAGCATCTTTATCTACTTTTTGTCCGTTGAAGCTCGATTGTATCACTTTTATATCCATTGTAATTTGTCCGTTACCGGAAACCAAAGGCATAATCGTTACTGATAACTCCGCATCAATAGGCTGGTAATTTTTAACCTCTGAAGCTTGTGGAATTTGCGATCCGTAAAAATTTTGATTGGTCACTACATAATAAGTGGTTTCTCCTATAGACAAATAGGCTTTGTGTCCGTTTAGTGTTGACAATCTTGGGGATGACCTTATTTTTAAATTTCCATTGGTTTCCATAGCTTTTAGGCTTAAGTAAAAGTTAGGAACAACTTTTCCAATATTTAAGGACCCAAATCCGCTAAAACCATCAATGATGCTGTTAATTGTAGATGCTCCTAAATTAATATCGGCATTCGGAAACACAGTACCAGATGTTTTCACTGGCTTGTCACCAATTCCGGCTTTAATTCCGGTTTCAACGTTAGCACTTCTGTTTACTTCCAGAAGCATAACTTCTATTAAAATAACCGGAACTGCTTTGTCAATATACTGTATAAAAGATTCGAATCTTTCGATACTTGCAGCCGGACCATTCACCAGGAAGCTGTTTAATTCTTTATCAATTTTTATATCTAAGTCTTTTTTAATTTCATTCGGAATAATTGTTAAAATTGATTCTGAAGGATTACTGCTAGAAGAAGAAGAAGCACTACTATTGTTTGCGTTACTGTAATTGCTGTTTTGATTCTGAAAATTAGAATTACTCCTATTGTCTAATGAATTCGAATTATAGTTGGAGTTAGAATTGGAATTATAATTAGAGAAATTATTGGTATTGTTGAGTCTTCCGGCACTTCTGCCCTCTTTCGACGGGTCGCTTAAAATCTCAATAGAACGATGCATTAGCGGAATAGATTTGATGTTTCTCACCACTAATTGGTCTTTTGTGCCAAAATAGTAAATCGCCCCATTCTTCATAAAGGTGTAATTACCTCCTGATGAAGATGACACAACAGCGCCTGAATTATTATTATTAAATTGCTGTGAACTGTTATTGTTGCTGTTGTTGGAAGAGCTACCGTCTATTTTGGTTTCGAATATTTTAACCAAAAGGGCATCAAAAGTAATATTCTTTGCTTTTACAGTTGCATTACCTGCCCCTTCTAAAGGACTGGAGATAAACATATCAATATCTAATTCACGGCCTATGTCGTAGACTATACTTGAAATTGCCGTGTTTTCAAAATCCACATCTAGTAATTTCTTTTCTGCATCAACAACTGTGAAAAAAAAGTTGGATTTTCTAGTGCGTTGTGGTTTATTCTGTCTTATTGCATTGTTAGGATCCGAAGTCCCTTCTGCAACAAAATTGCCTTCCGTTTTATCAAAAACATAAAAATTATCCCTCGATTTTGTCACGCTTAAATTATTGGCAAATGCCAGTTTATTCAAAGCTGCATCAAAAGGCATATTTTTTATATAGACGGTTAACAACTGATTTTCAAGACCCGGAGCAAAGACTAAATTTTTAGCACTTTCATCCATAATTTTTCTAAAAACATCGTATAATTTATCGTCTTTTAAATTCAGCGAAAGCAAATTATTTGCCAGATCATAACTTACGTCTATGGCTTTTAAAGCAGGTATTTCTATAGGTTTAACATAAGATTTTACAGAGAGTATGTTCCCGGTAAAATCAATGGTTAAATTGTATTCTTTGCACAAAAAAATCAGCAGATCGCCAACCGTCACATCTGAAAAATTATTCACAATATTAATCTGACTTAAATTGGGAGCAACACTAATATTAAGTTTATGAACCTGAGAAACGGCTAATAAAAAACTGGATAATGAAGCTTCCTTAATATTAACATTAATTTTTTCGTTTAGGCCCGGAGCATCAGCGGTAATTGATTCAATATGATTTTTAAGCTGTAAGATTCTATTTTCCTGAGAAAATGACATCTGGAAAATTAAGATTAAAAATAGAGTAATTATTTTTTTCATGAATTTATTTCAATTGTATAACTTTAAAAATAGGTGTATTTTACTACAAGAGTAATGAAAAAACTTCATCTACAGAAGTGATCCCCTCTTTTATTAATGACAATGCATTGCGTTTTAGTGTGAAAATGTTGTTTTCTTCCATATAGTCATTAATATCAAGCTGATTATTTTTGATTAATTTAGAAAGTTCACCATCTATTGGTAAAATTTCATAAATTGCTTTTCGTCCGGAGTAACCGGTATGATAACAGTGTTCACAACCTACCGCTACATGATGGGAGTTTAAATCAGTTGGAATTTCAAATCCAACTGGAAAAATGGAAGCCGAAATAGTTTCCTCTGTTTTACAGGAATCACACAATTTACGAACCAACCGCTGTGCCACACTAATATTTAAGGTACTGGCAATTAAAAAAGATGGGATTCCCATGTCGATTAATCTGGATACTGTAGCCCAGGCCGAGTTGGTGTGAATGGTTGACAGAACAAGGTGTCCGGTCAAAGCAGCCCGAATCGCCATATTGGCCGTATTAACATCACGAATTTCCCCAACCATGATAATATCCGGATCCTGTCGTAAAAAAGTCCTGAGGGTCGTGGCAAAATCAAGTCCGATATTTTCTTTCAACTGTACCTGATTAATCCCTTCAAGCGTATATTCTATAGGATCTTCAACTGTTAAAATATTAGTATTGGGTACATTCAATTTCTTTAGAGTAGCATATAAAGTAGTTGTTTTTCCTGACCCAGTTGGTCCCGAAATAAGAACAATACCATTCGGACGTTTAATATTCTCTAAATAAGCTCTCAATTCCTGCTCCGTAAAACCAAGCGAATTGATATCGATATGACTGGTATCTTTACTTAAAATACGCAATACTACTTTTTCGCCGTGTAAAGTAGGCAAAACGGATACACGGACATCAAAATCCTGATAATCTGTTACCATCGTAATACGTCCGTCTTGTGGCAAACGTTTCTCCGAAATGTCCAGCTGAGCCCGAATCTTTATTTTATTGACAATTACCGGATATTCTTCAACCGAAATATGAAACTGTTCTTTTAGTTTTCCATCCAGACGAAAACGAACTCTGGCATTTTTCTCATAAGGTTCAAAATGAATATCACTGCTTCCGATTTCTTTTGCGTTTAAAACAATTTTTTCTAAAAAATCGGCGGTATAATGAATTTCTGAAACGCTATTGTTTGCTGTTTTTCTATAATTAGTACTTAGGTAACGGTTTATATTTTCGGTAGAATCATTTTCTAATTCAACTTTAAAACTTAATAAAATTCCTAATTCATTTTGTAAGCTTACAATATCAGGAGCATCTGTCTTTAATAAAACAATCTGGTCCTTTTTTCCAACAGGAATAATCCGATAATAATAAGCCTGTTCTGATTTTACAAGCTGTTGAAACTCTATTGGAATATCGAAATTCATCATAATTAATAAACGTATAAAAAAGTGCCATTACATAAAAAAGTCATCGCATATACCGCTCCAAAAAAAAGAGCCATATAACCCGCCAAAGGAACTGTCTGCTCCTCTTTTTTAATACTTAATACGAAATGCAAGAGAAGTGAAAACAGTAATGCAAAAACAAACAGCACAATAAAAGATACGGTGGAAAAAGTGCAGGAAATAAAGACAAAAAATAAAATATCTCCTATTCCAATTGAATTTTTAATATTCAAATTACGCAATTTTAAATACAGAAAGCCAACACCTAAAATGAAAGCCACCAGCAGTAAATTGACTCCCAAATTATAAATCGCAATATTTAGAGGTACAGTGTACAACTGAATTGCAAATGCCAAAATCCCGATAACGGGATATAAAAACCAATATACTAAACGACTCTTAAAATCCTGATATAAAACAATTGCAAATACAAGTATCAGTATAAGTTTTAAATACCACATCTAATCGTTTATAATTTGCTTGGGAACACCATTCTGATCAATCTCCCAAACGTTAAAAACACCATTCCCATTAAAATCAGTGATAGCCGTTGCTTTTACTTTAAAGGCATTATTATCAGATTGAATAATCTCATATACGTAGTTAGCACTACCATTTTCTTTTGTTGTTTTTGGAGCTTCAAAATCTATTTCCGAAAAATTGGGACTGTACTTTGAGTACATGAAATAGTATTGTTTTTCAGCATTATAAATCGCTTTTAATTGTACTTGTGCCTCAACACTTTTGGCTTTAGTAATTAAAGGCATCAAATTAGGCAGCGCAATTAAAAGTAAGATTCCTATAATAGCCAACACAATCAACATCTCCTGAAGGTTAAAAGAAGGTAGTTTTTTAAGGATATTTTTTTTCAAAACAAAATATAAATTAATTTGTACAAATATATCTTTTTTATTGAAAAATAAAGAGAGTAAAAATGAGAAATAATTTATTAATAATTACATAAAATTATAAGAAAATTTTTACTATAATTGTATAGTTTTTTTAATGTTTGGGTTTTAATATAAATAAAATTTCCACGCTCTGCGAAGAGTTCTTATGAAACAATGTGCGAACGTCTCCGACTTCTCACCCGCAAAAAGCTTCGACAAAGTATAAAAACTCGAAACTTCGCCACCCAGAGAGGTTTTACATTTTAAAATAGTAGCAAAAGAACCTTCTAAAAGCCGAAACCCAATAGGCTATAAAAGCAAAAAATAACCGTCGAAATCTACAGTATCAAAAATCTTAAAATAAAAATAATTTTTAACAGTCATTTACATCTATTTGACTAGTTTTGTTGATAAAATTTTAAGAAAAAAGAATCGATAGTAATTGTATATCAGAACTCTAATAAACAAAACTATCTAATTAAAAATCAGAGTTATGTTGAAAAGAATTGTTGTTTTGGTTATAATAATTTGCACTGCTTGCCAAACAACCAAAATTAAAAATGAAGAATATAAATTCTCCTCTTCAGTAGTAGAATTAGGAAGTATTGGTGAGTCTAAATTAACTTATAATCAAAATGTATTTGAAACCAAAGCTCTTCCTAAACTCCAAAATAATATTCGTGTTGAAATTGGAGTAGTTCCTTACAACAAGAAGTTAAACAAAATTTACAAATCGAAAGCTAAATACAACCAAAATCAAACTAAAGTAGCCTATATCGATAGCTTACCCATAAAACCGGAATTAGTAACGATTAAGATTTTGGATGTTGCTGGTTTAGTTCATGAAATAAATTCAGATTATAATACTGAAATTTTAAATCTATTGGTAAATACGCAGTCTTCAAAAATTATCTCAAGTCTGGCTGTTAGTTTGTCAACTGACGAAATCTCCAAAATCAGACAGGCCGATGCTTTTTATTTAACCAATAATGTGTATAAAAAATACAGCATCTTGATATTCAAATCCGGAAAAAAAGTAGATGCGATCGATATCAATCCCGAAACCATTGTTGCCTATCAGGTAAGTTCATTTTGCTGGACTACATCTGAAAGAGGAAAATGGTATGTGGCCGATATTGTAAAAGAGCATAGCAGTTGCAAAGGAATAACTGAAAAAAGAATCACCCCAAAGAAAAAAAACAAAAACTTATTTAACCTGTAGCTTAGTTAGTCCCTTCCCTTTTGGTTAAAGATCAAAAAATATTCAATTCTATTTTATCATGAATAAAATTTCATTTCTTAAATTCTTCTTTTTTATAATAATGCTAAGTTTTGTCTCTTGTGAAGAGATACTTCTGGTACCGGATATTTCTAAAAAAGAAGTAAGCCTTGTAGCTCCTGGTAACAATGTTGCACTTTCATCTTCAGGGGTAACCTTTTCATGGGATCTTGTTAAAGATGCAGAAAAATACAGGCTGCAAATTGCAACACCTAATTTTGATGCTCCACAACAAATAGTTCGCGATACTCTGGTGTCAAAGAGCTCATTTACGCAGCAATTAAACATTGGAAAATATGAATGGCGTGTAAAAGCGGTAAATAGTGGCTACGAAACTGCTTATACCAAACGAAGTTTTGAAGTTTTAAACAATAATGACTTTCAAAACAATACCGTGATCTTATTAACTCCTGCAAATAATTTAACAACGAAAACAGCGCTGCAAAAACTATCATGGGAAACAATTATTGGAGCAAGTTCTTACCAACTTCAAGTATTAGACGAAAATAATACTTTAGTAAAAGAACAAAGTACGGCTGCTACGGTACTCAATTATACTTTCGATGAAGGAAAATATACCTGGAAAATAAGAGCCAGCAATGGTACTTCGCAAACTTTATATACTTCAAGGTCTATCCTGGTAGATACTAAAGTTCCGGCTACTCCTGTTCTATCGAGCCCGGTAAATGCCAGCACCACTACAAATACCAGTGTTAATTTTCAATGGAGCAGAACTCCTGTTGCCGGAAGTCCTGAAAAAGACAGTATCTATGTTTATACTGAAAGTGCGCTAACCAATTTGAACTTTAAAGACAAAGCTACTGCACCCTACAACAAAACACTTGCGAAAGGAACTTACTATTGGTTTATCAAATCATTTGATGAAGCGGGTAATGTAAGCCCAAGAAGCACTGTCTTTAATTTTACGATCAACTAAAAACGTTAAATCGAACAATTTTTTTCAAGCACGTTACAAAAATAAATACTTCAAATATTGATAAAGATGCATTTTAATAAAATAATTACTTCAGCTTTAATTTTCTTTTTTTCCTCGTTTCTTTTTGCGCAAACACATACTGACCAAAATGGTATAAAAACAAGCGTTATATCTGGATTGTCAGCAACTGAAATGCAGGCAAAAAGATATGAAATCGCCTCTGTTGGATATAATTCTTACCACTGGCAAGCTGGAGGCGTGATCATAATAGAACTTTTTCAAGTTTCTTATGGCACAGGTTATGAAAGGTACGTTGTTGAAAATGGTTTCCATCAAGGGGCTAATACCGGTTCTCCGGTTGTCAAACTTCTTGAATCAAACGGAATGTATCATTCCGGAAAAATTGTACTGGGCTCACCTACAGATTTAAGTACCAGTCTTGGTGACTATATCAACAAACAATTACCAATATTTTTCGATGTTCGAGATTATGCCACTTATAGAATTAAAATTACTTATTTACAAGACAGGGTTGATGTCGTTACCGACAAAAATCAAATCAAGATTAATCAAACTCCAGCTGGGGTTAATATACCGGATTTTTCGGCATCAAATGAACTAAATTATAACTTAATCTCAACTGGATATTTAAGAGTTAGCGGATTCGGAAACCATTATATCCAAAATGGGAATGTAGGAATTGGAACAATATCTCCTGACGAAAAATTAACTGTAAAAGGAAAAATTCATACCCAGGAAGTTCGTGTTGATATGACAGGACCACTAGTACCCGATTATGTTTTTGCAAATGATTACCAATTAAAATCACTTCAAGAAGTAGAAGATTACATCAACAAAAATAAACATTTACCTGAAATTCCATCTGC